>NZ_CEEDOX010000024.1:0-70758 GCF_979256535.1 Methylobacterium sp. AC690 | reverse complement strand
GCCCCTGGACCACGCCCCGCCGGCGGGCCGGAGACCGAGGACACGCGCGCCGCGGCGCGGGAAGCCGCGGCGGCGGCCCGGATCCTCGGCCGCCAGCTCGGCGTGCTCGCCATGGGCGCGGCGCGGGGGGCCGGGCGCCGGGCCGCCGGCGCGGCGCGGGCGGCGGGGCCCGCCTGGCAGGGATGGGCCGACCGCATCCGCCCCCGCACGCCGGCCGGCCCGCAACCCCTCTCCCACGCCGCGCCCGCCGCGGGACCGACGCCCGCGGCCGAGCCTGCACGGGAGCCGCCGGCCCGCGCCGCCGGCCTGCCCGCACGCCTGCGCCGCCATCCCTGGCTCGCCGCCGCCCTGGCGGTCGTCCTGCTGCCGATGGTCGTCCTGGCCGGGCTCGTCCTCTACAGCTTCGCCACCCTGCCGCCCCTGGGCGGCGTGGTGCCGGAGGCCGGGCAGCGGGCGCTCACCGTCGAGGCCGATGACGGCCGGGTCTTCGCCACCCGCGGGGCCTTCCAGGGCCAGAAGCTGACGGCGGCGGAGATGCCGCCCCATCTCGGCCAGGCGATCATCGCGATCGAGGACCGGCGCTTCCGCTCCCACTGGGGCATCGACCCCCGCGGCCTCCTGCGCGCGGTGTACCGCAACGCCGTCGGCGGCGGCGTGCGCGAGGGCGGCTCGACGATCACCCAGCAATATGCCCGGCTCGTCTCCCTGAACCAGGAGAAGTCGCTGCGGCGCAAGATCCAGGAGGCGTTCCTGGCCCTGCGCGTCGAGGCGACGATGTCGAAGGACGAGATCCTGCTCGGCTACCTCAACACCGCCTATTTCGGCGCCGGGGCCTACGGCGTCGATGCCGCCGCCCGGCGCTACTTCGGCAAGGGCGCCAAGGCCCTGACCCTGCCGGAGGCCGCGATGCTGGCCGGCCTCGTGCGCGCGCCCTCGCAGCTGGCTCCGACCCGGAACTTCGGCGGCGCCAAGGAGCGCGCCGACGTGGTGCTGCAGGCCATGGTCGAGACCGGCGCCATCACGGCGGCCGAGGCCGACAAGGCCCGGGCCCAGACCATCACCCTGCGGACGCCCCCCGAGACGCCGCCGGGCACCAACTACTTCCTCGACATGGTCTCGGCCGAGTCGAAGAAGCTCGCCGACGCACCGGGCGACGTCACCGTGCGGACCACCCTCAACCTCGACCTGCAGAGCCTCGCCGAGGGGGTGATCGCCCGGCGCCTCGATGCCGAGGGGGCCAAGAAGAAGGCCAGCCAGGGCGCCATGGTGGTGCTCAACAAGGAGGGCGCGATCCTCGCCCTGGTGGGCGGGCGCGACTACGAGGACAGCCAGTTCAACCGGGCCACCCAGGCCAAGCGCCAGCCCGGCTCGCTGTTCAAGCTCTTCGTCTACCTCACGGCCTACGAGAACGGCTTCAACCCCGACACGGTGCTGGTCGACCGGCCGATCCAGATCGGCGACTGGGAGCCGCAGAACGCGACGGGTCGGTTCAAGGGCGCGGTGCCCCTGCGCAGCGCCTTCGCGCAGTCGATCAACACCGTGGCGGCGCAGCTCGCCGACGAGGTCGGCATCCCGGCGGTCATCGCCACCGCCCACCGGATGGGCGTGACCGCGGACCTGCCCAACGTGCCGAGCCTGGCCCTCGGCTCGGCCGAGGTGACGCTGCTCGAGATGACCCGCGCCTATGCGGGGGTGCTGGCCGGGGCCGCGCCGGTGGACACGCACAGCGTCCACGCCATCCGGGGCGCCCAGCCGCAGCCGCTCTATTTGCGCGCCGACGCCAAGGGCGGCACCGCGATCCCCACCGAGGCCCGGGCGATGATGCTCGATTCCCTTCAGGCCGTGGTCGACGGCGGCACCGGCAAGGCGGCCCGGGTCGCCGGCCTGCCGGTGGGCGGCAAGACCGGCACGACCCAGGACTATCGCGATGCCTGGTTCATCGGCATGACGCCGGACCTCGTGGTCGGCGTCTGGGTCGGCAACGACGACAATTCCTCCATGAACCGCGTCGGCGGCGGCGATCTTCCGGCGAGCATCTTCCACGACTTCGTGCAGCGGGCGACGGCGCAGCTGGCCAAGGGCCGCAAGCGCCCCTCGGCGGCCCGCGGCGAGCCGGCCCGGGCCGAGCCGGCGCCCGCCCGCGAGGCCGCCGCCAGCGCCGCCGCGCCCGGCATCCGCGGCGTGCCGGAGGTGGTCGATACCGGCACCCTGGCCTTCCGCGGCCGTACCGTCCGCCTCCTCGGCGTCGAGGGGGAGGGCGGGGCGCTCGCCCGGCAGCTCGCGCGCTACCTGCGCCGCCGCGAGGTGACGTGCACCGCCGCAGCCGGTGCCGAGGCGGCCGCCGAGCAGCTCCGCTGCCAGATCGACGGCGACGACCTCGCCTCCCTGATCCTCACGGCCGGCGGCGCCCGCGCCGCCGAGGACGCGCCGGCCGACCTCCTGGCCGCCGAGGAGCAGGCCCGCTCCGAGCGCGCCGGCATCTGGGGCCGGCGGCGGTAGGGGGGAGGGGGCGCTCGTGCGGGCCCGAGGATCGAGCCTGTGGTTGCACCGCGCCGTCGATCGCCTATCACGATGCTCGCCCGCGAACGGACGTGGGTCGCATCGCCGATGCGGTCGCGTGACGATCCGCGGGGGCGCCGGCTTTGAACACGGAAGACTCGTCGCTTAAGGAAGACACGTCGATTCCAGTGGCGGCCGGCCGGATCCTTCCGCACCGGACGGTCCTGAGGGACGACGTTCCGAACGCCTTCGGGACCTACCACGACCTCGTCCGGGCGAGCGGCTCGACCACCTACCGGCTGGGGGACACGTTCGAATCCGCGGTGACGGCCTACAGCTTTCCCCGTTGCACGCTGTTCGACCGGCAGCTGGTCGGGGTCGAGCACCGACGCGACCCCGCGCAGATCCGGCGCGACGGTTTCGAGCACTTCCACCTTCAGGTTCTGCGCTCGGGCCGCATGGCCGGCGGCCTCTTGGGCGAGGAGCGGACACTCGCGCCGGGGGACGCCCTCCTGTTCGATGCGACGCTGCCGCAGCGGACCCTGGTGGCGGATGCCGATTACGTCACCGTGACCCTGCCGCGTGCATGCCTCGACGCGGTGCTGCCGGACGCCCGAGGCCTGCACGGACGGATCCTGCCGCGGGACTCCGGCCCCCTGGGGGCGGCGGTCCTGTCCCTGGCGCGGCAGGCGTCCGGCCTCGGCGTCGATCCCGGCGCCGACAGCGCGCTCATGATCGCGGATCTGCTGGCGTCCTTCGTCGGAAGCACCCGACTCACCGGCCAGGGGCGGATCGACGAAGCGGAGATCGATCGCTCCAGGCGGCTCCGGGCGGAGCTGTTCATCGACGCCAACCTGGGCCGCCAGGACCTCGACGTGGAGGCCGTGGCGCGCGGCATCGGCCTGTCGCGGAGCGCCCTGTACCGGACGTTTCAGAGGTCCGGGGGGATCGAGCGCGCGATCATCCGGCGCCGCGTCGCCCGGTTCAGGTCCGCGCTCCTGACGCCGTACGAGGGCCGCCCGATGAAGGTCATGGCCTACGATTTCGGCTTCGCGAGCCTGAGTCACTGCTCGCGCGTCTTCAAGGATTTCTACGGCGTCGCCCCGAACCGGCTTCGCGGCGAACTGCGCGGGGCGGCCGGCACGAACGCGCAGGCGCTCAGGATCGATCGCATGGACGCCTGGTACCGGGACCTGAACGTGTCCCCTCCCGTGTCGGCCTAGCGTCCGTCCGTCTCGCCGCCGCGGCGCGACGCGCGGGGTGCGCGCCGGGCGGCCGCCACCGACCCCCTTGACCTTCCCACCATGGGAACCCCCACATGGGGGACATGGACAAGCGCCCGCTCCTCGATTCCGCGATTCCCACGCCCGGCCGGCGCCTCGGCTTTCCGGTGGAGGGGCTGTCCTGCGCCTCCTGCGTCGGGCGGGTCGAGCGGGCGCTCCGGGCGCTGCCCGGGGCCCAGGAGGTCTCGGTCAACCTCGCCACCGGTCGGGCCGAGCTGCGTCTGCCCGGGCCGGGCGCCGCGGCGGTGGAGGCCGTCGCCCGGGCGGGCTACGGGGTGCCGGAGACCGTCACGGCCCTGGAGATCGCCGGGCTGTCCTGCGCCTCCTGCGTCGGCCGGGTGGAGCGCGCGCTGGCCGCCGTCCCGGACGTCACGGCGGTCGCGGTCAACCTCGCCACCGGTCGCGCCGAAATCCGCCACCCCGAGGGGCTGGTGGCGCGCCGGGACCTGGAGGCCGCGGTCGTGAAGGCGGGCTACCAGCCGCAGGCGCCGGGCGAGGACCCGGCCGAGGCACCGGTCGCGGCCCGGGAGGCGCGCCAGGCGCGGGAGGGGGCGGGTCTGCGCCGCGACCTCGTCGCCGCGGCCGTCCTGTCGGCGCCCGTCGTCGTCCTCGACATGGGCGGCCACCTCGTCCCGGGCTTCGGCCACGCGGTTCACGGCGCGCTCGGCGCCGGGGCCGGCTGGATCCAGGCCGGCCTCGCCACCCTGGTGCTCGCCGGACCCGGGGCCCGCTTCTTCCGCCAGGGCCTGCCCGCCCTGGTCCGCGGCCATCCGGACATGAACGCCCTCGTGGCCCTCGGGTCCGGCGCCGCCTACCTCTATTCCCTGGTCGCGGTCCTGGCGCCGGAGCTGCTCCCGCCCGGGACGGCCCATCTCTACTTCGAGGCCGCGACCCTCATCGTCACGCTGATCCTCCTCGGCCGGACCCTCGAGGCGCGGGCCAGGGGGCGGACGGGCGCGGCCATCGCGCGTCTGGTCGGCCTCAGCCCCGCCACCGCGCGGGTGATCCGCGACGGCGTCGAGACGGAGGTGGCCCAGGCCAGCCTCCGGCGCGGGGACGTGGTTCGGGTCCGCCCGGGCGAGCGGGTGGCCGCCGACGGCACCCTGGTCTCCGGGTCGAGCTACGTCGACGAGAGCATGATCACCGGCGAGCCGGTGCCGGTGGCCAAGGCGCCCGGCGACGGGGCGGTGGGCGGCACCCTCAACACCCATGGCAGCTTCGACCTGCGGGTGGATTCCGTCGGAGCCGAGACCGTGCTCGCCCGGATCGTCCGCATGGTCGAGGCGGCGCAGGGCGCCAAGCTGCCGATCCAGGCCCTGGTCGACCGGGTCACGGGCTGGTTCGTGCCCGCGGTCATCGCCGCCGCGGCGGCGACCTTCGCGGGCTGGCTCACCTTCGGCCCGAGCTCCGCCGACGCCCCCGCCCTCGGCCTCGCGCTGGTCAACGCCATCGCGGTGCTCATCATCGCCTGCCCCTGCGCCATGGGCCTCGCGACTCCGACCTCGATCATGGTCGGCACCGGCCGGGCGGCGGAGCTCGGCGTGCTGTTCCGCAACGGCAGCGCGCTCCAGCGCCTGCGCGCGGTCCGGGTCGTCGCCCTCGACAAGACCGGAACGCTGACCCTCGGCCGCCCGACCCTCACCGATCTCGTCGCCGCGCCGGGCATCGCGGCGGACGAGGCCCTGCGCCTGGCCGCGAGCCTCGAATCCCGCTCCGAGCACCCCATCGCCCGCAGCCTCGTGGCGGCGGCCGCGGCGCGCGGCCTGGCCCTCGGATCGGTGACGGACTTCGCGGCGGAGCCCGGCTACGGCATCGCCGGCACGGTGGAGGGCCGCGCGGTCGTGGTGGGGGCGAAGCGCTTCCTCGATCGCCGCGGCATCGCCGCCGGGGCCCTGGAGACCGAGGCCGACCGCCTCGCCCGGGACGGCCGCAGCCCCCTCTACGTCGCCCTCGACGGGCGCCTCGCCGCCGTGATGGCCGTGGCGGACCCGATCAAGCCCGGCGCGGCGGACGCCGTCGCGGCCCTGCGCGCCCGCGGCCTCGTGGTGGCGATGGTCACCGGGGACGGGCAGGCGGCCGCGGAGGCCGTGGCCCGCACCCTCGGCATCGCGTCGGTCGCGGCCGAGATCCTGCCCGGCGGCAAGGTCGCGGCGGTGCAGGCCCTGCGCGCCCGCCACGGCGCGGTGGCCTTCGTGGGCGACGGCATCAACGACGCGCCGGCCCTGGCCGAGGCCGATGTGGGGATCGCCATCGGCACCGGCACCGACATCGCGGTGGACGCCGCCGACGTGGTGCTGATGTCGGGCGCCCTCTCGGGCCTGGTCAGCGCCCTCCGGCTCTCGGCCGCGGTGATGCGCAACATCCGCCAGAACCTGTTCTGGGCCTTCGCCTACAACGTCGCGCTGATCCCGGTGGCGGCGGGGCTGCTCCACGCCGTCGGCGGGCTGCTGCTCTCGCCGGTCCTCGCCGCCGGCGCCATGGCGCTGTCGAGCGTCTTCGTCCTCGCCAACGCCCTGCGCCTGCGCCGGGCCGGCGGCAGGGTGACGATCCCGGGCGCGGCGACCCCGGGGGCCGGCGCATGAGCGCGGGGGCGATCACCATCGGCGAGGCCGCCCGCGCCACCGGCGTCTCGGCCAAGATGATCCGCTACTACGAGGAGACCGGCCTGCTGGCGCCGGCCGGCCGGACGGCCGCGGGCTACCGCCTCTACACCGGGGCCGACCTCCACGCCCTGCGCTTCGTGCGCCGGGCCCGCGACCTCGGCTTCACCATGGAGGACATCCGGGCGCTCCTCGCCCTCTGGCACGACCGCTCGCGGGCGAGCGCCCAGGTGCGGCGCCTCGCCCTCGACCACGTGGCGGACCTGCGGCGCCGGATCGACGCCCTGGACGGCATGGCCCGCACCCTGGAGGACCTCGCCGCCCATTGCGGCGGCGACGCCCGGCCCGACTGCCCGATCCTCGACGACCTCGCCAGCGGCCGGCAGGGCTGGACCGGAGAACGCCTGACCGGCGCGACACCGCGGCAGGGGGAGCGCGACCCCGAAGGGGCGCCTTCGCGACGCGGGAAGCGTTGACCGCATTCCTGGCCTCTTGTTTGCTGGGTGAACGGCGTCGCAACCCCGGCGCGTCCCCCCTTGAGAGCCGTCGCCTCTCGAAAGTCGCTGTCCATGCCCGTCCTCGACCGGATCGCCGCCTTCGCGGACGAGATCGCCGCCTGGCGCCAGGATCTCCACGCGCATCCCGAGCTGCAATACGACGTCCACCGCACCGCCGGCTTCGTCGCCGACAAGCTGCGGGCCTTCGGCTGCGACACGGTCGCCACCGGCATCGGCCGCACCGGCGTCGTCGGCGTGATCCGGGGCCGCGCCCACGGCTCGAACCGGGCCATCGGCCTGCGCGCCGACATGGATGCCCTGCCGATCCAGGAGGCGCGCGACCTGCCCTACCGCTCCACGGTGCCGGGAAAGATGCATGCCTGCGGGCATGACGGGCACACCGCGATGCTGCTCGGGGCGGCGAAGTACCTGGCCGAGACCCGGGACTTCGACGGCACGGCGGTGCTGATCTTCCAGCCGGCCGAGGAGGGCGGCGGCGGCGGCGAGGCCATGGTCCGCGACGGGATGATGGAGCGCTTCGGCGTCGAGACCGTCTACGGCATGCACAACATCCCGGGCCAGGCGCTGGGCACCTTCGCCATCCGGCCGGGCCCGATCATGGCCTCCACGGACCGCTTCACCATCACCATCACGGGACGGGGCGGCCACGCCGCCCAGCCGCACAACGCCATCGACAGCGTGCTGGTGGCCAGCCACGTGATCACGGCCCTGCAATCCGTGGTGTCGCGCACCGTCGATCCCCTGGAGAGCGCGGTGGTCTCGGTCTGCGCCCTGGAGGCGGGAGAGGCCTTCAACGTGCTGCCGCAATGCGTGGTCCTGCGGGGCACCATGCGGGCGCTCTCGAAGCCGATGCGGGCCCTGGTCCAGGACCGGATCAGCGCGATCGTCACCCACGTGCCGCGGGGCTTCGGCGCCACGGGCACCATCGCATTCAACAGCGGCTATCCCATCACCGAGAACCACCCGGCGGAGACGGACTTCATCGCCGACGTGGCGGCGGAGCTCGTCGGCGAGGCCGGGATCGACCGGGCCGTGGCGCCCATGATGGCGGCGGAGGATTTCTCCTACATGCTCGCCCACCGCCCCGGCGCCTACATCTTCCTCGGCAACGGCGACAGCGCCGGCCTGCACCACCCCGACTACGACTTCAACGACGCCGCCGCGCCCTACGGCGCCTCGCTCTGGGCACGGGTGATCGAGACGGGGCTGCCGATCCGGGGCGCGTGAGGCGGGGCGCGCCGCGCGGGCCGACCGATGGCCCTGACTTGACCCTGACTTGACCCTCACTTGGCCCTCCGCCGGGAACGGCACCCGATCCGCTCGACCCGGCGCGGGACGGCTTGCGACTCCGACCGGGTATCCCGACGGGGCCCTGCGCGTCTCCGGACCGTCCGTTCGTCGGCCGTCGGGCGATGGCGCGCGACGCCGCTCCGCGCGCGGCGTCGTCCCTCGGGTCCGCGATTGAGCCTTACCGCCGCCGGCGCGTTCACGTCCGTGTCCTCACCCGAACGGAAGCCGCGATGTCGAGCCCCTCTGAGCGAAAGGCTCGCCTGATCGTCCATGGCGACCAGCCCTACAATGCCGAACCGCCCCTCGGCCGCCTCCGTGCCGCCTACCGGACCCCGGCGGAGGACTTCTATGTCCGCTCGCATGGCGATCTGCCGGATCTCGAACCGGAAACCTGGAGGCTCACCGTCGAGGGCGGAGGCGGTGTCACGGGCGAGCTGTCGCTGCACGACCTGCAGACGCGCTTTCCGGAAGTCACGGTCACGGCCACGATGCAGTGCGCCGGGAATCGTCGTGCCGACCTGCGTGCGGTTGCCCCGGTCTCCGGCGATCCTTGGGATGCCGGGGCCATCGGAACGGCGGCGTGGACCGGCGTCCGGCTCGGCGACGTCCTGCGCGCGTTCGGGGTCACGGACGACGCCGGCCTCCATGTGGCCTTCGAGAGCCACGACCGCGTGGAGGGGCGCCCCTACGGAGCCTCGATCCCCCTCGCCAAGGCCATGGCGCCCGAGACCTTGCTCGCCCACGCCATGAACGGCGCGCCTCTGCTGCCCGAGCACGGCTTCCCGGTCCGCGCCGTCGTGCCGGGCTTTGCCGGCGTGCGCAGCCCGAAATGGCTCCGCCGCCTCGCGGTGCAGCGCCACCCGTCCGACAACCCGATTCAGGCCGACGATTACAAGCTGTACCCGCCCGACGTGACCGCGGAGAGCGCGGACCCCACTCGGGGGCACACCATCGACACGATGCCGCTGAACGCGGCGATCTGCGAGCCGGACCGCGGCGCCACCCTCAAGGCCGGGCCGAACCGGGTCCGCGGCTACGCGGTGAGTGGCGACAGGGCCATTGTCCGTGTCGATGTTTCCGGGAATGGAGGCCGGTCCTGGAGGCAGGCCGACCTCGAGCACGAGACGAATGCGCCGTTCGCCTGGACCTTCTGGAGCGTGGACCTGGATCTGCCGCCAGGCGAACACGAGCTCGCCGTCCGCGCCTGGGATGCCGCCGGCCAAACGCAGCCGGCGCTACCGGACGATGTCTGGAACCACAAAGGCTATCTCTGCACCTGCTGGCACCGGCTGCGTGTGCGGGCGGAGGCCTGAACCACCGGTTTGTCCCAAGCACGCGGAGCGCGTTTCGTGCGCAGCCCCCAGGATTGTTGCCGACCTCGTCGCGGACCTCGTTGCGGACTTGCCCCGCATCCGGCGGGCCGCCTGCGCGGGGGACGCCGCCAGCCCGACGGTTCGCGCGGCGTCGGGACGGGGAACGGCAGGGGCGGAACGGGCCTCACCGCTGCCTGTGAGTAGACGGATGTTCCCACGGATCGGAAATGGCCGCGTGTCACGGCCTCCGCGTGCGTAGCGCGGCTCACGTCAGTCCGGAGGGGCGCCTAGCGGTCTCTCCACCCTGCGGCCCTCAGCGAACCAGACCCTGTCGCCACCCCCCTCGCGCTGCCCGAAATGTGGCCAGGAGGCTTTGGTGATGACACGGGAAGCGGAACAGGGTGATCCATCACCCGCAGTCTTAAAGACCGGCGCCGAAGGCTGTAGTTTGCCGACTCGAAACGCGCCTGCTGTCTGGCCTGTGGTGGATCTCTGCGGCCTGTCCATCCACGGGAACAGATCACATCCGCGATTTTTAGCCGTCGCTCGACCGGGCTCGGCTCCGGCTTAGTCGGCTTCACACCGGAATCCAACCCTTTGAACCCTATCCACCTTCTATACAACTTTTGATTTGTAATCGAAAGCAGTAGTGTTCGTGCGCACGCGGCCAAGTCAGCACCACACAATAATAAATCTAATTCGCTAAAAGCTTTGTCCGTGCCTGATAGTAACGCTTCTTGGGGGCAGTAGACATGGTATATGTTGGCGGAACCATTGCAAACGACCATCTGACGGGAACAGATTCGGGGGATCTGCTCAGAGGGTTTGAGGGCAATGATTGGCTCTATGGCGGCTATGGGGCGGACACTTTCGATGGAGGGGCGGGAGATGATTACTTTGAGGTTCGTGGATCGGAAGGTCCGGATTCCTTCATAGGGGGCTCCGGCAATGATACGATCGTTATCGACAGGCCAAATCCGGCGTATTACGCAATCGAACTCGAGATTACTTGGATTGACTCGGTTGAGGTAATCATGAACCTAACCGATCTCAATGTAAATATAAAGACTAAGTTTGCTCTCGATTTAAGCAAGATAATTCTACAAAATATAACATCGTTAGATGGATCTGATGATAACAACTATCTTACAGGTAATATGGTCTTCGATACGGCATCTCAACAATTCCGGGGAATCGGAATCAACGGGTATGGCGGTAATGATGAACTGACTGGTTCGACTAAAACGATTCGTTGAACGGTGGGACCGGAAACGACATCTTGATCGGAGGAAAAGGTAACGACACACTCATCGGCGGAGCAGGCTCGGATACCTTCCGCTTCGACACAGGTAGTAATATTGATATCATTCAAGATTTCACGATCGGCGCTGACAAAATCGAGATTGGCCCTTCAATTTTGAACGTTAATGTTCTCGATTACTCAGGATCTGCTCTGCTTGAGTTCGGCGGTGGGTCGTATGCTTTGTTGTCAGGAGTCCCGCCCACGGCGATCACGGCAAACGACATTTTATTTGCCTAGTGCATCTGCGATGGTCCTGATTTCATAAGCTTGGCAGATCCTGCGCGCACGCCGCGCAGGATCTGATGTCTTAAAACGCCGTTCGTCCGCGGCGATCAGGCATCGGCATTGCGCGAGAGGCTGAGGACTGGCGGCCCGGAGATGTTGGCTTTGAAAAGATCTGCAATCTCGGCCATCTCGATCGCTTGTTCTGCCTCCGTGGCAACATTGACTGCACGCTCGAATTCACCCGATTGCATAGCAATCCAGAGATCCGATTGACGAAAATTCTTCATATTATCCATGGCCTCCTGGGTATCCTTCAGACTCGCCAACTGGGTACTCTTCTCATCAGCTGTCATCGTGCGGTCATCTCGGACGCGCTTTTCCACTGCCGCCCAGGAGTCAAATTGTTCGGTGACCTTGCTCTGACCGATCGTCAGGATAATGGGACCCCAATTTCTCTCCCGTTCCGCTTCGGCCGTTCGCGCCGCGTCCCGCTCCGCTTGGGTGACGTTGAAGATGACCGCGACGCCCGAGGCTTGTCGGGCGGCAGGGCCCGGAGCGGGTGACAGGCCCTGGGCCGTCTTGATCAGGTCGTTGGCATCACCGGAGGCCGGCTGCGCCGAGGGAGGCCGTCCGAGCTCCCGCAGCAGCGAGAGGACGGAACTGGACCGCGCAGAAATTTGGCTCACGGACATGATGGTTCTCCAATGGATCGGCGCTCGGATCCTCATTGCGGGTCATGCTGTCCGCGGGCGCGCGATCGCGGAGCAGGCCGACGATCATGGGGGCCTTGCCATTGAAAAGAGTGTTAAACTGCCGGCCTAGACTGTCTTGGCATGAGACTTTCAGGCTAAAATGTTTCGATGGATTGGAGCAGTCCGACACCGGTGCGCGCCCTGCACTGGAGAGGCAGGTGCCGGTGCGGTGCGTGCCTGCCGAATCCGCAGCGACCACGGGCGGCGCGTCGGAGATCGAAAGCCCGGAACGTGACTCATGGAGGGCGCCGCGCGTCGCGGCTGCGACACGACGCGACGGCGCCCCCCGTCCTGCGGGGGGGCGGACGCTCCGGTCGGACGACGGAGCGGCGTCGCGTCGGCCCCGGGGCCGCGCGGCGGAGCCCGGGATGGTACGCCTGCGGCGCGTCCCTTCGGGATCCGCGCTCGGGGGCGGCGACGGGGACCGGCGGCGCGGGGCGGTCGCCGGACGAAGGAGGGGGCCTGCGCGTGCCGCTGCTGTGCGCGCCCGCGGTCACCCTCTCCGGGGGGAGGGGGCGAACGCCCTGCTCAGGCCGGGCGGTTGGCCGTTCCGCCGAGGTGGAACACCCGGTGCGGCACCAGTTCGCCGCGCTCGACGTCGCCCACCGCCACGAGGATGCCGCCGCAGGTGGCGAAGGCCTTGCCCTCCACCGGGGCGTCCCGCCCGCGCAGGATCACCGGCTGGCCGCGCATCAGGCGCAGGGCCATGTCGCGGGAGACCGGCACCGACGGGACCGCGTCGAGGGCGGTCTCGACCGGATGGAGATGGCCGGCATTGCCGTCCGGCCCGGCTTCCTCGAGGGCGGCGACCTGGCAGGCATCCGCTTCCGTGAAGGGGCCGACCCGGGTGCGGCGCAGGGCCGAGACGTGGCCGTAGCAGCCGAGCAGGCGGCCGAGGTCGCGGGCGATGGCGCGGACATAGGTGCCCTTGCCGCAGGCGGCCTCGATCACCGTGCGCTCGGGGCTGTGCTCCACCACCGCCAGATGGTCGATCTGGACCGGGCGGGCCACCAGCACGACCTCCTCGCCGTCGCGGGCGAGGTCGTAGGCGCGCTCGCCCGCGATCTTGATCGCCGAGTAGCGCGGCGGCACCTGCTCGATGGCGCCGATGAAGGTCGGCAGCGCCGCCGCGACGGCCTCCTGGGTCGGGCGCGCCTCGCTGGTGGCCACCGGCCGGCCCTCGGCGTCGTCGGTGTCGGTCTCGATGCCCCAGGTCACGGTGAAGATGTAGGCCTTGCGCCCGTCCATCACGAACGGAACCGTCTTGGTCGCCTCGCCCAGGGCGATCGGCAGGATGCCGGAGGCCAGCGGATCGAGGGTGCCGGCATGGCCCGCCTTCTTGGCGTTGAAGGCGCGCTTCACCACCGCGACCGCGTGGGTCGAGGTCATGCCGACGCCCTTGTCGAGGATCACCCAGCCGTTGACGTCGCGGCGCTTCGGCCGATCGGGACGCGGCGCGCCCCGCGGCGGTCGCCGGCCCTCGGCGGCCACGGGCCGGTCCGCCGGATTCGGCAGCGCTGAGCCCTCGGTGCGCTCGACGGTCGGTTCGTTGATCATGGGGGTCCTCGGTCAATGATCATAGGGGGCGGGCGGCACGTCCTGCGCCGTCATCCGTCCCGGTCGGGGTTCGCTGTTCGGTGTCTCCGCCGCCTCGGGCCGGAGACCCTGCACCGCTCAAGCGCGCTGCGCGTCAGGCGGCATCGGGGTCCGAGGCGCCGTCGTCCTTCTCCGCATCCGGCGATTCGAGGTCACGGCGCACCTTATCAGTCCGCAGCAGGGCGTCGATCCGGTCGGCCTCGTCGAAGGTCTCGTCGCGCAGGAAGCGCAGGTCGGGGGCGTATTTGAGGTTCACCCGTCGGGCGACCTCCTGGCGCAGCGCCTTCTTGTTGCGGGCCAGCGCGGCCAGGACCGGCGCCTCGTCGAGGCCGCCGAGCGGCATGATGTAGGCGGTGGCGAGCTTCAGGTCCGGCGACATCCGCACCTCCGGCACGGTGATGACGTGCGCGCTCAGCACCGGGTCCTGGATATCGCCGCGCTGGAGAACCTCGGCGATGGCGTGGCGGATCAGCTCGGCGACGCGCTGCTGGCGCTGCGAGGGTCCGGTGGGGGTCTGTCTCTGGGCCATGTCGGGTTCTGATCGTCTTCTCGTCGAAACGGTTCGACACCGGCGCGCCGGAAGCCGCGGACGATGCGTCGCTGAAACGGAACATCGAGGTGCCGCCGCACGGAAACGCCGAGCCGGCTGAAACGAAGCGGACGTCGAAGGCGACCCTCTTAGCGCAGTTCGCCGTCCGGGATATAGGCCCGTCGCGTCAGTTTCCGCGTCGTCTTTCCGCGGAAGAGGCGCGTGCGGGCTCCGAAATGCACGACGGGGCCGCGACCTCGTCGCGACCCCGCTGGTATTCCGAAGCGAATCAATCGCTCAGAGCGTGCGGCGGATCTCCTCGACCCGGTAGCACTCGATGGTGTCGCCGGCCCGCATATCCTGGAAGTTCTCGAAGGACATACCGCACTCGTAGCCGGCGGTGACTTCCTTCGCATCGTCCTTCAGGCGCTTCAGCTGGGCGAGCTTGCCCTCGTGGATGACCACGCTGTCGCGAATCAGGCGGACATGCGCCCCGCGCTGGACCACACCGTCGGTGATGCGGCAACCGGCGATCTTGCCGACCTTCGAGACGTCGAAGATCTGCAGGATCTGGGCCTCGCCGAGACGCTCCTCGCGAAGGGTCGGCGGCAGCATGCCCGAGAGGGTCGACTTAATGTCATCCACGAGGTCGTAGATGATGTTGTAGTAGCGGATCTCGACACCGTTCCGCTCGGCCGACTCGCGCGCTTCCTTGTGGGCCCGCACGTTGAAGCCGATGACGACGGCCTTCGAGGCCTCCGCCAGGGTGATGTCCGATTCGGTGATGCCGCCGACGCCCGCTAGCAGGATGCGCGCCGACACCTCGTCGTTGCCGAGCTTCTCCAGCGCGCCGTTGATGGCCTCGACCGAGCCCTGCACGTCGCCCTTGACGACGAGCGCCAGTTCCTTGCGGCCGGCGCCCTCCTTCAGGTCGCGCATCATGTCCACGAGCGAGCGGTTGGCACCGCCGGTGCGCGCGGCCAGGCGCTCGCGCTTCTGGCGAGCCCGGTACTCGGTGACCTCGCGCGCCCGCGCCTCGTTCGGCACGACCACGACGCGGTCGCCTGCATCCGGGGTGCCGTTGAAGCCGAGCACCTCCACCGGGACCGACGGTCCGGCGTAGGGCACGTTCTCGCCCTTGTCGTCGATGAGAGCACGCACGCGGCCCCACTCGGCACCGGCCACGACGATGTCGCCGGTGAACAGGGTGCCGCGCTGGACCAGGACCGTTGCCACCGGGCCGCGACCGCGATCGAGCTTGGCCTCGATGACCGTGCCCTCGCCGTCACGCGTTTCGTTGGCGCGCAGGTTCATGATTTCGGCCTGGAGCTGCAGGCCCTCGAGAAGCTCCGGCAGACCGTCGCCGGTCTTGGCCGAAACCTCGAATTCGAGGGTCTCGCCGCCCATGGACTCGACCTGGATGTCGTGCTGCAGCAGCTCGGTGCGCACCCGCTGGGGGTTCGCCTCGGGCTTGTCGATCTTGTTGATCGCCACGATGAGCGGCACGCCGGCCGCCTTGGCGTGGGAGATCGCCTCCACCGTCTGGGGCATGACGCCGTCATCGGCCGCCACCACGAGCACGACGATGTCCGTCACCTTGGCGCCACGGGCGCGCATCGAGGTGAAGGCTGCGTGGCCGGGGGTGTCGATGAAGGTGACCATGTCGCCGCTCGGGGCTGCAACCTGATAAGCACCGATGTGCTGCGTGATGCCGCCGGCCTCGTCGGAGACGACGGTGGTCTTGCGGATCGCGTCGAGGAGCGAGGTCTTGCCGTGGTCGACGTGGCCCATGATCGTGACGACCGGGGGACGCGGATCGAGATCCTCTTCCAGCTCGGGCTCGTCGCTGAACAGGCCTTCCTCGACGTCCGACTCCGCGACGCGGCGCACGGTGTGGCCAAGTTCCTCGGCAATCAGCTGCGCTGAATCCGAGTCGATCACGTCGGTGATCTTGTGGATCTCGCCCTGCTTCATCAGCAGACGGATGACATCCACCGCTCGCTCCGACATGCGGTTGGCGAGTTCCTGGATCGTGATCGTCTCCGGGATGATCACTTCGCGGGAGAGCTTCTCTTTCTGCTCGACCTGCCGGTTTCCGCTCATGCGCTGCTGGCGGCGACGGAACGACGCGACGGAGCGCGTGCGCTCGTCTTCACCTGAGGTCGCGGTGGCAATCGTGAGACGGCCGCGGTTGCGGTCGCCACCCGGCTGCTTCGGTGTCTTGGGCGGCGTGATGATCTTGAGCGGCATGCCCGGGCGGCGGATCACGCGCTTCTGCTCGCTCTCCTCCTCGGCAGCCTGCGGACGACCCGCCGTGCGGGCCGGCGTGGCACCACCGGCCGGGCGAGCGGCCGTGGCGGCCGTCGGGGCGGTGGGCTCAGGCTCCGGCGCCGGAGCGGGACGAGCCATGAAATTGAGATCACGCGGCTTGCGCACGTCCGCCGTAATGGTCTTGCGCGGCTCTGCCGTGGCCGGACGCGCCGTTAACGGCGGGCGGGCAGCCGGACGGGCAGGAGTTGCTGTTGCGGCCGGACGGGCCGGCGCAGCGGCAGCGGCGGGACGCTCTGCCGCCGGAGCGGCTGCGGGGGGCGCCGAGCGAACGATCGTCGGAGCCGCGGGCATCGGGGCAGTCTTCGACACCGTCGGGGCAGAGGCCGGCACAGCCTGTTCCTTGGCTGCCTCCTGCGCCGCAGCTTCGGCGGCGCGCTGCGCCTCCTCGGCGGCACGACGCTCCTCCTCCTCTTTGCGGCGGCGAGTCTCTTCTTCGCGCTTCTTGGCCTCGGCCGCTTCACGCTCGCGCTGCTCGGCAGCCAGGCGTTCACGCTCCGCAGCGGCTTCCGCCTCGGCACGGTTGCGGGCCTCCGTCTCGCGACGTTGGGCGTCGGCGAGGGCGGCGGCGCGGGCATCGCGCTCCTGCTCGCTGAGCGTCCGCAGGACGACGCCGTTCGCCGAGCGCTGGGCCGGGCGCGGAGCCGCTGGCGGCGGGGGCGGGGCCACCCGCGTCGCAGGGGCGACGGGCGTCGTCTCACGCGCCGGGGCAGCCGGAGCCGCACCGATGACACGGCGCTTCACCGTCTCGACCACGACCTGCTTGGTGCGGCCATGGGAGAAGCTCTGACGCACCGTTCCCTGCTCGATCGGACGCTTCAAGGACAGCGGCTTCGAAGGGGGTCTCGCCTGCGTCTTGTCGCCCGGATTGTTCGTATCGCTCATTCAGTCCAAACCCTGAGGGTTTCCATCGTCCCGTGAACCGGCAAACTGCTGTGCGCCGGGTAGATCCGTCACTTCAATCGTCGTGCAGATCGGAAACGGCCTGCCCAATACGGGCGGAGCCGGCCTCCTCGGCCGTCGTCGCCAAACCCTCGAAGGAGCGGAGCCGACGCCAACGCGCAAGGCAGCCGGAAGCTCCGACTCCTGCGACGAGAGCCGCATGTATCACATGATCCCGACCCAAGGCCATGTCCAATTCTTCATTGGACAGGTCATCGATGACGGGAATGCACGATATGGCACTGCCATGCCGCCGGTGCAATGCCGCGACGATCTTCCGCCGTCCGTCGGCGCTGCCGTCGGACGCCTGAATCACTGCCGCGACGCCGGCCTTGTCGCCGATGGCCGACTCCACCTTGGCAAAGCCCGCGACGACGCATCCGGCCTTGTTGGCCAGGGACAGCGACTGACGCAGGTCGGCGCGCAGACCCTCCGCGATGCGGTCGGCGAGATCGGATGCGACCGCATCCTTGCTCTTGAAGGCGCGCTGGAACGCACGCCGCTTCACCGCTTCATTGACCACCACTCGTGTGGGAATCAGCCAGGCGCCTCGGCCCGGCAGGCGGGCTCGGAGATCCGGCACCACGGTGCCGTCGGGTCCGAGCACGAAGCGGATCAAGCCGGATGGCGCCTGCGCCACGCGTGTGACGAGGCATGTGCGCAGAGCATTGGCACGACCTCGCCCCAGACCCGGATCGAGCAGCGTGCTCGGATCCGGTTCTGCGGCGGCGTCGGTCACGTCTGCGGTTTCGCCCGTCATGCGGCGTGGGAGTCTCTCGTCGACCGGAACATATCCCCCGCGATCGACGACCGCGGGGCGCAATGATTCGCTTCGTCAGGCCGAAGCGGGTTCTTCGTCGGTGGTCTCGGCGGCTTCGGTCTCGGCCGGCGCCTCGATCCAGCCGGCATGGACACGGGCCGTCATGACCATGGCCTCCGCCTCCGCCCGCGAAATCTCGAAACCGTCGAGATAGCCTGCGTGCCGCTTGGCCTCGGGGCCACGCCCCTCGGTGTAGCCCACCAGATCGTCTGTGGCGCAGCCGGCGAGGTCCTCGATCGTCTTCACGTCATTCTCGCCCAGCGCCACCAGCATGGGCGTGGTGATGCCGTCGATCTCGCGCAACTCGTCTTGGACGCCGAGTTCCTGCCGCTTGGCATCGAATTCCGATTCGACGCGGGCGAGGTGATCCTGGGCGCGAGCCTGGATCTCGGTTCCACTCTCCTCGTCGAGGCCCTGGATGTTGGCGAGCTCGCCCGGTTCGACGTAGGCGATCTCCTCGACGTTGCGGAAGCCTTCCGCTGCCAGGAGCTGCCCCACGGTCTCGTCGACATCGAGGGCTTCCATGAAGATCGCGGTGCGCTCGGCGAATTCCTTCTGACGGCGCTCCGACTCCTCGGCCTCGGTGAGGATGTCGATATCCCAACCCGTGAGCTGTGAGGCGAGGCGCACGTTCTGGCCGCGGCGGCCGATCGCCAGCGAGAGCTGGTCGTCGGGTACCACCACTTCGATGCGGTCGGCCTCCTCGTCCAGCACCACCTTGACCACTTCCGCCGGCTGCAGCGCGTTGACGATGAAGGTCGCCTGGTCCTCGGACCACGGGATGATGTCGATCTTCTCGCCCTGAAGCTCACCGACGACCGCCTGGACGCGGGAGCCGCGCATGCCGACGCAGGCGCCGACCGGGTCGATCGAGCCGTCCCGCGAGATCACCGCGATCTTGGCGCGCGAGCCCGGATCGCGGGCCACCGCCTTCACTTCGACGATGCCGTCGTAGATCTCCGGCACTTCCTGGCCGAAGAGCTTGGCCATGAATTGCGGGTGCGAGCGCGAGAGGAAGATCTGCGGCCCGCGTACCTCGCGGCGCACGTCGAACAGGTAGGACCGGATGCGGTCGCCCGGACGGAAGGTTTCGCGCGGGATCATCTCGTCGCGGCGCACGATGCCTTCGCCGCGACCGAGATCGACGATGACGTTGCCGTACTCGACGCGCTTCACGAGACCGTTCACGACCTCGCCGATCCGGTCCTTGTACTCGTCGAACTGACGGTCGCGCTCGGCGTCGCGCACCTTCTGCACGATGACCTGCTTGGCCGACTGAGCGGCGACGCGCCCGAAATCGAAGGGCGGCAGGGTGTCGGAGATCACGTCGCCCACGAGGGCGCCGGGGTTGTAGCGGCGGGCCTGATCGAGGGTGACCTCTCGAGCATCGTTCTCGACCTGGTCCACCACCACGAGGTGGCGCGACAGGCGCAACGCGCCGGTCTTGGGGTCAATCTCGGCATGCACGTCCGTCTCGGCCCCGTAGCGGGAGCGCGCGGCCTTGGCGATCGCTTCTTCCATCGCGTCGATGACGATGGAGCGGTCGATCACCTTCTCACGGGCAACCGCTTCGGCGATCTGCAGGAGTTCGAGCCTGTTGGCGCTGACGACGGCCATCGGTTTTCGTCCTTCTCTTCGTCGTAGGGCGTTCACATCCCGCATCCCGGGCCACGGCGGCACCGGGAGATCGGGGGAAAAACTAGTGGAGCTTGCCGTCTTCCTTCACCCGCACCGCCTTGGTGCGGACGGGCTTGGCCTTGTTCTTCGCCTTGATGGCGAGGCTTTCCTCGGTCTCGACCTTGACGGGCTTGGGCCTCTGCGAGGCCTTCGGCTTCAGGGGCCGGGTCACCTTTTTCTTCAGCGGAGCGGGGGGCAGCTCGGCCTCCGCCTCGATCTCATCCGACTCTTCGTCATCGTCGTCCGCGTCCAGCACGGGCGGACCGCCGCGGCGAAGCGATTCGCGGACGAGTTCGTCGGTGAGTACGAGGTAGGCGTCGCCGAGGTCGCGCAGCGGCAGGTCGATGCGGCTCGGCAGGCCCTCCTTCACGTCGGGCAGGTCGATCGGCACCGTGAGCCCGTCGGGGTTCGGCGCGCCGATGATGCCCCGGAAGCGCTTGCGGCCGTCCATCGGCACGGCGAGCTCCACCTTGGCCTCGTAGCCCGCCCAGCGCGCGAAATCGACGGCCCGCACCAGGGGGCGGTCGATCCCCGGCGAGGAGACTTCGAGGTAGTAGGCCTTGCCGACGGGGTCGTCGAGGTCAAGGAGCGGCGAGATCGCCCGGCTCACCGCCTCGCAATCGTCCACCGTCATTGTGCCGTCCGGCCGCTCGGCCATGATCTGCACCGTGCAGCCGTTGGCGCTCGACACCTTCACCCGAACCACCCGGTAGCCCAGGCCCTGGATCGAGGCCTCGATCACCTGCACCACCCGCGCAGCCACGCCCGTCTCGGTGATCAGGCGCTTCTCGGTGAGGTCGCTGTGCGACGCGTCGGTGTTGGAATGGTCCGCCATGCTGCGCTTGAAGTCCGGCCTTGTCCGAGGCGATCCGGCGCAGGAGGCGTTGCGGCAATAAAAAAGAGCGGACCCGGTGGGGCCCACTCCCGAACCGCAGTCTCACAACTGCAACCAGAACTGATAATCGCAAAGTAGGCTGGTTCGCCGCGGTTTTCAAGCGGTTTCGGCCGATCCGGTCGCGGCCGGCGTCGCGTCGTGGAACGAGAGCGGACGAGCCATCGCGCCGGTCCGGGGCTGCGCAGCGAAGCCCGGAATCCGGAACCGCTGGTGGTGCAAGGCCTGACACCGTCGATGGAACCGAATTCCGGGCTCGCCTCCGGCGCCCCGGATTGACAAGGAGCCTCCCGACGGGAATGCAATCACGGGTGGTTCAATCCTCCATGACGACCACCGCAGACCCGAGCCTTCCTCGGAGCCCCCACAATGCCCCACGACCCCCGCTTCGGTCCTGATCCGGACGCACTGCATCCGCTGCCGGACCATCCACGCGTGACCTTCCTACGCAACCTGGATCTGCCGCCGAACGTCGAGGTCGGCGCCTACACCTATTACGACGATCCCGCCGGTCCGCAGGCCTTCCTCGACAACATCCTCTATCACTTCGCTTTCCTGGGTGACCGCCTGCGCATCGGCCGTTTCTGCGCCCTCGCGTCGGGCACGCGCTTCCTGATGAACGGCGGCAACCACCGCCTCGAAGCCCCCTCGACCTATCCCTTCGCCATCTTCCGCGGCGCCTGGACCGGGCGCTTTCCCGAGGAGACCGACTTCCCGAATCGCGGTGATACGATCATCGGCCACGACGTCTGGCTCGGCTACGACTGCACCATCCTGCCGGGCGTCACCGTCGGCACCGGCACCGTGGTGGCGGCGAAATCCGTTGTGACCCGCGACGTGCCTCCCTACGCCGTCGTCGCCGGCAACCCGGCCACCGTCGTGCGGATGCGGGTGCCGCCGGAGGTGGCGGAACGGCTGCTCGCCGTGGCGTGGTGGGACTGGACGCCTGAGCGGATCACACGCTGCTTGCCGGCGATCAGCGGTGGGGATGTGGCGGCCTTGGAGGCCGAGGCGGCACGAATTCAGGCCGACGGATGAGCCATCATCGCCGTCAGGACGGGTCGTGTCCGGGCGACCAGCAGGGCTCTCGCGGCGATGCGGCGATGGTCTCGGCTTTCCATCGACGCAGGATCACGACGAACGCATTTCCGTCTCCCTGCCGGAGAGGCTGGGCGAGCAGGCGAAGTCGGCTGCGTATATGCTGCTGTAAAGCGTTTTGCCGGACGTCACCGCTAAGGCAGACCGGTCTCAGTAATGCCCAGATCTCCGGGGCCTAACCCAATCTCGTCGAGGGCGATGCAGACAGCGAGATGCCGCTTGAGCAGGAAAAAATACTTACGATCTGGGTGCGATCGCGAAAATTCGTGGCATTCGCGGTCGGTGGCGCAGCATCGAGCGGGTAGCCGTCTCTGGCTGAGCGTTCCTGAGAACGAGCCTGGGATCTCACATCACGGCACGCTTGTCGGCGCTACGTGCTTGCTTTCTCACATAGCCCTATGGGAAAAAATTCAAAGATTGGTGCGTGAGGTTACCGGATCCTGAAACGCCGTACGCCGCCCCACGGGGTGGGACGGCGCCGAATGCAACTCTGTCGGCCCCTGAGATTCGGCGACCGGTCTCACATGCTATCGAGCTCAGGCGGCCGCCTGCGCTCGCTTCAAGAGCTTCCGGTTCACCAGCATTTCGGCGATCTGCACGGTGTTGAGGGCCGCGCCCTTGCGCAGGTTGTCGGCGACGCACCAGAACGAGAGGCCGTTCTCCACCGTCGCGTCCTCGCGGATGCGGGAGACGTAGGTGGCGTCCTCGCCGGCCGCCTCGTGGGGGGTCATGTAGCCGCCGGGCTCGCGCTTATCGACGACCATGAGGCCGGGAGCCGAGCGCAGGATCGCGGTGGCCTGCTCGGCCGTGATCGGACGCTCGAACTCAACGTTCACCGCCTCGGCGTGGCCGATGAAGACCGGCACCCGCACGGCGGTGGCCGTGAGCTTGATCTTGGGGTCGAGCATCTTCTTGGTCTCGGCGACCATCTTCCACTCTTCCTTCGTGTAGCCGTCTTCCATGAACACATCGATGTGCGGGATGACGTTGAAGGCGATGCGCTTGGGGAACTTCTCGGCCTTGATCTCGCCGGCGGTGAAGACCGAACGGGTCTGCTGGAAGAGTTCGTCCATGGCGTCCTTGCCGGCCCCGGAGACCGACTGGTAGGTCGCCACCACCACGCGCTTGATCGTGGCCGCATCGTGCAGGGGCTTCAGCGCGACCACGAGCTGCGCCGTGGAGCAGTTCGGGTTGGCGATGATGTTGAGCTTGGAGAAGCCGTGGATGGCCTCCGGATTCACCTCGGGCACGATCAGCGGCACGTCCTGGTGGTAGCGGAAGGCCGACGAGTTATCGATCACCACGCAACCAGATTGACCGATGCGGGGCGACCATTCCTTCGAGGTCTCACCGCCGGCCGACATCAGGCAGATGTCGGTGTCGGAGAAGTCGTAGGAATCGAGTGCCTTCACCTTCAGGATCTTGTCGCCGAAGGAGACGTCCTGGCCGGCCGAGCGACGCGAGGCAATCGCCACCACCTCGTCCGCCGGAAAGGCGCGCTCGGACAGGATGTCCAGCATTTCGCGGCCCACATTGCCCGTGGCACCCACGACGGCGACCTTGTAACCCATTGCTCTTCACTCCGCTCTGCGCGGGCGCCAAGGCCGGTGCGACGCTCGCCGGTCTGGCGAGCCGCAGCGTCCGGGTCCGGCGCCGTTCTCAAGCCTCCCTGCCGTGCGCCGAGCCGCCCGTGGCAGCCGGCGGCCCGCCGGCCGCGAAGGTTCCGCGGCCCGATCCCGGTCCGCTCCGTCTGGGACCCGCCGCACCGCAGCATGAGTCGCCAAGCGCGGGAGCAAGACGCCTCGCTCCCGCTGCTGTCAAGGGTCGGGCGCCCCGATCATGCCACGAGGGCGGCCGGGGCAGCGCCGAGGGCGTCGCGGGCCTCCGCCAGGATGGCGTAGGATCGCTGCCGCGCGCCCTGGTCGTGAATCGCCGCCGCGACCATGATCTCGTCGGCGCCGGTCTCGCGGATCAGCGCGGCGAGTCCCTGCCGCACGGTCTCCGGCGAGCCGACGAGGCTGCGGGCCAGCATCCGTGAAGCCTGTGCCTTCTCGTGGGGAGCCCAATACGTCTCGATGTCGTCGATCGGCGGGCGTAGCAGGCCACGCGTGCCGCGCACGAGATTAGTAAACTGCTGCTGGGCCGAGCTGAACAACCGGCGCGCCGCGGCGTCGCTCTCGGCCGCCACGACGTTCACGCCGATCATCGCGTGCGGCCGGCTCAGCTGAGCCGAGGGTTGGAAGCGCTCGCGATAGATGGCGAGCGCGGGCAGCAGCTGCTCCGGTGCGAAGTGCGAGGCGAACGCATAAGGCAGCCCCAGCATTGCGGCGAGCTGCGCGCCATAAGTGCTCGACCCGAGGATCCACAGCGGCACCTTCAGTCCGGTTCCGGGCACTGCCTGCACCGCCTGTCCGGGCTGCGGATCGCCGAGGAGCGCCTGAAGCTCCAGCACATCCTGCGGGAAGGTATCGGCGGCGTCGGGCGAGCGCCGCAGGGCGCGCGTGGTGCGTGGGTCGGTGCCGGGTGCGCGTCCCAGGCCGAGATCGATCCGGCCGGAGAACAGGGTCTCCAGGGTGCCGAACTGCTCGGCGATGACCAGGGGGGCGTGGTTTGGCAGCATGATGCCGCCCGCGCCGACGCGGATCGTACGGGTGCCCGCGGCGACGTGCCCGATCACCACGGCCGTCGCCGCACTGGCGACGCCGATCATGTTGTGGTGCTCGGCCAGCCAAAAGCGACGATAGCCGTGGTCTTCGGCATGGCGAGCGAGATCCACGCTGTTGCGCAGGGCATCAGCAGGCGTCGCACCCTCGGGTACGAAGGCGAGGTCGAGGACGGAAAGGGGGATCATGGAGTCCTTGTCTGTGTCGCGCGATGGTGCCCCGTGCTCAGAGATCGCGATCGGCAGGGCGCGCTGCAAGCCGGAGCCGGCATGTGCCAACCGCATGGGTCGACACCAACGATTCACCCTTTCGTCGGAAAGGCCGCATCCGCGGCGTTCTTGGAAACCCCGGTTTGCAGGAGTGCGGAGCAGGGTGAGCCCCGGCGGCGCGCGGCCGCCGGAAAACCCCGGAAGGCGATGCGAACGGTTTTCGAACGAGATGGAAGCGGCCCCGATGTGACGGCGGCGGAGCGGTTGCGCCTTCCGTGTCCGTCGGTCCGCCGCCTCACGCAGGTCTTTGCAGCCGGTGCCGTGGTCGCGATCTTAAGTCTTGCGGCACGAGGTGGAGGACCCGACCCGTCCGCGCAGGCCATGGAGACACCGGCTGGGCCCGGCTTCGTGCCGTCCTCGGTCCAGACCGTCCGCCCCGCGATGCCTCTCGCCCTGTCGGCGCCCCGCTTCCGCCTCGACGACTTTGAAGCCATCGAGGCGCCGCGCGCGGAGGCGGCCCGCCTCAACCCGTCGAACGGTCGTCGGGAAGACCTGTTGGTCCAGGGCGGCTTCGACACGATCGAGGCGCCCTACCTGCGCCTGATCCTGACCGAGGCATCCGCGACCGAGTCTGGCCCCGGCCTGTTCGTCACCCTGGCCCGACGGGCCGCGGATGGCCAGGGTCTGGCCGTGATCCGGACCGGAGAGCGTGGCGCCATCGAGACGAAGTTCGGCCCCGTGGAGACCCTCGACCTCACCCTCGGCGGCGAGGGTAAGCGTAGCTGTACGGGCTTTGCCAGCCTGAACCCCGGCACGCTCCGTCTCGACGGTTGGCTCTGCGCGCCCCTCGGACAGGCGCCGGAGCCGCGCGCCATCACCTGTCTCCTCGACAGGGTCTCTCTACAGGGTCGAGCGTCCCCAGAGGTCGAGGCCGCCTTCGTGGGCTTCGACGCCCGGCGCGATCCGGGATGCGGACCACGTTCCGCCGTCGTGACCGCGTCGCCGCGGGAGATCGGAAACGAGACCGGATCAATCCCGGGCCGGGCCACCCGGAAAAGTCGGGCCACACGAAAAAATGAGGCCAAACTGCGGCGATCGCACGAAGCGCGGCCATAATCCGGGAACCTCGGCCGGGCTGGCACGTCTTCCCCTCATACGAAGGCCTCAGTTTCTTAAGGAAGCGCGGCCTACAGTCCCACAGCTTCAACGAAGGTGCGTCATGCGCTCTGTCTCGATTGCCCTGATGGGCGCTCTCACTCTCGCAGCCGTCGGCGCGAACACCGCTGCCGAGGCCCAGGGGCGCTACGCGCCGGCCGGCTACCGTGTCAGCCAGCCGCTGCCGATCCGCATCCGCCCGCGCAGCTGGCTCGACGCGGGCAACGTGGTCGAGGCGAACAATGGCTCGGTCAGCAACCCGGCGACCAACCCGCAGTTCATCACGGCGAGCTACCTGAACTCGCCGCCCTACGGCCGGAACGACCGCTTCGGTGGCGGCATCTTGTCCGATCCGATCACCAACGGCCCGTTTATCGGCGCCCGGTCGAGCGCGATCCGCAACGTCGACTTCTCGGCCGTCGACGCGATCGACCCGACCTCCTACGTCTCGCGCGTCGGCAATCCCTACTAAGATCCGCCCATCAGGCTGGACATGCGACGGGCCCCTCTCGGGGCCCGTTTTCGTTCGTGCACCGTACGCGCAGAGACAGCGACGTCGATTCAGGCAGCCGCGTGCTTCAGCTCGCGAATGATGGCGTCGCCCATCTCGGCGGTGCTGATCGACGTGGTACCCTCGGCGGCGATGTCCCGGGTCCGGGCTCCCGAAGCGAGGGTGCGGGTGACGGCCGAGTCCAGGAGGTCGGCGGCCTCACCCAGGCCGAAGGAATAGCGCAAGCACATGGCAAGCGAACCGATCATGGCGATCGGGTTCGCGTAGCCCTTGCCGGCGATGTCCGGGGCCGAGCCGTGGACCGGCTCGTAGAGGGCCTTGCGGCTGCCCTTGGCGTCGACGGCACCCAGCGATGCGGAGGGCAGCATGCCGAGGGAGCCGGTGAGCATCGCCGCCACGTCCGACAGCACATCTCCGAACAGGTTGTCGGTCACGAGGACGTCGTACTGCTTCGGGCGGCGGACCAGCTGCATGGCGCAGTTGTCGGCGAGCACGTGCTCCAGGCTGACGTCGCTGTACTCGGCGTGGACTCGGGTCACCACCTCCTTCCAGAGGACGCCCGACTTCATGACGTTGTGCTTCTCGGCCGAGGCGACCCGGCCCGAGCGCTTCCGGGCGAGGTCGAAGGCCACGTGAGCGATCCGCTCGATCTCCGCCGTGGTGTAGACCTGCGTGTCGACGGCACGCTTCGTACCGTCCGGAAGAGTGGTGATCTCCTTCGGCTCGCCGAAATAGACGCCGCCCGTGAGTTCGCGCACGATCATGATGTCGAGGCCCTCGACCAGCTCGCGCTTCAGGGCCGAGGCGTCGGCGAGGGCCGGGTAGCAAATCGCCGGGCGCAGGTTGGCGAAGAGGCCGAGATCCTTCCGCAGGCGCAGGAGGCCCGCCTCGGGTCGGATCTCGTAAGCGACATCCGCCCATTTTGGTCCGCCCACCGCGCCGAGCAGGATCGCATCGGCGGCATCGGCCCGCGCCAGGGCCGCGTCGGTCAGCGGCTTGCCGTGGGCGTCGATGGCGCTGCCACCGACGAGGTCGCGCTCGATCTCGAAGCGGGCGAGACCCAGCGCGTCGAGGGCACCGATCACCTTCTCGACTTCTGCCATCACCTCGGGGCCGATGCCGTCGCCGGGGAGGAGGAGGAGCTTGTAGGAGGTCATGGGATCAACTCGCGATAGATGTTCGAAGGACGGGGGCGGTCAATCCGCCGTCGGATCAGGGGTCAGACCTTGCGCGCCACGGTGAATCGCGCCGCTTGGCGCAGGGTCTCGGCCTTGTCGCCCCAGGATGCCACGGCCTCCTCGCAGACGCCGACGAGGCGGTCGCACTCGGCACGGGCGCCGTCGAGGCCGAGGCGGTCGACGAGGGTCGCCTTTCCGGCATCCTTGTCCTTGCCGGTGGCCTTACCCATGGCTTCCGACGAAGCCTCGCGGTCGAGGATGTCGTCGGCGATCTGGAAGGCTTGGCCCAGGGCGTGGCCGTAGCGCAGCAGCGCCTTACGCTGGTCCGGCGTCGCGCCGCCGACGATCGCACCGGCTTCCACCGAGAAGGCCAGGATCGCGCCGGTCTTCATCGCCTGGAGCTGCAGCGTGTCGTCGACGTCGAGGGAGACGGGGCCGAAGCGACCCTCGGCCCCGAGGTCGAGAAGCTGGCCGCCGACCATACCGCCGAGGCCCGAGGCCTTCGCGAGGCCGAGCACGAGATCGGCGCGCACGGCAGGGTCGGGCTGCCAGGCGGCGTCGGCCAGAATCTCGAAGGCAAGCGTCTGGAGGGCATCGCCCACCAGGATCGCGGTGGCCTCGTCATAGGCCTTGTGCACGGTGGGCTTGCCGCGGCGCATGTCGTCGTCGTCCATGGCGGGCATGTCGTCGTGGACGAGGGAGTAGCAGTGCACCAGTTCGATGCCCGAGCCGGCCGCGAGGGCGCCGGTCTCGGAACCACCGAGCATCCGGGCGGTCTCGATGGCGAGGAACGGACGCAGGCGCTTGCCGCCGCCGAGCACGGCGTGGCGCATCGCTTCCATCAAGCGCACCGGGCGGGTGATCTCGCCGACTTGCGTCTCCGGGGTGAGTCGCTCGGCGAGGTAGGCCTCGACCGTGTCCGCGACCGTGGCAAGCCTGTGGGAAAACGCGTCGACCGGGGCATCCGCCTTGACCGAAGCGTGGGATCCTTGCGTTGAAGTCATGTTCGGTCGGGCCTTCGGTCAGACGGTGTCGTGTCGTGGGCGGGGGAGGTTCGAATTCAGGATCGGGAGGAGAGCGACGAGCAGCCGTTGCGGCAGGTTTCGGCGCGTCCGCTGGCGATGCGCGAGGCATCCGGCAGGAAACGGGCGAGAGGCTTGCGACGGATCGTCAACCTCATTCTGCTCCTCCCCGTCATCGGCCTCGTCCTCTTATTGTCGCTCGCGCTCGTCTATAGTGCGCTGACCCCGCCCTCAACCCTGATGCTCGGACGATGGTTGACGCTGCAATCCGTCGACCGCCAGGCGGTGGGGCTCGACGCGATCTCACCCTATCTCGTCCAGGCGGTCATCGCCTCAGAGGACCAGCGCTACTGCCTGCACAATGGTGTGGATTGGGGTGCCCTGCGGGACGTCGTCGACGACGAGGAGGGTCCCAGCCGCGGCGCCTCGACGATCTCGATGCAGACGGTGAAGAACGTCTTCCTGTGGCCGGGCCGCTCGGTGATCCGCAAGGCTCTCGAGATACCTCTGGCCGTGGTGGCCGACACCCTGTGGGGCAAGCCGCGCACCCTGGAGATCTATCTCAACATCGCCGAGTGGGGGGAGGGGGTGTTCGGGGCCGAAGCCGCCGCCCGGCGCTGGTTCGGCAAGCCAGCCCGCGCCCTGACCCGCGGGGAGGCGGCGCTCCTGGCCGCTGTGCTGCCGAACCCGATCCTGCGCAATCCGGCCGTGCCGTCACGCGGCGTCCGGGCTCAGGCCGCCCGGATCCAGGCGCGGATGAATGGCGTGTCGGGGCTCATGGGCTGCCTCAAGCGGTAGCCCGGGGCCACGGGATCGGCTACCTGCCGCCCCAGACCCTCGTCGCGGTGCTGATCCGCGACCACGATGTGCCCCTGCGCGGCCCCACGGGCGAAAGACGGACGATGACCCAGCCGACCTTCGAACTCACTCTCGAGCGCATCGCGCTGATTCGCCGAATGGTGGTGGCCTGGAACCCCGAGGGTGTGGGGGCGCCCATCGTCCATCCCGACGCGCCCTATGGCAGCACGGATCGCGACGGCGACATCTTCAACGTCACCGGCGACGACGACGGGGCCGACGAGGAGCATCGGGCCCTGGGCGATGCGCTCGCAGTGTTCACCACCAACGCCGTCCTCAAGCCAGGGCGCTACGCCTATCACAACACCCTGGCAAAGCTCGCCTCCGACGACGTCGGCGACGTCTTTCGCGATGCGGCCACCGGCGAGACGCCCGAGCACGTCACCTTCGACGTCACGGCTGAGCAGGTCGCCCGCGTCAAGGCCCTGACGATCCGCTGGGACGCCGCCCGCGACGTGCCGGCGGTCGACACCGAGGCGCCCTACGGCCCGGGCATCGACCTGCCGAGCGAGCACCGCGAGATGCAGCCGGTGCTCCAGATCTTCCTGCGCTACGCCGATCTCGGCCCGGGCGACTTCAGCCGCACGGCATCGGGCTGGCAGCCGGCTTAGAGGTCTCGAACGACGCAGGAGGCGAACGGATCGGCCCGCAGGAACGTTGGGCTCGGAGAACAAGCCGAGGATGATGACGGATGCTGCAACGCTGGCCGAGCCGGATCTGGGTCGTCCGACACGGCGAGAGTGCGGGCAACGTCGCGCGCGATGCAGCCCATGAGGCCGGGCTGGAGCGCATCGACATCGCGGAGCGCGACGTCGACGTTCCCCTGAGTGATCGCGGCCGTCAGCAGGCCGACGCGCTCGGGCGCTGGTTTTCCGAGATGCCGGACGGTGAGCGCCCGAACGTGGTGCTCACATCGCCCTACCTCCGGGCGCAGCAGACCGTTGCGGGCATTCGCCGGGCCGGCGGGATCGCGTCGGACGCGCTCGACGACGTGGTCGACGAGCGACTGCGCGAGAAGGAGCTCGGTCTGCTCGACCGGCTCACCCGAACCGGCATCGAGGCGCTTCATCCGGAACAGGCCGAATTGCGGGCCCGCCTCGGAAAATTCTACTATCGTCCGACCTGCGGCGAGAGCTGGTGCGACGTGATCCTACGCCTGCGCGGCGCCATGGACACGATCTCCCTGCACCATGGCGAGAAGCGCGTCCTGATCGTCGCCCATCAGGTCGTGGTGCTCTGTCTGCGCTACCTCATCGAAAATCTCACCGAGGCCGAGATCCTGGGCATCGACGCCGAGGGCGATGTGCTGAACTGCTCCGTCACCGAATACGGCTTCCGAGCCGAGGCCGGGTCCACCGGGCGGCTCCTCCTCGAACGCTACAACTTCGTCGCCCCGGTGCAGCGGGCCGGCGCCCCCGTCACCGCCGAACCCTCGCTGACGGGAGACGTGCGATGACCGGGACCGAACTCGACGCGGCCTGCCTGCGGGCCCGTCCGCTTCCGACCCCAGAGGCTGGCAGCAAGGACGACCGCGGCAGCGTTCTCGTCCTGGGTGGCTGCGCCGAGGTGCCGGGCGCTGTCTTCCTCGCCGGCGTCGCGGCCCTGCGGGCCGGTGCGGGCAAGCTGAAGATCGCCTCGGTACGAAGCGTCGCCGTGGCGATGGCCCTGGCCGTGCCCGAGGCCATGGTGATCGGCCTCCCGGAGACCGACGCGGGCGAGATCGAGGCGGAGGCTGCGGCCCCCCGTATCGCCGGGGCGGCGCAGCGCTGCGACGCGGTGCTGCTCGGGCCCGGCATGAACACCTGCGACATCACGACGACCCTGGTCCGGACGCTGCTCGCAGAGCAGAACGAGACCGCCTACGTCCTCGATGCCGGCGCGATCTGCGGCCTGTCTCCCCATGCCGCGACGGTGCGCGCCCTTCAAGCCCCGCCGGTGCTGACACCACATGCGGGCGAGATGGCGCAACTCCTCGATTGGGATCGCGAGGCGGTCGAGGCCGAGCCCCTGAAGGCGGCTCTGCGCGCTGCCGAGCAGCTGCGGGCCGTGGTCATCATGAAGGGGGCTGAGAGCTGGATCGTCGCCCCCGACGGTGCGCACTGGCACTACGACGGCGGCGGCGTCGGTCTCGCGACTTCCGGCTCCGGCGACGCCCTTGCGGGACTCATCACGGGCATCCTTGCGCGGGGCGCCGATCCGCTGACGGCCGCCCTCTGGGGGGTCTACCTCCACGGTGAGGCAGGCGCCCGCCTCGCGAAATCGGTCGGGCCCGTAGGGTTTCTCGCCCGGGAGATCTCGGGCGAGGTGCCGCAGATCCTCCGGGAGTTCTCCGCAACACCGTCGCTCTAGCCGGGTCCCTGGGGGAGGGGGACCCGGCCCGGTTCGCCTCAGGCGCCGAGCTTCTTCTTGCGCTGGGCAAGCGTGCGCAGGCGCAGGGCGTTGAGCTTGATGAAGCCGGCCGCGTCGCGGTGATCGTAGGCCACGGCGCCCTCCTCGAAGGTCACAAGGTCCTGGTCGTAGAGGGAGTTCGGGCTGGTGCGACCGATGACGTGGACGCCGCCCTTGTAGAGCTTCAACCGGACTTCGCCGGTGACCATCTCCTGGCTCTTGTCGATCAGGGCTTGCAGCATCTCGCGCTCGGGCGAGAACCAGAAGCCGTTGTAGATCAGCTCCGCGTATTGCGGCATCAGCTGGTCCTTGAGGTGTGCGGCACCCCGGTCCAGCGTGATCGACTCGATGGCGCGGTGGGCGGGGAGCAGGATGGTGCCGCCCGGCGTCTCGTACATGCCGCGGCTCTTCATGCCGACGAAGCGGTTCTCGACGAGGTCGAGGCGGCCGATGCCGTTGTCGTGGCCGAGCTGGTTGAGCTTGGCGAGGAGGTTCGCGGGCGACAGCCGCTCGCCGTCGATGGAGACCGCGTCTCCCTTCTCGAAGCCGATGGTGATCACGGTCGGCGTATCCGGTGCCTCCTCGGGCGACCGGGTGCGCGAGTAGACGTAATCAGGCACCTCGTCGGCGGGATCCTCCAGCACCTTGCCCTCCGAGGAGGCGTGCAGGAGGTTGGCATCCACCGAGAACGGGCTCTCGCCGCGCTTGTCCTTGGAAATCGGGATCTGGTGCTGCTCGGCGAAGGCGATCAGCTGCTCGCGGCTCTTCAGGTCCCACTTGCGCCAGGGGGCGATGACCGTGACGTCGGGCTTCAGGGCATAGTAGCCGAGCTCGAACCGAACCTGATCGTTGCCCTTGCCGGTGGCACCGTGACAGACGGCGTCCGCCCCGAGCCTCTCGGCGATCTCGATCTGCTTCTTGGCGATCAGCGGCCGGGCGATGGAGGTGCCGAGAAGATAGACGCCCTCGTACTGGGCATTGGCCCGGAACATCGGGAAAACGTAGTCGCGTACGAATTCCTCGCGCAGATCCTCGATGAAGATGTTCTCGGGCTTGATGCCGAGCAGTTCCGCCTTCTTGCGAGCCGGCTCAAGCTCCTCGCCCTGGCCGAGATCGGCCGTGAAGGTGATGACTTCGCAGCCATAGGTGGTCTGCAGCCACTTCAGGATGATCGAGGTGTCGAGGCCGCCCGAATAGGCGAGCACGACCTTGTTGACGGGCTTCGGGTTCGCGTCGGTCATGGGCTCGCTTCCGGTTCGGGCGTCGTGTGCGTCGGCGTTTCGCGCCTCCGCGTCGTGATTGCGGCGGCTTATCAGCGGAGCGCGGGGCCGTGCAACCGCTGTGCCGTCCGACGCGTTCGCTCGGCGTGGCCGTGGTCGTGAACCGCCTTGTCGCGAGCCTGCAGGCGGGCGACACTCACGACCATTCTCGATCCCGGAGATTCGACGCATGCCGCGCAGGCCGACCCTCGAATTCTGGTACGAGTTCGCATCGACCTATTCCTACCTCTCGGCCATGCGGATCGAGGCCCTGGCAGAAGCGGCCGATGTCGAGATCCGCTGGCGTCCGTTCCTGGTCGGGCCCATCTTCGCGGCGCAGGGCTGGAATTCCTCGCCGTTCAACCTCTACGCCGCCAAGGGGCGTCACATGTGGCGGGACGTCGAGCGCGAGGCGGCGCGCCTCGGCCTGCCGTCGCTGAAGCGCCCGGATCCCTTCCCGCAGAACAGCCTGAGCGCCACCCGCGCGGCGACCTACGGCATGGACCACGACTGGCTCGTGCCCTTCTCGAAGGCGGTCTACGAGGCCGAGTTCGGCCGCGGCCAGTCGATCGCCGAGCCGCCTGCCGTGGTGTCGATCCTCAACGGCCTCGGTCTCGACGGAACCATCATCCTGAAGCAGGCTGCGGCGGAGACCAACAAGGGGCGGCTGCGCGTCAACGGCGAGGAGGCGCGCTCCCGCGGGATCTTCGGCGCACCGACCTTCCTGACCAATGACGGCGAATTGTTCTGGGGCAATGACCGCCTGGAACAGGCCCTCGCCTGGGCGGCGGGGGACCGGCCCGGCGCGATGCGCTGAGGCCGACCGGCGGGGCGGCGCTGGCGGTCGGGCACCGGTGGGTCTAGAAGCCGGGCGGTTTTCCGCACGCTTTCCCGATCCCCCCGCTACCAGGGCCGCCCCATGAGCTTCGCGCTACCGAGCCTCGACCGCCGGCGATTCCTCCTCGCCTCCACCGGCTTCGCTGCCGGCCTTGCGATTGCCGGGGAGAGTTCGGCTCAGGGCTATGGCCAGGCGTTCAAGGTGGACAACGATGAGGGACGCCCGGTCGCGAACATGCGCCTGCCCGGCGAGATCGTCGGTGAGATCCCGGCCCTGCGCGGCGTGACCTATGTCGGATCGGCCGAGGCCGAGACGACCCTGTACGAGTTCTTCGACTACAATTGCCCTTATTGCCGGAAGGCGGCAGCCGACATGGTCTCCCTCAGCGAGAGCGACCCGTCGCTGCGAATCGGTCTGATCAACAATCCCATTCTCGCGGTACAATCGGCCCAGGCCGCCAAGGTCGCCCTGGCGATCCAGCGCAAGCTCGGATCGGCCGCCGCCTGGACCCTCTATCGGACGCTGCTGGCCAAGCCCGGCAAGATCGACGGGCCCGGCGCCCTCCAGGCCGCCGCCAAGCTCGGTGTGCCCGCCGCCGAGATCGAGAGCATCGCCGACAGCGAGGAGGTGCGCCTCGCCCTCAAGGCGCAGATGCGCATGGCCGCGGATCTGGGCCTCACCGCGACCCCTTCCTACGTTCTGGGCAATACGGGCCTTCTCGGCCATCCCGGCCCAAAGGCGCTCGCCCGGATGGTCGCCGCGACCCGGCGCTGCGACCGTATCGCCTGCTGAGGCGGCCTCACCTTCGCCACCGTTTGTCCGCATCGGAACAGGGTTCGGCATCTCGCGTTGCACAACGCTCCGGCACAAGTGCCCTCGTCTTGCGCCCCCCGGACACGCATGCTAGGCCCTCGCCGCGCCGGAAGGGCGGGCTTTTCATGGCTCGCGCAGACCGGCACGTTCCCAATCCTGACGGTTTCAGAGCCCGCGCCGAACACGGCGCGACGCGGCCGGAGCCCTCAGGCAGGATTGAAGAGAGAGCGGCGCGTGGCGCAGAACGGTTCCGAGGCGGGTTCCCCGGTTGCAGGCGTAGCGGCACGCTACGCGTCGGCCTTGTTCGAGCTGGCGCGCGATGAGCGCGACATCGATGGCGTGGCGGCGAGCCTCGACCAGTTCGGTGCGATGCTCAACGAGAGTGCCGACCTGCGCCGCTTCGTGCGCAGCCCGGTCTTCACGGGTGCCGAGCAGGAAGCCGCCATCGTCGCGCTTCTGGAAAAGTCCGGCATTGGTGGCATCGGCGGCAACTTCATCCGTCTCGCAGCCGCCAACCGTCGGCTGTTCGCACTCCCCGACATGATCCGTGCCTTCCGCACCCTGGTGCGCGAATCGAAGGGCATCGTCCGCGCCGAGGTGACCGTCGCCGAGCGTCCCTCCGACGCCGTCGTCGAGGAGATCAAGGCCTCCCTGCGCGACGTGGCGCGCTCCGAGATCGACCTCGACCTCAAGATCGACCCGAGCCTGATCGGCGGCCTCGTGGTCAAGATCGGCAGCCGCATGGTGGACGCATCCCTGCGCACCAAGCTCAACGGAATTCGCCTCGCGATGCGGGAAGCCCGGTAAGGGCCTTCGAGGCCCGACCGCTTCCCGTTCCCAACCCCATTCATTCAATCCAAGACAAGAGGCCCGACGATGGACATCCGCGCCGCCGAGATCTCCGCGATCCTGAAGGATCAGATCAAGAATTTCGGCCAGGAAGCCGAAGTCACCGAGGTTGGTCAGGTTCTGTCCGTCGGTGACGGCATCGCCCGCGCCTACGGCCTCGACAGCGTCCAGGCCGGCGAGATGGTCGAGTTCGAGTCGGGCGTGCGCGGCATGGCCCTGAACCTCGAGCAGGACAACGTCGGCATCGTGATCTTCGGATCCGACCGCGACATCAAGGAAGGCCAGACCGTCAAGCGCACCGGCGCGATCGTGGACGTGCCGGTCGGCAAGGCGCTGCTCGGCCGCGTCGTCGACGCGCTCGGCAACCCGATCGACGGCAAGGGTCCCATCGCCACCACCGAGCGTCGCCGCGTCGACGTGAAGGCCCCCGGCATCATCCCGCGCAAGTCCGTGCACGAGCCGATGGCCACCGGCCTCAAGGCCATCGACGCCCTGATCCCCGTCGGCCGCGGACAGCGCGAGTTGATCATCGGCGATCGCCAGACCGGCAAGACCGCCATCGCCCTGGACACGATCCTGAACCAGAAGCCGGCCCATGCCGGCACCGACGAGAACGCCAAGCTCTACTGCGTCTACGTCGCCATCGGCCAGAAGCGCTCAACCGTCGCGCAGTTCGTGAAGTCGCTCGAGGACAACGGTGCGCTCGAGTACTCGATCGTCATCGCCGCCACCGCCTCGGACGCCGCGCCGATGCAGTTCATCGCGCCCTTCGCCGGCTGCGCCATGGGCGAGTACTTCCGCGACAACGGCATGCACGCCGTGATCGTGTACGACGATCTCTCCAAGCAGGCCGTCGCCTACCGCCAGATGTCGCTGCTGCTGCGCCGCCCGCCGGGCCGCGAGGCCTACCCGGGCGACGTGTTCTACCTGCACTCGCGCCTGCTCGAGCGCGCCGCCAAGATGGGTGACGCCGCCGGCAACGGCTCGCTGACCGCGCTCCCGGTCATCGAGACCCAGGCCAACGACGTCTCGGCCTACATCCCCACCAACGTGATCTCGATCACGGACGGTCAGATCTTCCTCGAGACCGACCTGTTCTACCAGGGCATCCGCCCGGCGGTGAACGTCGGCCTCTCGGTCTCCCGCGTCGGCTCCTCGGCCCAGACGAAGGCGATGAAGAAGGTCGCCGGCAAGATCAAGGGCGAGCTCGCGCAGTACCGCGAGATGGCGGCCTTCGCGCAGTTCGGCTCGGATCTCGACGCCTCGACCCAGAAGCTCCTGAACCGCGGTTCGCGCCTGACCGAGCTCCTGAAGCAGCCGCAGTTCTCGCCGCTGAAGATGGAAGAGCAGGTGGCGGTGATCTACGCCGGCGTGAACGGCTACCTCGACAGCCTCCCGCTGAACAAGGTTCGTCCCTTCGAGGACGCCCTGCTCTCGGCCCTGCGCACCAAGCATGCCGACCTGCTCACCAAGATCCGCGACTCGAAGGACCTGTCCGACGACAGCGCCAAGACGCTGAAGGGCGTCGTCGAGAGCGTCGCCAAGTCGCTCGCCTAAGACGCGGCATCGACAGCGAAACCGGTCGCCCGCGGGCGACCGGATCTTGAGCGAGCGCAGGCGCCCGGGTCGTCCGGGCGCCTCGCCTTGAGCGGCAGCGGATGGATCTGGAAGTCACCCCATGGCGAGTTTGAAGGATCTGCGGAACCGCATCACCTCGGTGAAGGGCACGCAGAAGATCACCAAGGCGATGCAGATGGTCGCCGCCGCCAAGCTGCGGCGCGCCCAGATGGCCGCCGAGAGCGCGCGTCCCTACGCCGAGAAGATGTCCCAAGTGCTCGGGAATCTCGCGGCGAACCTCGTCGGCGGCGTGCAGGGCCCCCGGCTCCTCTCCGGCACCGGCTCGGAGAAGACCCACCTGCTCATCGTCTGCACCGCCGATCGCGGCCTGTGCGGCGGCTTCAACTCCTCGATCGCCCGCCTCGCCCGTGACCATGCCCGCCGGCTGATCGCCGAGGGCAAGACGGTGAAGATGATCACCGTCGGCAAGAAGGGCTACGACCTTCTCCGTCGTCAGTTCCGCGACGAGATCATCGAGAACCGCGACCTGCGCGGCAACAAGGCGGTCGACTACGAGTTCGCCGCCGAGATCGCCGACAGCATCATCGCCCGCTTCGATGCCGGAGAGTTCGATGTCGCGACCTTGTTCTACTCGCGCTTCCGCTCCGTGATCTCACAGATCCCGACGGCACAGAAGCTCATCCCGGCCGAGCTGCCAGCAACCGGCGCCACCGCCCCCGACGCCGCCCTCCAGTTCGAGCCGAGCGAGGAGGCGATCCTCGACACGCTGCTGCCGCGCAACCTCACCGTCCAGGTGTTCCGTGCGCTCCTGGAGAATGCAGCCTCCGAGCAGGGCGCCCGCACCGGCGCCATGGACTCCGCCACGCGCAACGCCGGCGAAATGATCAAGAAGCAGACGCAGATCTACAACCGGACGCGTCAAGCCATGATCACCAAGGAACTCATCGAGATCATCTCGGGCGCCGAAGCGCTCTAAGCGCAGACGACGCCCTGACCGCAACGTATCCAAAGGACCCGTAACATGGCGAACACCGCGATCCCCGGCGCCGGCTCGAGCAAGGTCGGCAAGATCACCCAGGTCATCGGCCCCGTGGTCGACGTTCACTTCGACGGCCACCTGCCCGAGATCCTGAACGCCCTGGAGACCAAGAACAACGGCAGCCGCCTGGTGCTCGAAGTCGCCATGCAGCTCGGCGAGAGCACCGTGCGCTGCATCGCCATGGACACCTCGGAAGGCCTGGTCCGCGGCCAGGAGGTCACCGACACCGGCGAGGCCATCAAGGTCCCGGTCGGTTTCAACACCCTCGGCCGCATCATGAACGTCATCGGCGAGCCGATCGACGAGGCCGGCCCGATCCAGTCGGACACCCTGCGCGCCATCCACCAGCCGGCGCCTGCCTATTCCGAGCAGTCCACCGAGTCTCAGATCCTGGTCACGGGAATCAAGGTGGTCGACCTCCTCGCCCCCTACGCCAAGGGCGGGAAGATCGGCCTGTTCGGCGGCGCCGGCGTCGGCAAGACCGTGCTGATCATGGAGCTCATCAACAACATCGCCAAGGTGCACTCCGGCTACTCGGTGTTCGCCGGCGTCGGTGAGCGCACCCGCGAGGGCAACGATCTCTACCACGAGATGATCGAGTCCAAGGTGAACATGGATCCCAAGGAGCACAATGGCTCGGCGGAAGGCTCCAAGTGCGCCCTGGTCTACGGCCAGATGAACGAGTCCCCCGGCGCCCGCTCGCGCGTCGCGCTCACCGGCCTGACCATCGCCGAGGACTTCCGCGACCAGGGCCAGGACGTGCTGTTCTTCGTGGACAACATCTTCCGCTTCACCCAGGCCGGCTCGGAAGTGTCGGCGCTTCTCGGCCGCATCCCGTCGGCGGTGGGCTACCAGCCGACCCTGGCCACGGACATGGGCGCCCTTCAGGAGCGCATCACCACCACCACGAAGGGTTCGATCACCTCGGTGCAGGCCATCTACGTGCCGGCCGACGATCTGACCGATCCGGCGCCCGCCGCCTCGTTCGCCCACCTCGACGCCACGACCGTGCTGTCGCGCTCGATCGCCGAGAAGGGCATCTACCCGGCCGTGGATCCGCTGGACTCCACCTCGCGCATGCTCAACCCCGCCGTCCTCGGCGAGGAGCACTACGAGGTCGCCCGTAAGGTCCAGCAGACCCTGCAGCGCTACAAGGCCCTGCAGGACATCATCGCGATCCTGGGCATGGACGAGCTCTCGGAAGAGGACAAGCTCACCGTCGCCCGTGCCCGCAAGATCGAGCGCTTCTTCTCGCAGCCCTTCTCGGTGGCCGAGATCTTCACCGGCTCGCCGGGCATCCAGGTTCCACTGGCCGACACGATCAAGGGCTTCAAGGGCCTCGTGAACGGCGAGTACGACGACCTGCCGGAGGCGGCGTTCTACATGGTCGGTACGATCGAGGACGCCAAGGAAAAGGCGAAGAAGATCGCCGCGGCGGCCTGAGGTCTTGAACGCGAAAGTCGTTCTCCTCCTCGTCGGTCTCGTGGTCGGCGGTCTCACTGGGTATCTCACCCGGCCCGAGGCCGCCGAGATCAAGATCGGGTCGTTCAGCCTGGAGGTTCAGGGGGATTCGCCGGCGGGAACCCGCGGCGGCTCCCTGACCACGGGGCAGCTGCAGCACATCGGCATCTTCGCCGTCATCGGCGCGGTGCTGGGCCTCGGGATCGGCTTCGTCGCCGATCGCCGCAGGGCCTGACGACGAACTCGACGGCGCGCGCCTTCGCGGCACGGCGCGCCGTCACTCCGCACAGACAACCCGAGCCGGGATCCTCGACCTCATGGCCACCTTCCAGTTCGATTTCGTCGGTCCCGAGCGGACGGTGTATTCCGGTCAGATCGAAGCCGTGCAGCTGCCCGGCATCGAGGGCGAGATGACCGTGCTCCCCGGCCACGCTCCCGTGCTCACCGCCCTCAAGGTCGGTGTCATCGTGATCAACGAGGCCGGCCATACCGGCAAGCGCGTCCTGGTCCGCGGCGGCTTTGCCGATATCGGGCCGACCTCCGTCACCGTCATCGCCGAGCGCGCGAACCCCTTCGAGGAAATCTCCCCGGAGTCCCTGGATCGCGATATCGAGGCGGTCGAGCTTCTACGCGACGCCACCGAGGACTTCGCCAAGAAGGACGAGCTCACAGGCCAGATCGTCCAGCTCCGCGACGCGAAGGTCGCGCTCAACTTCTAAGGTCTTTAACTTCGAGATCTCACGCGGCCGCGTGCTCAAGGAGAGCCTCGCGCGCGGCCGTATCGTCCGGGCAGCCCAGATCCAACCAACGGGCCCGGGCGAGAGCGAGCCGCCGACCGATCTCAGGACCCGGCGGAACCCCCCGCGCCACGAGATCGGCGCCCCCGAGGGGAAACTTCGGCGCGCCGATGCGGCCACCGGCCAGCTCGGCCAGATAGTCTTCCGCCTCAGGCGAAAGGGCCGGCATCTTTTCGCCCTGGGTGGTTGTCCGCGCGAGGGCGAGGCCAAGCCGATCGTGAGCGGCGGCCAGTCTCCGGATCTCCGTAGCGTCGATGATGGCCCGTCCATGCAGAGCGCCGAGGGCCCGGCCATAGGCCGCGAGGGCGGCGGCTTCGGTCTTCGAGAGCCGTAACCTGATCTCCAACCGCCCGGCATCGGCCTCGGACCAGATCGCCAGCGCTGCCAGCCGGTCGATCGCGGACGCCTCCAAGCCCTTCGCGAGGGCCCGGGCGAAGCGCCCGCGATCCCCGAATCCGCCGATCAGCCGCATCAGCAGCCCGGTCTCGCTCAAGATCGCGACGGCCGCCGCGGCGTTCGGCGCCAGCAGGAGCTTGAGGAGTTCCGCCCGGATGCGCTCGCGCGAGAGTCCGTCCAGGGCATCGCGGGCGGCGATGCAGGCCGACAATCCCTCCGGGTCGGGGAGGCCGACCCCGTAGCGGGCATGAAACCGGAAGAATCGCAGGATGCGCAGGGCATCCTCGCGAATGCGGGTCCGGGCCTCTCCGATGAAGCGGACACGTCCCGCCCGCAGGTCGTCGACCCCGCCCGTCGTGTCGTGGAGGCTGCCGTCGGGCGTGAGCGAGAGCGCGTTGATGGTGAAATCCCGGCGCTGCGCGTCGCGGGCGAAATCACGCCCGAACCGCACCACGGCATGGCGCCCGTCGGTTTCGACATCCTCCCGCAGGGTCGTGACCTCGAAGGTGGCTTCGCCGGCGAGCAGCGTGATCGTGCCGTGCTCGATCCCGGTCGGGATGGCCCGCAGACCGGCGTCAGCGGCGCGGACGATCACGGCCTGCGGCAGCAGCGTGGTGGTCAGGTCGATGTCGTCGCCGGAGCGCCCGAGCAGAGCGTCGCGGACGCAGCCGCCGACGAGGCGGGTCGCTTCGCCCTCCGCGGACAAGGCGGCGAGCACGCGACGAACCCCCGGTCGGTCGAGGAGATGGCCGAGGCCCGCCTTGTCAAGGACGTGTCCGCTCACTGGAACCGTCCGGGCACGACCTGGCCGTTCTCCAGGTGGGGCGGCACGTAGCCGCCGCGATGGCGCTCGCTGAAGAGACCCGTCGCCACCAGGGAGAGGATGACGAGCACCACGCCCGCCAGGGTCAGGCGGAAGGCCTGCCCGTCCCAGTGCACGCCGTGGTCTGGCCGGCGTCCGCGGATCGCCAGGTAGAGCGCGTAGAGCAGGAACGGCGAGAGGAAGATCAGGAGTTCTTCGAGGACGCGGCGGATCATGAGTGTCTCGAATGGCGAAGGGGCGGACGCTGCCTCAGGGGAAGAGGCGTTCCTGCAGGTTGTTGACGATCCCGGCGGTGACGCCCCAGATCCGGAACTCGCCGTAGGTGATGGCGTAGTAGCGCCGCTGACGACCGCGCCAGACCGCGCTCTCGATGCGACGCTGGGCCGGGTCGAGGAGGTGACTCAGCGGAACCTCGAAGGTAGCGGCGACCTCGTCGGGGTTCAGGGACAGCTCCGCCTCCGGGTCGACGAGACCGAGCACGGGCAGAACCAGGAAGCCCGTGGCGGAGAGATAGGGATCGAGGTAGCCGAGCACACGGATCGCTTCGGCAGGAAGCCCGACTTCCTCGCGCGCCTCCCGCAGGGCGGCGTCGGCCGGGCTCGGATCCTCGGCGTCGATCTTGCCCCCCGGAAACGCGATCTGCCCGGAATGGTCGCGCAGATGCGCGGCCCGCACGGTGAACAGCAGGTGAGGACCGTCGGCTCGGGGCAGCACGGGCACGAGCACCGCCGCGCGCCGGTGCGGACGCTCCGGCACCACTGCCGTATCCGCGCCGTCGAGGTCGTGGTCACCCCGCGGATTCGCCGTCGGAGCGCCATCGCCCGGCGGCTCTACGGACAGATACTCGGCGGCCCGGGCGACGAGATCCGCCAGCGCAGCGTCCTGCCTCATGCGCTCTCGGCGGGCGCGATGCGGTGAAAGGCGCCGCCGGCCGTGACGCCGAGCCAGCCGTCCTGCTCCTCTGCCAGGGCAAGGAGATCGTAGGTCAACGCCCGGGTCAGCAGCGCCCAGAGATCGCGGCGGACGTGGACGTAGGGGCGCAGGCCACCGCCCGCATCCTGTTCGAAGCGCAGGGCATGGTCGGCATCCACCGGCACGAGGTCGTCGACATTGGTGCGGAAGGCGATGCGTCGCCCCGGACCGTCGCCCTCGGCCGCCATCTCCACGGCGACGAAGGGGGCATCCTCGACCGTGATGCCGACGCTCTCCACGGGCGTGACCAGCACGTAGCCGCCATCGGGCTCACGCCGGAGGATCGAGGCGAAGAGCTTGACCAGCGCCGGGCGGCGGATCGGCGCGCCGTCGTGGTGCCAGGTCCCATCCGCGGCGATCCGCATGTCGATCGCTCCGCAGAAGGGCGGCTTCCAGCGCTCCACCGGCGGCGGGCCGCGGCGCGCCGCATCGCCAAGGGCGGCGCTGAGGCGGTCGATCGTCGGATCGGCGGCGGGCGGGGCTGGGTCAGTCATGCGATCACAAGATAGCGCATCCGGCTGACGGGGGAACGGCGGCGCGACGTTCTCACCAGGCGGCTCGACATCCGCCCGCGCAGGCCTGAACCCTGCGTCGTCGCGCCGACCTTGCCAGCGTGCCGCAAAGGGCGCCACACTCCCGCACAGACGGCCGACGCTCGGCCCGCCCTTTGATGGCGCATTCCCGCCGCGTGCGGCCCTTGCCGGCCGACGCGGAGAAGCCAGGACCGATACCCATGATTCAGGGCTCCCAGCCGGCCACCACCCTCGATGACGGCATCGTCGCTACGGCGGAAGCCTGTCTCGGTTCGGTCGGACAGGCCCGCGAGGCGATCCACAAGGTCATCTTCGGCCAGGAGCAGGTCGTCGACCTCGCCCTGGTGACGATCCTGGCCGGCGGCCACGGTTTGCTGGTCGGCCTTCCCGGCCTTGCCAAGACCAAGCTGGTCGAGACCCTCGGTACCGTTCTCGGCCTCGATGCCCGCCGCGTACAGTTCACCCCGGACCTGATGCCGTCCGACATCCTGGGCACCGAGATCCTGGACGAGGACGCGGATCGCCATCGCTCCTTCCGCTTCGTCAAGGGCCCGGTCTTCACCCAGCTGCTCATGGCGGACGAGATCAACCGCGCCAGCCCGCGCACGCAGTCTGCCCTGCTGCAGGCCATGCAGGAGAACTTCGTGTCGGTGGCGGGCGAGCGCCATGACCTGCCGCGCCCCTTCCACGTGCTGGCGACTCAGAACCCGATCGAGCAGGAGGGTACCTATCCGCTGCCCGAGGCCCAGCTCGATCGCTTCCTCCTGGAGATCGACGTTGGCTATCCCGACCGCGCTGCCGAGCGCCGCATCCTGATCGAGACCACGGGCGTCGACGAGCACAAGCCGGTGGCGGTGATGTCGACAGAGGCCTTGCTCACGGCCCAGCGCCTCGTGCGCCGGCTGCCTGTCGGGGACGCGGTGGTCGATGCCATCCTCGACCTCGTGCGCGCCGCGCGCCCGGAAGGCGGCGATCCCGCGCTCAAGGGCAAGCTCCTTTGGGGGCCCGGCCCCCGCGCCAGCCAGGCGCTGACCCTGGCGGTGCGCGCTCGCGCCCTGATCGAGGGCCGCGTGGCGCCCTCCATCGCCGACGTGAAGGCGTTGGCCGAGCCCGTGCTCAAGCACCGCATGGCGCTGAGCTTCGCGGCGCGCGCCGACGGCGAGACCATTTCGGGCCTCGTCGCCCAGCTCGCCGGCAAGCTCTAGGGCATGGTGATTCCCCGGCCCGGCGGCGGCGCCACCCAGGTCCTCGACCGGAGCGCACGCAATCCCGGACGCCGCGAGACCGAGAGCGCGCTCGCCCTGGCCGAGCGCATGCCGCGCCTGATTCTCGAATCCCGCCGGGTGTCCTCGACCCTGGCCCACGGCATCCACGGACGCCGCCGGGCCGGGCCGGGTGAAAGCTTCTGGCAGTTCCGGCCCTTCGTCGCCGGCGAGGCCGCCGCGCGCATCGATTGGCGCCGCTCGGCCCGGGACGACCGGCTCTACGTGCGCGAGCGCGAGTGGGAAGCCACTCACAACATCTGGTTCTGGATCGACCGCTCTGCCTCAATGGGCTTCGCCTCGCACCTGGCGCAGGCGCCCAAGGTCGAACGCGCGCTGGTGCTCGGCTTCGCCCTGGCCGACGCTCTGGTCGAGGGTGGCGAGCGTACCGGCCTGCTCGGCCTCACCCGGGCCACCGCTTCCCGTCGCATCGTCGAGACCATGGCGCAGGCCCTTGTCGCCGATGGCAGGGGACAGGACGACGATGCTCCGCCGCCGGCCACGCCGGGTCGGTTCGACGAGGCCGTGCTGATCAGCGACTTCCTGTCGCCGCCCGATGCCGTGAAGGCGTCGGTGGACCGGCTCGCCGGCCGGGGGACCCGTGGCCACCTCGTGATGATCGTCGACCCGGTGGAAGAAACCTTCCCGTTCACGGGGCAAGCGGTCCTGCACGACCTGGAATCGAAGCTCAGCCTCAATGTCGGCGATGCGGGTGCCTGGGGCGAGGCCTACCGGATCCGGATCGCCGCCCATCGCGATCGCCTCGCGGAGATCGCCCGGTCCCAGGGCTGGACCTTGACGATCCATCGCACCGACCGTCCGGCGAGCGAGGCGGCCCTGCGCCTCCTGACCCTCGTCGCCGCGGCGCGCGGGACCGGCTGAGGATCGCCGCATGCTCGGATTGCCCCTCACCTTCGCCGCGCCCCTGGCGCTCGCCGCGCTCGTGGCCTTGCCAGCTCTCTGGTTCCTGCTGCGGGTGACCCCGCCGCGGCCGCGACGCATCGATTTTCCCCCTCTGCGAATCATGGCCGATCTGCTGGGCAAGCGCGAGACGCCGGCCCGGACGCCGCCCTGGCTGCTGATCCTGCGCCTCCTCGCCGCCGCCTGCCTGATCCTGGCGGTATCCGGCCCGGTCTGGAATCCGTCCGGTACGGGTGCCGCCACGGGGCGCACGCCGCTCCTCGTCGTCCTCGACAACGGGTTCACCGCCGCCCACGATTGGCGCGACCGCCTGCGGGTGGCCACCGACACGATCGAGAGCGCGGCCCGCGACGGCCGGCCTGTGGCGGTGACGGCCCTGGCCGAGCCGGCCGCGGCCCTGGAGGCCAAGGTCCCGGCCGCCGCCCTCGAGCGCCTGCGCGCCATCGCGCCGCGTCCGCATCTCGCCGACCGTGCCGCGCACCTGGCATCGCTCACCGCCTTCCTCGAGCGTAGCCCCGGCACGGCGATCCTCTGGATCAGCGACGGGGTCGCGGGCCCGGGCGAAGAGACGTTCGGCAAGAGCTTCGCCGACCTTGTCGGCCGGACCGGCGCTTCGCTGACGATCCTGAAGGCCGACCAGCCGCCGGCGCTCGCGCTCTCGGCCGCCGAAGCCAGCGGCCAGCTCACCGCCCATGTCCTGCGGGCGGCACCGAACGGCCGCGACACCGGTCTCGTGCGTGCCGTCGACCAGAAGGGCCTGCCCCTGGCCGAGCATGCCTTCACCTTCGGACCGGAGGCCACCGAGACCGCGGTCGGTTTCGACCTGCCGGTGGAGCTGCGCAACAGCATCAGCCGGATCGAGGTGGCGGCGGAGCGCTCGGCCGGCGCCGTCACCCTGGTGGACGAGCGCGGCAAGCGCCGCCGCGTCGGCCTCGTCTTCGGCGGGACCAGCGATCAGGCCCAGCCGCTGCTGGCGCCGACCTACTACCTGTCGCGCGCGCTCAGCCCCTATGCCGACGTGCAGGAGCCCCGGGGCGCCAAGGGCATCGCGGAATCCATCGGACAGCTTCTCGACAACCAGGTCTCGGTCCTCGTCCTCGCCGATGTGGGCGCCCTCGACGGTCCGACCCTCGCCCGCGTCGAGCAATTCGTCGACGAGGGCGGCCTCCTGCTGCGCTTTGCCGGGCCGCGCCTCGCCGCCGGCAACGATCCCCTGGTGCCGGTGCGCCTGCGCCGTGGCGGCCGCACCCTCGGCGGCACGCTCTCCTGGGACAGTCCCAAAACCCTGGCGGCCTTCGCCCCCGAGAGCCCCTTCGCCGGCCTGACCCCGCCGGCCGATATCGGCGTGCGCCGGCAGATCCTGGCCGAGCCCGACGGCGACCTGCCGGGCCGGACCTGGGCGTCCCTCCAGGACGGCACGCCCATCGTCACGGCCCAGAAGCGCGGCCAGGGCCTCGTCGTGCTGTTCCACGTCACCGCCGACACGACCTGGTCGAATTTGCCCCTGTCGGGCCTGTTCATCGACATGCTGCGCCGGGTGGTGAATCTCGCGGGCGCCAAGGCGCTGCCGGCGGGCGATGCCGCCGCACGGGCCACGGCCGTGCTGGCGCCGCGCCTCACCCTCGACGGGTTCGGGGCCCTCGGGGCGCCGCCGGCCGGCGCCACCGCGGTCTCCGCCGACGAGACCGGCCGGGCGACCCTGGAGCACCCGCCGGGCTTCTACGGCCCGGCCGACGGCGGCATCGCCGTCAACGCCCTCGTGGCGGCGGACCGGTTGAAGCCCCTCGATTTCGGAGCCCTTTCCGGCGCCCGCCTCGGCTCGCTCGCCGGTGCCGAGACCCTCGACCTGCGCGCCACCCTCTTCACCCTGGCCCTGATGCTCCTCATCCTCGACACCCTCGCGGGCCTTTGGCTCGGCGGCTTCCTGCGGCGCGGACGGGGCTTCGTCTCGCGCCCGGCGGCGCTCCTCTTCGCCGGCCTGGCGCTCGGCGCGCAGGTCGGTACGCCCGGTCCGGTCCAGGCTCAGCCGGCTCCTCCGGTGCGTGCGGGCGCCTTCGACTCGGCCCTCGCCACCCGGCTCGCCTACGTCGTCACCGGCGACGAGGCGGCGGACACGGCGAGCCGGGCCGGTCTCTCCGGCCTGACCCAGATGCTGGCGAGCCGCACCGCCCTGGAGCCTGGCGACCCGATCGGGATCGACCCCGCCAAGGACGAACTCGCCTTCTACCCGCTGATCTACTGGCCCATCGTCGCCGGGCGGCCACAGCCGAGCGACGCCGCGATCCGGCGCATCGACGCCTTCATGCGCAACGGCGGCACCGTGATCTTCGACACCCGTGACGCGCTCACCGCGCGGCCGGGCGGCCCGCCGACGCCGGAGGGGGCGTATCTCCGCAAGATGCTGGCGACCCTGGAGGTGCCCGAACTCGAGCCGGTGCCGCCCGACCACGTGCTGACCAAGGCCTTCTACCTCGTCGACAACTTTCCGGGCCGCTACGCCACCGGCCAGACCTGGGTCGAGACCCTGCCGCCGGCCGGGGAGGGCTCCGAGCGCCGTCCCGCGCGGGCCGGCGACGGCGTCTCGCCCATCGTCATCACGAGCAACGATCTCGCCGCCGCCTGGGCGGTGGGCAAGCGCGGCGAGCCGCTCTACCCGATCGTCGGCGGCGACCAGCGCCAGCGCGAGATGGCCTTCCGCGGCGGCATCAACTTCGTGATCTACACCCTGACCGGCAACTACAAGGCCGACCAAGTCCACGTCCCGGCACTGCTGGAGCGGCTGGGCCAGTGATGCACCCCGCACCGGAGGCCCCGCGCCCATGCTGAGCCTCAGCTTCACCCCCCTGGTACCCTGGCCGGTGCTGATCGGCTTCGGCGTGCTCGTCGTGATCTTCGCCGTGCTGGCCTTCCTGGCGCGCGGACGCACCGCGATCCTGCGGGCGCTCGCCCTGGCCCTGGTGCTCCTGGCGATCGCCAACCCGTCCCTGGTGCGCGAGGACCGCGAGCCGGTGAAGGACATCGCCGCCATCGTGGTCGACCGTTCGGGCTCGCAGGCCCTCGGCGACCGGCCGGCCATGACCGATGCGGTCCGCGCCGAGTTGCAGCGCCGCTTCGGGGCACTGACCAACATCGAGCCGCGCTTCATCGACGTGCCCGATGCCAAGGAGGGCGACGGGGGCACCCGGTTGTTCACCGCCCTGTCGCAGGCGCTGGCCGACGTGCCGGCCGAGCGCCTCGCGGGCGTCGTCATGCTCACCGACGGCGTGGTCCACGACATTCCGGCCTCGGTGGCGGCCCTGGGCCTCAAGGGACCGCTCCACGTCCTCGTCACCGGCCATCCGGACGAGCGCGACCGCCAGATCAAGTTGATCGAGGCACCGCGTTTCGGCATCGTCGGGCGCGACCTGACCATCCGGGCCGAGGTCATGGAGCGCGGTGGCACCGGCAGCGCCACCGTCACCGTGCGCCGCGACGGCGAGGACGTCGGACGTCGGACCTTCCCCACCGGCCAGCCTTTCTCCCTGACCATGCGGATCGAGCATGGCGGGCCGAACGTGGTCGAGATCGAGGTGGAGCCGCTTCCGGGCGAGCTCACCACGATCAACAACCGCGCGGTCCTGCCCATCGAGGGCATCCGCGAGAAGCTGCGGGTGCTCCTCGTCTCGGGCGAGCCCCACCAGGGCGAGCGCACCTGGCGCAACCTCCTGAAGTCCGATGCCAACGTCGACCTCGTGCACTTCACCATCTTGCGGCCGCCCGAGAAGCAGGACGGCACACCGATCTCCGAACTCTCCCTGATCGCCTTCCCGACGCGCGAGCTGTTCGTCCAGAAGATCAAGGACTTCGACCTGATCATCTTCGACCGCTACGCCAACCAGAGCGTGCTGCCCTCGGCCTATTTCGACAACATCGTCCGCTACGTCCGCGAGGGCGGCGCCCTGCTGATCGCGGCCGGCCCCGAATTCGCCTCGCCCTCTAGCCTGTCGCGGACGCGCCTGTCCGCGATTCTACCGGGCGAGCCCAACGGGCGGGTGGTCGAGCAACCCTACAAGGCGAGCCTCACGGGCGTCGGCAACCGCCATCCCGTCACCCGGGCATTGCCCGGCTCCGAGGCCTCGCCCCCCGCCTGGGGCGACTGGCTGCGCATCGTCTCCGCCCAGGTGAAACCCGGCATCCAGCCGATCCTGCAGGGCCCGGACGCCCTGCCGCTCCTGGCCCTGTCGCGCGAGGAGAAGGGGCGGGTGGCACTGCTCCTGTCCGACCATGCCTGGCTCTGGGCTCGGGGCTATCAGGAGGGCGGGCCGTATCTCGACCTGCTGCGCCGACTGGGTCACTGGCTGATGAAGGAGCCGGCCCTGGAGGAAGAGGCTCTGCGGGCCCAGACCACCGGCCACGGCCGGGAGGTCCGCGTCGAGCGCCAGACCATGGCCGACACGGTGGAGCCCGTCACCGTGACGGGCCCGACCGGCAACCAGCGCACCCTGACCCTGACGCCCGGCGAACCGGGCCTGTTCGCGACGACCTTCGAGGCTGCCGAACTGGGCCTGCACACCCTGCGTTCGGGCAATCTCGTCGCCTTCGTCAGCGTCGGTCCGCCGAATCCGCGCGAGCTCGCCGACGTCTTCAGCGACACCGAGCGCCTCAAGGCCCTGGCCGAGGGCACCGGCGGCTCGATCCGCCGCGTGGCGGAGACCGGCGGCATCGTGGTGCCGCGCCTGCAGTCGGTTCGCAGCGGCCGCCTCAGTGGTGCCGACTGGATCGGCTTCCGCCCGAGCGACAGCGCCAACATCCGCGGCGTCGAGGTCTATCCCCTGGCCCTCGGGCTGTGGGCGTTGGCCGCCCTGGCGGCCGCCGTGCTGGCGATGTGGCTCGTGGAGGGTCGGCGCGGCCGGGCGGCCTGAGCGCTTAATCCGGCAGCCGCTCGAAGAACCGGGCGATCGCGGCGGCTGCCCGGTCGGGGTCCTCCCGGTGCGGGAAGTGGCCGAGGCCCGGGAAGGGCGCGAAGTCGAGGTCCGCGAAGGTCTCGCCGAGGCGGTCTGTCCAGGCGAGGGGGAACAGCGGGTCGGAATCGCCCCAGCGGATGCCGGTCGGGACGGTGATCGGCGGCAGGGACGGAGCCTCGCCGCGGATCATGGCCAGGCGCCCGGCCTGCGCGCTGACGTACCAGTTGAAGCCACCCTGCAGGTTGCCGGGCGCCAGGAAATTGTCGACGAAGGCCTCCAGCACGTCGTCGAAGGCGGCCGGGTTGCCGCCGGCCCAGTGGCGCAGGAAGTGTCCGATATAGAGCCGGCAGCCCTCGCGCGAGGCCCCGACCTGTGCGGCCGCGAAGGGCTTCACGTGGTAGGACTGGTACCAGATTTCGGCGAGCATCTCGGGGACGGCGAGGCGCGGCCCGATCCCCGGATAGGGGCAGTCGAAGGTGAAAAGCCCGGTCAGGCGCTCCGGCACCGTCCGACCCAGGACCTGCACGACGGAGGCTCCGACGTCGTGGCCGACGATGCCGGCCCGGGCGATGCCGAGGGCATCGAGCAGCGCGACGATGTCGGCGGCATGCACGTCGGCGCCGGCGTCGTCGGAGGGTTGGAGATCGGGCTTCTGGCTGTCACCGAAGCCGCGCAGATCCGGCGCGATCAGCTCGAAGCGGTCGGCGAGGCGCCGCATCACCGGTTCCCAGGTCAGCCAGAATTCCGGCCAGCCGTGCAACAGGACCAGCGGGCGGCCGCGCCCGAGCCGCGCCACGTGGAGCGCGATGCCGTTCGCCGTGATCGTGTCGTGCCGAATCGCCGAAGTGTCCATCGGAGTGCCGTCCCTGCCGGCGCCGGGTCGGCGCCTTCGGCGGGGTCAACGCGGACGGAGGGCTGTGACGTTCCCGGAGATCGTCGCGGCCGCGCCGGGCCGGAGCTCGCGCCAGAGGAAGCGGGCCGGGTCGACGGGGGAAGGCGGGACGAGGCGTCCGGGCGGGATCGGCGTGAAGCCGAAGCGCCGGTAATAGGGTGCGTCGCCGATCAAAAGGACGAGGCCGTGGCCGGCGGCCGTCGCTGCGTCGAGGCAGGCCGTCATCAGGGCGGCACCGATGCCACGCCCCTCGAAGCTGGGATCGACCGTGAGGGGGCCGAGCACGAGAAGGGGATCGCCCGCCTCGGCCGGCGCCACCCGCACCGAACCCACGAGGTAGGTCGCCACCAGGGCGGTGAAGCAGAGCTCCGCGACGGGTGCGGTCCCCTCCCGCAGGCGGTAGGCGGTGCGGGCGAAGCGGCCGGGGCCGAAGGCGCGGGCATGGAGCCGCTCGATCGCCTCGGCGTCGCCCGCGTGCTCGTGTCGGATGATGAGGGGGAGGGTGGTCACGTCGCCCGCGCCGAGAAGTCGATGCGCGGGTCGATCCAGGTGTAGATCAGGTCGGAGAGCAGGTTCACCGCCAGCCCGAGCAGGGAGAAGATGTACAGGGTCGCGAACACCACGGGGTAGTCGCGTCCAACGATCGAGGTGAAGGACAGGAGTCCGAGACCGTCGAGGGAGAAGATCGTCTCGATCAGCAGCGAGCCCGTGAAGAAGGCCGAGATGAAGGCCGCCGGGAAACCGGCGATGACGATGAGCATGGCGTTGCGGAAGACGTGGCCGTAGAGCACCCGGCGCTCGGACAGGCCCTTCATCCGGGCCGTGAGGACGTACTGCTTGCGGATCTCGTCGAGGAAGGAGTTCTTGGTCAGCAGGGTCGAGGTCGCGAAGGCGCCGAGCACCAGGGCCGCCAGCGGAAGCGTCATGTGCCAGGCGTAGTCGACCACCTTGCCCCAGAGGCTCAGGGACTCGAAGTTCTCGCTCGTCAGGCCCCGGATCGGGAAGATCTGCACGAAGGAGCCGCCCGCGAACAGGATGATCAGCGCGATACCGAAGAGGAAGCTCGGGATCGCGTAGCCGATGATGACCACGGTCGAAGTCCAGAGATCGAAGCGCGAGCCGTCATGCACCGCCTTGCGGATGCCCAGCGGAATCGAGATCGCGTAGGAGATCAAGGTCATCCAGAGACCCAGCGAGATCGACACCGGCAGCCGCTCGCGGATCAGCTGCAGCACCGAAACATCGCGAAAATAGCTGTTGCCGAAATCGAACCGGACATAGTCCCAGATCATCTTGGCAAAGCGCTCGGGCGCCGGCTTGTCGAAGCCGAATTGCTGCTCGAGCTTCTTGATGAAGGCCGGGTCGAGCCCCTGCGCGCCGCGGTAGCGGGCACTCGCCTCGCCCCCGCCCCCGCCGCCGCCGCGTGCGGCGCCGCCGAGGTCGCCGGCCCCCCCGGTCACCCGCGACAGGCTGCCCTCGTTCTGGCCCTGGAGCTGGGCCAGCACCCGCTCCACCGGGCCACCGGGGGCGAACTGGACGATGACGAAGGTGATGAGCATGATCCCGAAGATCGTCGGGACCATGAGCGCGATGCGGCGCAGGATGTAGCCGAGCACGGGTGTCCCTCAGGTTCGGCCGATGCGCCGGGCCTTGGCGGCATCGTACCACCAGACGTTCGGCACGCCGAGATCGTAGGTCGGTCCCTTGGCCGGGCGGCCGTAGACGTCCCAGAGGGCCAGCCGGTGATCGGCCTTGTACCACATGGGCACCCAGTAGCGCCCCGCCCGCAGCACCCGGTCGAGGGCGCGCGCGGCGTGGATCATGTCGGCGCGGGAGGTCGCCTCCGTGACCTTCTCGATCAGCGCGTCGATGGCGGGGCTCGCGATGCCCGCGAGGTTGTTCGCGCCGGGCGTACCGGCGGCGCGGGACCCATAGGCCTCGCGGAGTTCGGGCCCCGGCGTGAGCCCGCTGGCGAAGCGGCGGGCCGTGAGGTCGAAGTCGAAATCCTTGACCCGGGCCTGGTACTGCGAGGGATCGACCAGCCGGATGCTGGCGCGGATGCCGATCAGGCCGAGATTGCGGATGAAGGGCTGCGTCACCGGCTGGAACACCGGGTCGTTGTCGAGGAACTCGATCTCCAGCGGCTTGCCGGAGGCTAAGCGGATCACGCCGCCGTCGCGGGTGCAGCCGGCCTCCCGCAGCAGGGCCACGGCGCGGCTGAGCAGGGCGCGGTCCTGGCCCGACCCATCGGAACTCGGCGGGCTCCAGGCCTCGCCGAAGACCTCCGCCGGCAGGTCCCCGCGCATGGGATCGAGGAGGGCCAGTTCCTCCGGCGCCGGACGGCCCGTGGCCTTCAGGTCCGAGTTCTCGAAATAGGAGGCCGTGCGGATGTAGGCGCCGTACATCAGGTTGGCGTTCGACCAGTTGAAGTCGAAGCACAGACCGATCGCCTCGCGCACCCGGGGATCGCGGAAGGCTTCGCGGCGGGTGTTCATCCACCAGCCCTGGGTGCCCGACGGACGGGCATCGGGCACCACCTCCTTGCGGACGCGGCCCTCCTGAACGGCGGGAAATTCGTAGCCCGTGGCCCAGACCCGGGCGGTGAACTCCTCGCGGAAGGTGAAGGCGCCGCCCTTGAAGGCCTCGAACGCGACCTGGCGATCGCGGAAATACTCGTACCGGATGGCGTCGAAGTTGTTCTGCCCGACATTCACCGGCAGCTCTGCGCCCCAGTAATCCTTCACCCGCTCCAGTTCGATGAAGCGCCCCGCCTCCACGCGACTGACCTGATACGGCCCGGAGCCGAGCGGCGGCTCCAGGGAGGAGGCCTCGAAATCGCGGTTGGCGTAGTAGGCGGCCGAGAACACCGGCAATGTGGCGACGAAGAGGGGTAGGTCGCGGCTGCGGCCGGGGGCGAAGCGCAGGGTCACCGTGGCGTCGTCCTCGGCGATGGCCTCGGCGAGGTCGCGGATCACCTGCGAGATCTCGGGGTGGCCCTTCTCCTTTAGGAGGCGCAGCGACGCCGCCACGTCGTGGGCGGTGAGGCGTGAGCCGTCGTGGAAGCGGGCCTGCGGCCGCAGGGCGAAGCGATAGCGCAGCCCGTCCTCGGAGATCTCGACCGAGCGGGCGAGGAGCCCGTAGAGCGCGTCCGGCTCGTCGAGGGCGCGGACCATGAGCGAGTCGAAGGTCAGGTTCATGCCGGCGGCGCCGTCGCCGCGCAGGACGTAGATGTTCAGGGTGTTGAAGGTGTCGGAGGCCTGGTTGCCCAGAGTCGAGGCGATTTGCGCCGAGAAGCGCCCTCCTCGCGGCGCATCCGGATTGACGTAGTCGAAGTTCGGGAAGTCGGCCGGGTACTTGAGGTCGCCGAAGCTCGACAGGCCGTGGCTGGTGCGGGCCGCCGCTCGGGCCGGGGGCGCCAGCACCAGGGTCGCCCCGAGGGCACCGGCGCCCGCGACGACGGCGCGCCGGGTCGGCCCGACGCTCATCGCGGCGCCCCGGTCTTGGCCGCCAGCGTCTCGTCGTACCACCAGGTCGTGGGGAAACCCGAGCTGCCGTATTTCGGCAGCACCGCCGGATGCCCGAAGCGATTCCAGCGCAGGGTGCGCGAGACGTTCGAGCCCCATTGCGGCACGACGAAGTTGTGGGCCAGCAGCACCCGGTCGAGGGCATGGGTCGCCGACAGCACGCCGGGGCGGTCCTTGGCGAAGATCACCTTCTCGATCAGGGCATCGATGGCCGGGTCCTTGATGCCGATCAGGTTGCGCGAGCCGGCCTTGTCGGCGGAGGCAGAGCCCCAGTACTCGCGCTGCTCGTTGCCGGGCGAGAGGGATTCCGGCCACGAGCTCGTGGTGATGTCGAAGTCGAAGGCCCGCAGGCGATTCTGGTACTGAGCCTGGTCGATGACCCGCAGGGAGCTGTTGATGCCGATGAGCTTCAGCTGCGCCGCGTAGGGCAGCACGACCCGTTCGAACACGCTCTGGAATTCCAGGAACTCGACGGTGAGCGGTTCACCGCTCTTCACGTCGGTCATCTGGCCGTTGCGCAGCTCGTAGCCGGCCTGCTTGAGAAGGCCGACGGCCTCGCGCAGGTTGGCCCGCACCGCGTCGGGCGTGCCGTTGACGGGATTGGCGTAGGGCGTGGTGAAGACCGAGGCCGGAACCTTGTCCTTCACACTCTCCAGGATCGACAGCTCGTCGCCCTGCGGCAGGCCGGACGAGGCCAGCTCCGAGCCGAAATAATAGGAGTCGATCCGCTTGTAGAGGCCGAAGAACAGAGACCGGTTCATCTCCTCGAAGTTCATCGCGAGGTTGAAAGCCCGGCGTACCCGCGGATCGGCGAACTTCGCCCGGCGGGTGTTCAGCACGAAGGCCTGCATGTTGCCGTTACCGCGATCGGGGAACTCCTCCTTGATCAGGCGGCCCTCCTTCACAGCGGGGAAGGTGTCGTAGGCCGTGGCCCAGTTGCGCGCCACGTTCTCGGCCCGGAAGTCGAAAAGATCGCCCTTCAGCGCCTCGATCAGCACCGTCGCATCACGGAAGTACTCGTTCCGCATGGTGCCGAAGTTGTTGCGACCGACATTCACGGGCAGGTCCTTGCCCCAGTAGTCCGCGACGCGCTCGTAGGTGGCGCTGCGCCCAGCCTCGAACTTCGCCAGGCGGTAGGGGCCCGAGCCCAGGGGGATCTCCAGCGTGGTCTGGGTGACGTCGCGCGGCCGCCCCTGCGCGTCCTTGCCCGTCCACCAGTGCTTGGGCAGCACCCGCAACTGGCCGAGCACCTGCGGCAGCTCGCGGTTGCCCGCCTCCGAGAAGGTGAACGTCACCTCGCGCGGGCCGGTGACGGCGGCCTTGGTCACGGTCTGATAGTAGGCCGAATAGAACGGGCTGTTCGCCTTCAGGATGTCGAAGGACCAGACCACGTCCTCGGGCGTCACCGGCTGGCCGTCATGCCAGCGGGCCCCCTCGCGCAGGCGGTAGGAGACCGCGGACAGGTCGTCGGCGAGGCGCACGCCGTCGGCCAGGAGGCCGTAGGAGGTGAACGGCTCGTCGGCAGATTCCGTCATCAGGGTATCGTAGATCTGGACGATCCCGCCCTCGAGGTCGCCCTTCAGCCCCGACACCACGTAGTTGAAGTTGTCGAACCCGCCCTGGGCGCCGAGGCGTACGAGTCCGCCGGTCGGCGCGTTCGGGTCGGCATAATCGAAATGCTTGAAGTCGGGACCGTATTTCGGTTCACCCATCAGCGTGATCGCGGGCATCCAGGCGCCTCGCGGCGCGGCGGATTCCGGATCGGGGGCGGCCCGGGCGGGCAGGCCACAGGCCAGGAAGGCGAGGGCGGCGACGAGGCGTCCGATCAGGGCAATGCGCATCACAGGCAGGCGGTCTCCGGATTCCGGGGTCGCGGTCCCGCCGCCGCACCGGCGACGGCAGGCGGGTGTTCTAGGACGGACCGGCCGCGAACGCCAAGCGGGCGCGTGCGCGCAGGAAGCGATGGGCGCGCGCGCAGGAACCTGAGCCCGTGTCGCCGCGGTCTGGACCGGCAAACGAAAAGGCCGGGCGATGGCCCGGCCTTTTCGCGTTCGTGAGGGGCTTCGGTTCTCGCCGAAGACCGACCTACGGCTGGGCCGGCTTCTCGGCCGGGAGAGTGGTGGCCGGGGCAGGCGGCGCGGCGGGGGCGGCCCCGACCGGCGTGTCATCGGCAGGCTTCACCGAGGCCGGCTTGTTCGCCTCCTCGCCCGCGACGGTCGGCTTGGCGGCCGTCGCCGGGCTGGCGACCTCCGGCTTCTGATCCTCGGTCGCCTTGGAGGCGTCCGCGGGCTTCGGCGCCTGCTCGCGCCGGACCTCGGCCGCGGGCTTCGACTCGGGGTTGGGCTTGGCGTCGGCCGGTTTGGCGTCAGCCGGCTTGGTATCCCCAGCCTTGGCAGCAGCAGGCTGGGCTTCGGCCGGCTTGTCGCCCTCCGCCTTCTTCTCCGCGGCCGGCAGCGGCGCCGGGGTATCGGCGAGGCTGCGCAGGTAGAGGATGACGTCGGCGCGCTCGGTCGGCGAGGTGATGCCGGCGAACGCCATCTTGGTCCCAGGGACGTAGCCCTTCGGATTGGTCAGGAAGTGATCGAGCTCGTCGTAGGTCCAGGTGCCGCCCTTCTCCTTGAGCGCGGCCGAGTACTCGAAGCCGGGCTCGTGGGCCCGCTGGCGATCGACGACGCCCCAGAGATGCGGCCCGACCTTGTTCGGGCCGCCCTTCTCGAAGCTGTGGCAGGAGGAGCACTTCTTGGCCGCGGCCTGACCCTTGTCGACGGTGGCGCTGGCCAGACGGATCGGCAGGGGCTCGGCCTTCGCCTCGGGCGCGGCGCCGCCGGCGGCCTTCGCCTGCGGCTCGGGCAGGGCATAGCCGGCATTGCCGGCAGGCTTGGGATGATAGATCAGCTCGGCGACGAAGCCCGACCCCACGGCGAACAGCAGCGCGCCGAGCGCGGCACCCGCAACCTTGTTCAGCTCGAAAGAGTCCATTCTCGACAACTCCGGTGCGGCCGGCCTGAGGGGGAGAATTCAGGGCGAAGTCCAGCGCGTGCCTGTGCCGGACTTTGGAAACGGTCGAGGGTGCTTAGCCGCTGAAGCCCGACCTTGACAATGGTCGAGTCGCGCTTCGCGTAGTCGCAGACCGGCAGGTGTCGCTGCCATCCCTCACTTCTTCAGACGCGGGCGGGCGCATCCGGTTCCCGCGCCGGCGGACGCGGTCTCCGCGGCCCGGCGAGACACCTCTGACAAGACACGCTCGGCAAGACACGCTCGGCAAGGCACCTCCGCCATGACACGCCCGGCATGACAACTCGGGGCGTCGCTGGTAAGCACCGGCCCAGCCGGAGCAGGGTCCAGACCGATGTCCGATCCCATCGTCCTCATTCCCGCGCGCATGGCCGCGACCCGCCTGCCCAACAAGCCGATGGCCGACCTCGCCGGGGAGCCGATGATCGTGCACGTCTGGCGCCGCGCCGTGGAGGCCGGTATCGGCCCCGTGGTGGTCGCCACCGACACGCCCGCCATCGTCGAGACCATCGAGGCCGTGGGCGGCCTGGCGGTCCTGACCCGGGCCGACCATCCCTCCGGCTCGGATCGCCTGGCCGAGGCCCTGGAGATCATCGATCCGCACGGCAACCACGACGTGGTGGTCAACGTCCAGGGCGACCTGCCGACCATCGATCCAGGCATCATCGGCGCGGCGATCCTGCCGCTGGCAGACCGCTCCGTCGACATCGCCACCCTCTGCGCCATCATCACCGAAGAATCCGAGCGGCGTGACCCCAACGTGGTCAAGCTCGTCGGCCACATCGTGGGCACCCGCCGTCTGCGCGCGCTCTACTTCACCCGCGCCGAGGCGCCCTGGGGGGAAGGGCCGCTCTACCATCACATCGGCCTCTACGCGTATCGCCGGAAGGCGCTCGCCCGCTTCATGGCCCTGCCGCCCGGCGAGCTCGAGACCCGCGAGAAGCTGGAGCAGCTCCGCGCCCTCGAGGCCGGGATGCGCATCGACGCCATCGTCGTCGACGACCTGCCGCTCGGCGTCGACACCCCCGCCGACCTGGAACGCGCCCGCGCCATCCTGTCGGCCCGCCGCCTGAACTGAAGCGCCTCGGAAAGACCAGCCCGCATGCCCCAGCACATCGTCTCCTACCAGGGCGAGCCCGGCGCGAACTCCCACATCATCTGCGCTCAGGCCTACCCGGACTGGACGCCGCTGCCCTGCCCGACCTTCGAGGATGCCTTCGCGGCCGTGAAGGAAGGTCGTGCGACGCGGGCGATGATCCCCATCGAGAACTCGATCGCCGGCCGGGTGGCGGATATCCACCACCTGATCCCGACCTCGGGCCTGCACATCGTGGCGGAGCACTTCCTGCCGATCCACTTCCAGCTGATGGTCCTGCCCGGCACGCTGGTGGAGCAGATCCGGACGGTGCACAGCCACGTCCATGCCCTGGGACAGTGCCGCAAGATCATCCGGCGCCTCGGCGTGCGTCCCATCGTGGCCGGTGACACGGCCGGAGCCGCCCGCGAGGTGGCGGAGGCGGGTGATCCCACGCGCGGTGCCCTGGCTCCCGCGCTCGCCGCCGAGGTCTACGGCCTCGACATCCTGGAGCACGATGTCGAGGACGAAAGCCACAACACCACCCGCTTCGTCGTGTTCTCACCGGAGCCGGAGCCGGTCTCGCCCGAGGCGGGCCCGATGGTCACCAGTTTCGTGTTCCGGGTCCGCAACATCCCGGCGGCCCTCTACAAGGCGCTGGGCGGCTTCGCCACGAACGGCGTCAACATGTCGAAGCTCGAGAGCTACATGGTCGACGGCCAGTTCGTCGCGACCCAGTTCTACGCCGAGGTGGATGGCCATCCGGAGGAGCCGGGCCTGTCACGCGCCCTGGCCGAACTCGGGTACTTCTCGCGGGAGTTGCGGATCATCGGGACCTACCCGGCCCATCCCTACCGGGAGGCGAGCCGCATCGCCGCGGAATAGGAACTCCGTCCCGCCAGGCTATTGACCAGAGCATGACCGCACCGGGACCGGCGGCGGCCGTGCCTCCGGAAACCGTCGCCGTCGCCACCGCGCGGGCTGAGCTGTCGCGTCCGGCGACCGGTACCCGACGCACCGTCGCGCGCCAACAACCTGCAGGATGATACACGCCTGGAGTCGCTGAGCGGGGTTTCGCCACCTCCCCACGTCCGAAACGACATTTCATTCCCTGGTATATTGCATACAACGAATTTTGGTGCATGCTGGCGGCATCGGTGCGAACAATCCGATCAAGAAGGAATTCGGGATGGAACGTCTGGACTCACCGTCCGCCAAATGGTGGCAACTCGCCTTCGGCGTGCTCTGCATGGCGATGATCGCCAACCTTCAATACGGGTGGACGCTGTTCGTCGACCCCATCGACACCAAGTTTCACTGGGGCCGGGCGGCGATCCAGTTCGCGTTTACCATCTTCGTTGCGACCGAGACTTGGCTGGTGCCGGTCGAAGCCTGGTTCGTCGACCGCTACGGCCCGCGCATCGTGGTCTGCTTCGGCGGCATCATGATCGCCTTGGCGTGGTTCCTGAACGCCCACGCTGATTCCCTCTTCCTGCTCTACGCGGCGGCGGTCATCGGCGGGATCGGTGCCGGATCCGTCTATGGCACCTGCGTCGGCAACGCCCTGAAGTGGTTCCCCCATCGCCGCGGCCTCGCCGCCGGCGCCACCGCGGCCGGCTTCGGTGCGGGCGCGGCCGTCACGGTGATCCCGATCGCCAAGATGATCGCCACCAGCGGCTACCAGGACGCGTTCCTGTTCTTCGGGCTGGGTCAGGGGGCCATCGTGGTCCTGCTGTCGTTCTTCCTGCGGAAGCCGTCTCAGGCGGTACCGGTCCAGCGCAAGACTCTGCGCCTGCCGCAGGCTAGGCTCGATCGCACGCCGCGCGAGGTCGTGCGCACCCCCGTCTTCTGGCTGATGTACGTGATCTTCGTGATGGTCGCCTCCGGCGGCCTGATGGCGGCGGCGCAGATCGCCCCGATCGCCCACGACTTCAAGGTCGCCGACGTGCCGGTGAGCCTGTTCGGTCTGCAGATGGTGGCGCTCACCTTCGCGATCTCCCTCGACCGCATCTTCGACGGCTTCGGGCGCCCGTTCTTCGGCTTCATCTCGGACAATATCGGGCGTGAGAACACGATGTTCATCGCCTTCTCGATCGCCGCCCTGGCGATCATTACCCTGCTGACCTACGGCACGAATCCGCTGATCTTCGTCTTCGCCACGGCGGTGTATTTCGGGGTCTTCGGCGAGATCTACTCGCTGTTCCCGGCCACCTGCGGCGACACCTTCGGTTCGAAGTTCGCCACGACGAATGCCGGCCTGCTCTACACTGCGAAGGGCACGGCCTCGTTCTTGGTGCCGATCGCCAGCATCATCTCCGCCAAGTACGGCTGGTCGGCGGTGTTCTCGATCATCATCGGCCTCAATGTGGTGGCGGCAATCCTGGCGATGTTCGTGCTCAAGCCCCTGCGCCTGCGCTTCCTGAATGACGAGACCGTTGCGACCCCCGTCGCGGCCCGGCCTGTGCAAGCGGCCTGACACGCGGTTTGTCCCGCGTGAGACGAGCCCCAACCCGGGCTCGTCCACAGGCCCTCCCTCCGCGGTGGGCCGACCCAGGGAGTGCCGACGCCCGACCGGCTGAACGTGCGCCGATCGGGGGAACAGGCGAACCGATGGCCGGCCCGAATGCGAAGTTGCCTATGAACCGAGGTTGTCGATGAACATTGCGGCGGCACTCACCCTTCAGACGATCCCCTTCGCCGGCATCGTTCTGGCGGGTCGCGAAGACAAGGATCTCTTCGCGGTCGTGTATCTCGGTGCGGTGGGATTGATCCTGACGCTGATCATCCTCACGGGTGAAAGTCCGAGCTACGTTTCGTCCTTCGCAGCGGATCTCGAAAGTCTGTCGATCAACTGATTGCTGCGTTGCGAAAACTATCCGGTCGAGGACGGAGTCTCCCCGCAGAGGTTGGATGAGCCTTGCAGAACTGAGGGTTGAGCGATGCGGGGATTGCGGGGCGAGAACCGCCTCGACCGCCGATTCGCGGGAAGCTCTGCGTCGGCCGCATGAGTGGTGTGTAGAATTTGGTATACCAAGGAAAATGGTGCAGTGCCATATCTGGCTCAACGCAACCGCCTTGGAACACACCCGATGATCGCTCTTCTCGTTGTCGCCGCCGCCGCTCTCAACGTCTCGCTGGTCTTCGTGGCTGCCAATCTCCTGACCCCGAAGAACGGTCCGCTCTCCAATTCCGGCCGCTTCATCGCCAGCAACGAGAACGCCCCGTCGACGATCCGTCTCGCCGCCTGAGGCGACCCTGCCGGGCGCCTGCGCCCCGGCATACGGTTCGTCGAAAGCCCGCCCGGCTCGGCCGCGGCGGGTTTTTCGTGTCGGGCTATTCGCGCTTGATGATCCGGTCCACCACGAGGTCGGACCAGAAGCCGGGGCGGAACGTGCGCTTCAGCGCTTCCGCATCGTACTCGGTCTCGACCCAGGTCAGGAAATCCAGGCCGTTGGGCTCGCCCTCCCGGCGGTAGAGCGCGAAGAACGCGTCGAGGATCCCGGTCTTGGCGAACCGGAAATGGCCGTAGCGGGCTGAGAGCTGGCCCATGGCCTCCGAGACCGGCAGGCCTTCGTGCAGGATGAGGTAGAGCGCCGCCGCGAGGCCGGCGCGGTCTGCGCCGGATTTGCAGTGCATCATCGCCGGGTACTCGACCCCGTCGAAGAACGCCTTGGCGGCCAGGATGGTCTCCCGCGAGGGGGCCTCCCGCGAGCGCAGCACGAACTCCACCAGCGTCAGGCCCTGCCGTTCGCAGGCCTCGCGCTGGAGCGGCCAGGACCCGTGCTCGCGTCCGCCCCGCAGGGAGATCACGGTGCGAACCCCCTGGCGCTTGAACCAGGCCAGCTGGTGCGGCGTCGGCTGGGCCGAGCGCCAGAGCTTGCCCGCGCCGATCCGGTGGCGGTTGAGGTAGGCCAGGCGGAACACGCCGTGATCCACCAGCAGCATGTTCGCCCAGGCTTTCGCCCGCGAGACCGGGCCGGCGATCGGGCGCTCGAAGCGCGCGATCCGCGCCATGCGCCGGGCGTAGCGGGTCTCGTACGAGAGAAAACGGTTGAACACGGGGACGGGGGGACCGGTCTGGCGGGGAAGGGGGAGGGGGTTGATCTACCAGTGCGCGGCGGCCGCGGCAAACGCGCTGTGGAGCGCGGGGAGCAACCGGCATCGCGCTTGCGTTGGTCCCCGTCGCCTTGTCTTCGCCCGGATCGTCGCTTCCGATGCGGGGGTCGACACCGATTGCGAACCGTCCATCGTCCTCATCGAGCGCGGGGATCCGTCATGCGAACGAGCACCACCAGCATTCGCCGCGCCCGTCCGGCCGACGCCGACCCCTTGGCAGACCTGTTCGATGAGACCTGGCGCGAGGCCTACCGGGGGATCATCCCCGGGGTCGCCCTGGAGCGGATGATCTCGCAGCGCAGTTCGCAGTGGTGGCTCGGGGCCACCCAGCGCAGCCGGCCTCTCGTGGTGGTCGAGCAGGAGAGCAGCATCGTCGGCTACGCGGTCTACGGACCGGCGCGGGGCCGCATTCTGCAGGCCCCCGGCGAGATCGACGAACTCTACATCCGCCCGGCCTACCAGGGGCTCGGGCTCGGACGCCGTCTGTTCCGGGCGGTCTCCAACGACTTGGCCGACCACGGCCTGACCCGGGTCGGGGTCTGGTCGCTCGAGGGGAACGAGCGGGCCTGCGCCTTCTACACCGGGCTGGGCGGCATCGCGATCGGCCAGGCCATCGACAGGATGGCCGGAACGGTTCTGCCCAAGGTCGGTTTCCGCTTCAGCTGACTTCGCCGAAGCCTGCGCCGCCCCCCGCGGTCCGGTCCGGCGGATCGGATCCTCCGGCGGGCGAGCGGGACGACGGATGCGCGTGACGGCAGCGGATTGGGACAGGCGGGTCACGGATCTCAGCGCGAAGCTGCCGGACCGCATCCGTCGCGCCGTGGATTGGCTGCGCGAGCCGTCGCGGTTCTGGGTTCGCCTCCTGGCTGCGATCCTGTTCATCCTCGGCGGCATCTTCTCGATCCTGCCGATCCTCGGCCTCTGGATGCTGCCCGTGGGCCTCGCTCTCCTGAGCCAGGACGTGCCCGCCATGAAGGTGCCCCTGGAGCACGCGGCCCGCTGGATCGAGCGCATGGTCCGGCGCCTCGTCGCGGCCTGGCGCAGGCGTTTCGGCTCGTCCGACCGCCCCTGAGGCGCACCCGACAATTTCGTGCAAACGTCGCCCCCTGCCGCACGGTGCGATTTCCTTCGCGGCGGAAGGGCCTTAAGACACCCGGCAACGGGGCCGTGACGCCCCTGCTTCCGGGAGCACAGCTATGATCATCGACGCGGTCTCGATTGGCAAGAATCCGCCGGACGACGTGAACGTCATCATCGAGGTTCCGATCGGTGGTGACCCGATCAAGTACGAGATGGACAAGGAGGCCGGCGCCCTGGTGGTCGATCGCTTCCTCTATACGGCGATGCACTACCCGGGCAATTACGGTTTCATCCCGCACACCCTGTCGGGTGACGGCGACCCCTGCGACGTGCTGGTGGCCAACACCCGCGCCATCGCCCCCGGCGCCATCATCAGCGCCCGTCCGATCGGCGTCCTGGTGATGGAGGACAATTCCGGCGAGGACGAGAAGATCATCGCCGTGCCGTCGCGCCACCTGACCATGCGCTACGACCGGATCGAGAACTACACCGACCTGCCCGACATCACGATCCACCAGATCCAGCACTTCTTCGAGCACTACAAGGATCTGGAGCCCGGCAAGTGGGTCAAGATCAAGCGCTGGGGCGGCAAGGAAGAGGCGCATCGCCTGATCCTCGAGGGCATCGAGCGGGAGAAGGCCAACAAGGCCGCCAAGGGCAAGTAACGGGCCCCGGCACGCCGTCTTCGGCGCGCGAGCAGTCCCATTGCGGCGGTCCTTTCCCGAGGGAAGGGGCCGCCGTTTCGCGTTTCAGAGTGCCTCGCCGCGCATGAGGCGTGGCTGCGGCCCGCGCGCGGCGGCCGCCTCACCGATGAAGAGGCGCTTCAAACCGGGAAGCCGGTCGACGAGGCCGAGGCCGAAATCGCGGACGAGGCGCAGCGGCATTACATCGTTGGAGAACAGGCGGTTGAGCCCGTCCGTCACAGCCCCCATCGCGACGGTGTCAAAGCGGCGCGCCCGCTCGTAGCGCCTCAGGACGTCCGGGCTCCCCGGATCGAGACCGAGGCGGAGAGCGTCGGTGACCGCTTCCGCCAGCACCGCCGCGCCGGCGAGGCCGAGGTTCAGCCCCTGGCCGGCGATCGGGTGGATGACGTGCGCGGCATCGCCCAGGAGCGCCAGGCGCTCGCCGCGAAAGCTGCGGGCCATGCCGAAGGCGAGGGGATGCGCGCTCGGGCCCCGCTCCAGCGCCAGGCGCCCGAGATTGAGGCCGAAGCGGCGCTCAATCTCGGCCAGGGTGTCCTCCGGTCCGCCGCCCGTCAAGGCCGGCACCTCAGCTGCCCGCTCCGTCCAGACGATGGACGAGCGGTGCCCGAGGGCGCCCCCGTCCACCAGGGGCAGGATGGCGAAGGGGCCGCTCGGCAGGAAGTGCTCGTAGGCCCGCCCCGCATGGTCGCGCTCGTGCCCGATCGTGGCGACGAGCCCCATCTGCGGATAGGACCAGCTGACCCAGCCGATCTTCGCGGCCTCGCGCAGGCGTGAACGGGCCCCATCCGCCGCGACCAGGAGCGCGGCCTGCAGTACGCGTCCGTCGCCGAGGGCGATGCGCGTCGTGCCGCCAGCCGGCAGAGCCTCGACGATGCCGGTGGGCTCGAACACCACCCCGGCCGCCTCGGCCGCCGCGAGCAGCGCGGCCACGAGGGGCTCGGCTTCGACCATATGGGCGAATGGGGCGCCGGCCTCCGCCTCCTGCGCGAAGGTGAGGAAGACCGGGCGCACCGGGTCTGACAGGCGACTGTCGCTCACCACCATGTCGTGGATCGGCTGCGCGGCGCCCTGAACCGCATCCCAGATGCCGAGGCGGGTGAACATGCGCCGCCCACCGGCCGCCACCGCGTAGGCGCGCCCGGCATGGCGCACGGCTCCGGCGCTGAGGCCGGGATCGCAGAGCGTGACCGTCAAGGCCGGGCCGTTGGCCTGGGCCAGCGCCAGGGCGAGCGTCAGCCCGGGAATGCCGGCGCCGGCAATGACCACGCTGCGCTGGTTTCCGCGCTTCTCCGATCCGTCCATGCCGATCCCCGCCACCCTCGCTGCCCGGGAGGGAGTGCCATTCCCCGGCGCCGGGGGCAACGCGCGGCGTCGGGGATCGAGCCCGCGCCATCGTCGCCGGGCCCGGTCGGCGAAACCGTCGCCGCACCTTGCCCCTCGCTCCTTGCCCCAGATGCTAGCCCACAGATCCTGGCCGACTGATCCCGGCCGTCGCATCCTTGCCAGCGCGATGGTTCACATGTGAAGGATCGCCCGAGGCGCCGTGGCGTCCACGCGGCCCGGGGATCCCCGGGCGACCAGGGAAGCGGCATGACCGGCATCGTCACCGAACTCCTCGACATCCTCGACCTGAAGAGCCTGGAGCCGGACCTCTTCCGGGGCGAGAGCCTGCAGACGGGTTGGTTCCGGGTCTTCGGCGGGCAAGTGGTGGCGCAGGCGTTGGTGGCGGCGACCCGCACGGTGCCCGAGACCCGGCCGCCGCATTCGCTCCACGCCTACTTCCTCCTCGGCGGCGACCCGAAGGCCCCGATCGACTACGTGGTGGAGCGCATCCGCGACGGCCGCAGCTTCACCACGCGCCGCGTCGTGGCGCACCAGCACGGCCGGGCGATCTTCACGATGTCGGTCTCCTTCCACGACGCGGAAGCAGGCGCGACCCATCAGGCGACCATGCCGGACGTGGCTCCCCCGGAGGAGGTCCCGGAGGCGCCCGCTGCCACCGCCGACGCCGCCCGGCACGGGCTCGCGATCCCGGCGCCGATCCTGTCCTATTTCGGCCGGCGGCGGCCCATCGAGCTGCGGCCCGTCGAGATCGAGCGCTACCTGCGCCGGGCCCCGCGGGAGCCGCGCTTCCACGTCTGGATGCGGGCCGTCGACCGCCTGCCCGACGATCCGGCGATCCACCGCGCCGTCCTCGCCTACGCCTCCGACATGACGCTGCTCGACGCCACCCTGATCCCGCATGGGCAAACCGTGTTCGACCCGGAGATCCAGTCGGCGAGCCTCGACCACGCCCTGTGGTTCCACCGGCCGTTCCGGGCCGACGACTGGCTGCTCTATGCCCAGGACAGTCCGAGTGCCGATGGGGCCCGGGGGTTCGCGCGCGGACAGATCTTCACGCGCGACGGCACGCTGGTGGCGTCCGTGGCCCAGGAAGGCATGATCCGGCCTCGCCGCACCGAGGCCTGACCGCGCCCGGTCGAAGCTGCGAAAGACGCTGCTTCGATGTACGAGTTGCCTGCTTCGGCAGCGTATTGCCTATTTTGCACGCAAACTTGGCCGTGGAAACGCTGCGTCCTAAGTCAATGACCGGATACTTCTTGGGCAGATGCGCATCCGGCGAAAAAGTTCCGTTGGCATAGTCCTTGAATATGTGTGCGGGCGAACGGGTCGGAAGCGGCTCGGGCGCACCGGCCGGTCCGATCGTGTCGCGACGCTTGCGTGCGCCGGCCGGTGGCCTCCACGCGCGCATGTTTCTGTCCACCCGGTTCACCTCGTCGAACTCAACTCGTAGCTTAAGGGGGCGTCGCCCATGAAAATCGTGATGGCCATCATCAAGCCGTTCAAGCTGGAGGAGGTCCGCGACGCTCTGACCGGCATCGGCGTCCACGGCCTGACCGTCACCGAGGTGAAGGGCTATGGCCGGCAGAAAGGCCATACCGAGATCTACCGGGGCGCCGAGTACGCCGTGAGCTTCCTGCCCAAGCTCAAGATCGAGGTGGCCGTGGCCTCCGATCTGGTCGCCAGCGTGATCGACGCGATCGCGGCCGCCGCCCGCACCGGCCAGATCGGCGACGGCAAGATCTTCGTCGTGCCCCTCGAGAAGGCCGTCCGCATCCGCACCGGCGAGACCGACGTCGACGCCCTCTGAGGCGACCGCCTGTCCGGACGATCGCGTCCGGGCGCCCCTGACCTGTCCTCTTCACATCAGCATCGCACCGCGATCGGGAGTCTCGTTTCCATGAAACTTCGCAATGCCCTGGCGCTCGGGCTGGGGGGTGCCGCGCTGGCACTCTTGTTCATCGAGCCATCCCTTGCGCAGACGCCGACGGCGGAGGCCGTGCCGGCCGCCGCGAGCGCCGTGCCCGTTCCGAACAAGGGCGACACCGCCTGGATGCTCATCTCCAGCGCCCTCGTGCTGCTGATGGTCGTGCCCGGCCTGGCCCTGTTCTACGGCGGTCTCGTTCGCACCAAGAACATGCTGTCCGTCCTAACGCAGGTCTTCGCCATCGCCTGCATCTCCTGCCTGCTGTTCGTGATCTTCGGCTACAGCCTCGCCTTCACCAACGGCGGCGGTCTCAACGACTTCGTCGGCGGCCTGTCGAAGGCCTTCCTGAAGGGCATCGACCCGAACTCCACCGTCGCCACCTTCTCGAACGGCGTCGTGATCCCCGAATACGTCTACATCTGCTTCCAGATGACGTTCGCGATGATCACCCCGGCCCTCATCGTCGGCGCCTTCGCCGAGCGGATGAAGTTCTCGGCCCTGGTCGTGTTCATGATCCTCTGGACCACGCTGATCTACTTCCCGATGGCGCACATGGTCTGGTACTGGGGCGGCCCGGACGCGGTCGGCAACGCCGCCAAGGCGCTGGCCGCTGCCACCGACGACGCCTCGAAGGCGACCGCCCAGGCGGCCCTCGACGCGGTGAACGCCGATGCCGGCCTGCTCTTCAAGTGGGGCGCCCTCGACTTCGCCGGCGGCACCGTGGTGCACATCAACGCCGGGATCGCGGGCTTCGTCGGCTGCCTCATGCTCGGCAAGCGCATCGGCTACGGCCGTGACCTGCTGGCCCCGCACTCCCTGACCATGACGGCGATCGGCGCCTCGCTCCTCTGGGTGGGTTGGTTCGGCTTCAACGCCGGCTCGAACCTCGAGTCCAACGGCACCGCCGCCATGGCCATGCTCAACACCTTCGTGGCCACCGCCGCCGCAGCCCTCTCCTGGCTGTTCGTCGAGTGGATGCTGAAGGGCAAGCCGTCCCTCCTCGGCATGCTGTCGGGCGCCATCGCGGGCCTCGTGGCCGTCACGCCGGCCGCCGGCTTTGCCGGTCCGATGGGCTCGATCATCCTCGGCCTCGTCGCCGGCGCGGTCTGCTTCATCATGTGCTCCACGGTGAAGAACGCCCTCGGCTACGACGATTCCCTGGACGTCTTCGGCGTCCACTGCATCGGCGGCATCCTCGGCGCTGTCGCAACGGGCCTGCTCGTGAACCCGGACTTCGGCGGCGTCGGCCTGCCGGACTACACCTCCAAGCCCGGTGAGCTCGCGGTCGGCGCCTACGAGACCAGCGCCGCGCTGATGAGCCAGATCAAGGCCGTCGGCTTCACCATCCTCTGGTCGGGCGTCGGCTCCGCCATCCTGTACAAGCTCGTCGATCTCACCATCGGCCTGCGCGTGACCCAGGACGAGGAGCGCGAGGGCCTCGACATCGCCGATCACGGCGAGCGCGCCTACAACTACTAAGCCGCAGCAACGAACGCCTCCGGCGCCCGCGGGCGTCGGAAGGAAAGGCCCCGGTCGCCGTGACCGGGGCCTTTCTCGTTTCGACGGACCGGTCGAGCCGGCCGTCCGCAGGCTTCGGGCGACGTTGCGGGGCCGCGGGACGGGTCCGGCCCGGTGGCGCGCCATCGGCCCGTCCAGCGCCCATCGCACCGGAACGACGCAGAGCCTCGACGACCCGAGGCAGGCACGATCCCAGGCGGGAACGACCCAACGAAGGACCGCATTGCGACGGAGCGCGAAGGGAAGTCTCAACCTTAGCCAGCCGTTAACTCCGCCGACGCTACCGTCACCGGACAGTTCCCCATCGTGTCTGGTACCGCATGCGCTCGCTTCGCCGTTCCGCATCGCCCTACGATACTTTCGTCGACAGCTTTCGCCCGTTCCTGGCCAAGCGAATGACAGAGTTGGGCGGTCTCGTGCTGTTTGCCGGTGCCACCGCGCTGACGGTCGCCCTGGCGACGTGGTCGATCGACGATCCGAGCCTCAACCACGCCACCGACCATGCGGCCCACAACGTCCTGGGCACCGGCGGGGCCGTCGTCTCGGACTTGGCGATGCAGCTCCTGGGACTCGGCTCCCTGGCCTTCGTGCTGCCCCCGGCGCTCTGGGGCATCCAGCTGATGCGCACGCGGGCGCTGCCCCGGGGCGGCCTGCGCCTGACCCTCTGGATCATCGGATTCTTCGCCGCGAGCGCGGTGGCGAGCGCGCTGCCCTCGACGGCGCGCTGGCCCCTGCCCACCGGTCTCGGCGGCGTCGCCGGCGACGCGTTGATGCATGCCGCCCGGATGATGCTCGGCATCGTGGCGACCCCGCTCCACGCCTTCGCGGGCTTCCTCTTCGCCGGCGTCGCGATCCTGTGCCTCACGGGTGCCTGCCGGGTCGGTGAGCTCGATACCGAGGATTTCGACGCCTACGATGCGCCGCCGGCCCCCGCGCGCCCGGCCGTGCGCGGCCGGCCCGATGCCAGCCATGACGGACGCTACGAGGATGACGAGCCGAGCCTCGGCATCGTTTCCCTCGGGGCGATGGCGCAGGCCCTGATGGGCGGGCGCGCGGCCCTGGCGGCGCGCCTCGCCGACTGGCGGGCCGAGCGCGCGGCGGCGGCCACCGCACTCGCCTATGCGGGTGCCTCGCCGGCCCTCGCGGCACAGCGCGCCTTTGCGGCGCCCGAAGACGCCCCCTGGGCGACCCACGCGCCCGATGCCCGGGTGGCTCCCTCGGACGGCCGGCGGGAGCCGGTCTTCGACGCGCCGCCGCAGGCGCCGTCCGCGATCCGCCGCCCCCCGCCGCCCGTGCACCACGACGACGAGGACGCCGACGACGCGGCCGATCTCGAGGCGCCTCCCGTCGAGGCCGCCGCACCGGCGCGCTCGGCCCGCCAGTCGGCGAGGCGCGCCGCCAGGGCCGCGCGCCCGCCCATCAGGGCCTGCGCC
>NZ_CEEDOX010000023.1:75260-80655 GCF_979256535.1 Methylobacterium sp. AC690 | reverse complement strand
TCAGGCCGTCCTTGAACACCTGAACGGCGTCCGCGATGGTGCCGATCTCGGTCCGGGCGCCCTGGTGCGGGATGGTCGCCGAGAGGTCGCCGCCGGCCAGCGCCTGCATGGGCTGGACCACTGCGCCGATGCCCCGCGTGACGCCGCGGATGATCAGGAAGGCCGACAGCGCCGATAGCGCCAGGGCCAGCAACATGGCGGTGAGACCCAGGGTCTGGGTCTGCTCGAAGATGGCCGTGCTGCGGGCCTGCGCCTGCGCGGCGCCGTCATTGTTGAGGGCCGTGAGCTTTTCCAGGGTGTTCGACGCCGCGCGGCGGACCGGCAGGCCCTTGCTCTCGTAGAGCTCGAAGGCCTGGGCCTTCTGTCCACTGCGCGAGAGATCCAGGATGGCTTGGCGAATCGGCAGGAAGGTGGCCGCATCGCGCATGTAGCCGTCGTAGAGGGCGCGCTCCTCCGGCGAGGCGATCATCGGCTCGTAGGTCGCCCGGCGATCGGCCAGCTTCTTGTCAAAGCGCACGAGGTCCGCCTCGATCGACGCCGTCAGTTTCGGGTCGTTGGCCTGCGTATGCCGAAGCACGACCGCGCTGATGCGAGCCGTGATGGTATCGATCTCGCCCAGGGCTCGGATGCTCGGAAGCCAGTTCGTCTCGATTTCCAGGCTCTGTGCACGCATGCGCTGGGTGCCGAAGAGCCCCAGGAGACCCAGGCCGACCACGAAGAGCGTCAGGAGCGAGAAGGCCGCGATCAGGCGGCTGCGGATGGACAGATTTTGCACGGACACGACGGACCTCATCGGGCGCCGCCTGGACTGGATCAACACGCGCGGCAAGCAGCCACAACGCTCCGTGAATGCTTAATATCTCCCATTCACGAATGACGGATTCCGAACCACCGGTTGCATCAGCTGAAACCAAATTGACCTTGTGGTCTTCTCGCGATTTGTCCCTCCGCAGACATCAGCCCGAGGTCCCGGACCTTGTAGCGATCGAATTCGGACAAAGCTGCAGGGGGGAGCATCGACCGGCGGAGCGAATCCAGTGCCAGCGGCATGGAACCGAATACATCGGAGTTTCGCGGTCGGACCGCGATCTAATCCCTACAAATTGAATCATCAGGTTCACGAAGTCGTGAGCGAAGAGGCGGAGGATGGCGTCATGGCCATTGATCCCTTCACACCGCGCAATCTCGCTTCGGCCATCGCGCTCGGGGGCCTCGGCACCATGATGATCGCGCCGGAGCCGAGTTGGCACTCGGCCGGCATCGGCCTCGCCTGCCTCGTCGCGTTCGGCGGCCTGTCACTTCTACCTCGGCCGCGACCCGAGGCACATGGCTCGGTGTCGAAGACCACCGAGCGCCGCGGCCAGCCGAGGACGGACGACACGCGTGAACTCCCGACCTGGGCGGAGCCGGAGTACAAGGCAGCGGAGCCTCCGGCCTCGCGCAGTCTCACCGATCCTCATCCCGCCCTCTTCCGGGGGATGCGGACGCGCCGCAGCAGCGTCCCGTAGGATCCACCGGCCCGAGGACGCTCAGGCGCTCTCGATCTCGGGCCGTCCCCGGTCCGGGCCTTCGAGGAAGCGTCGGACCAGCAGGCGCGCGAGGTCGCGGGGCGATTCCGGTGTCAGCACCAAGAGCTTGCGTGACGTCGCGAGCGAGGCGAGTCCGTGCAGGGCAGCCCAGAGGGCTGCCACCGCCTGCCGGCGCTCGTCCGGGTCGGGGATCATGGGCGCCAGCACGCGGGCGACGAGGTCGGTCGTCTGGCCAAGGGCCTCGGCATACCAGTCCGGGAAGGGGCTGTCGGGGGCGATCTGGTGCTCGAAGACGAGGCTCCAGACCTGCGGGTCCGCGGCGACGAAGCCCAGATAGGCATCGGCGAGGGCCAGAGCCCGGTCGTGCGGGGTGGCGTCCGGCAGCACCGCGGATTCGAGGGCCGCGTGCAGACGTGCGAGAGTGCGGGCGTTGACCCGCATCATCACCGCATCGAGATCGCCGACCGCATTGTAGATCGAGTTCGGCGCATACCCGATGGTGCTGGCCAGCCGCCGCATCCCAAGACCACGCAGGCCCTCCTGCCGGACGAGGTTCTCGGCGGCCTTCGTGACCAGGGCCAGGAACTCGTCGCGGTTGTGCTCGCCGCGCGGACCCGTGCCCCGTTTCCCTGCCCGTGCCATCCTGTCCCCCGCTCCGTCAATCCCGAGGTCGGGCCCTCGTCTCCGTGCGCCGCCGCACCGGTCAGCGCTTCCGGATTGCACACCGTGCAATGACGCCATTGAACCCGATCTGCGGCGGCGATATGTTTTGAACGTTGTTCAAAGGGCGCGCGGTTCACCATTTGACGCTATCGCCGCGTGCGGGCAGTCATGCGTCGTCCGAGGAGACTTCCATGTTTCGTACCTTGATGACGACGCGCCGCTTCGCACCCCTGTTCTGGTGCCAGTTCTTCTCGGCGTTCAACGACAACTTCCTCAAGAACGCCCTCGTATTCCTGATCCTCTTCAAGGTGGGCGACGCAGGCGGTGGCAGCTCGCCGATGCTGATCACCCTGGCGGGCGCGGTCTTCATCGGGCCGTTCTTCCTGCTGTCAGGCCTCGGCGGCCAGATGGCCGACCGTTACGACAAGGCGCTCATCGCCAAGCGGCTGAAATTCGCCGAGATCTTCGCTGCAGCAGCGGCGGCCCTGGGCTTCTGGCTGCACGCCGTCCCGGTGCTGTTCGTGGCCCTCGGCCTGTTCGGCACGATCGCGGCTCTGTTCGGGCCGATCAAGTACGGCATCCTGCCCGACCACCTGCGCCGGGACGAACTGACTGCGGGCAACGCCCTGGTCGAGGCCGCGACCTTCCTCGCCATCCTGCTCGGCACCATCGTGGCCGGCCTCGCCACCGCCATGGGCGGCGGCGCACTGGCCTTCAGCACCATGATCATGGTGTTCGCCGTCCTGTGCTGGCTCTCCGCGCGGGCGATCCCGTCCACCGGCGAGGCCGCCCCGACCTTGCGGGTCGACCCGAACGTCGCCCGCTCCACCGGCGCCCTCCTGCGCGATCTCTGGGGCGACACCCGCCTGTGGCGCGGCTCGCTCATCGTGAGCTGGTTCTGGCTCGTCGGCGCCGTGGTGCTGTCGCTGCTCCCCGTCCTGGTCCGCCAGAGCCTCAACGGCTCCGAGACCGTGGTGACGACCCTGCTCGCCGTCTTCTCCATCGGCATCGCGGTGGGCTCGGGGCTGGCCTCCTGGCTTGCCAGCGGTCGCATCGTCCTGCTCCCCACCCCCGTCGGCGCCCTGCTGATGGGCGCCTTCGGGCTCGATCTCGCCTGGACCGTGGCGCAGTTGCCCCCCGTCGCCGGCGATCCCTCGGGCGCCTGGGACTTCCTCACCACGGGGACGGGCCTGCGCGTCACCCTCGACCTGTTCGGCCTCGCCGTCGCGGGCGGCCTCTACATCGTGCCCTCCTTCGCCGCCGTGCAGGCCTGGACCGACAAGGACAAGCGGGCCCGCGTCATCGGCGCCGTCAACGTGCTCACGGCGGCCTTCATGGTGACGGGCGCGCTGGGCCTCGCCGCCCTGCAGGGCGCCGGCTGGTCGATGGCCGCGCTCCTGACCCTGCTCGGCGGGCTCAACCTCGTAGCGGGCGTGGTCATCCTGGCCGTCCTGCCGACGAGCCCGTTCCGCGACTTCCTCTCGATCCTGTTCCGGGCCTTCTACCGCCTGGAGGTGCGCGGTCTGGAGAACGTCGAGAAGGCCGGCCCGAACGCCATCATCGCCCTCAACCACGTCTCGTTCCTCGACGCGCCGCTCGCGCTCTCCCTCCTGGACCAGGAGCCGGTCTTCGCCGTGGACCACGGCATCGCGCATCGCTGGTGGGTGAAGCCGTTCCTGGCGATGACGAAGGCGATGCCCCTGGACCCGACCCGGCCGCTGGCCACCCGCACTCTGATCAATGCGGTCAAGGGCGGCGAGACGCTGATCATCTTCCCCGAGGGGCGCCTGACCGTCACCGGCAGCCTGATGAAGGTCTATGACGGAGCCGGGCTCATCGCCGACAAATCCGGGGCCATGGTGGTGCCGGTGAAGATCGAGGGCCTCGAGAAGACCGTCTTCTCGCGCCTGTCGAAGAACCAGGTGAAGCGGCGCTGGTGGCCGAAGGTCACCGTCACGATCCTTTCGCCGGTCGCCCTTAGCGTGGATCCGGCCCTCAAGGGCAAGGCCCGCCGGCAGGCGGCGGGCGCCGCGCTCTACGGAATCATGTCCGACCTCGTCTTCCGCACCACCGAGATCGATCGCGGCCTGATGCAGGCGCTGATCGAGGCCGGCGACCGCCACGGCTGGCGCCGCACGGCCGTCGAGGACCCGATGGGTCGCTTGAGCTATTCCCGCCTCGTGATGGGCGCCAACATCCTGGGGCGCAAGCTCGCAGGGCTCGGCGCCCCGGGCAAGCCGCTGGGCGTCATGCTGCCGAACGCCAACGGCGCCGCCGTGACCCTGTTCGCCCTGGCCTCCGCCGGGCGCGTCCCGGCCATGATCAACTTCTCGGCGGGCGCGGCCAACATCCTGTCGGCCTGCAAAACGGCCGAGGTCGACACCATCCTGACCTCTCGCGCCTTCATCGAGAAGGGCCGCCTCGGGGGCCTCGTGGAGGCGATCCGGGGATCCGTCGCGCTCGTCTATCTCGAGGACATCCGCGCCGGCATCACGACGGGCGACAAGTTGCGCGGCTTCCTCTCCAAGCGGGCGCCGCTGGTGCCCCGGCGGGGCGACGACCCGGCCGCGATCCTGTTCACCTCAGGCTCGGAAGGCGCGCCCAAGGGCGTGGTGCTCGCCAACCGCAACATGCTCGCCAACACCGCGCAGGTGGCCGCCCGGATCGATTTCGGGCCGAGCGACAAGGTGTTCAACGTGCTGCCGGTGTTCCACGCCTTCGGGCTGACGGCGGGCCTGGTGCTGCCCCTGGTCTCGGGCGTGCCGGTCTACCTCTATCCTTCGCCGCTGCACTACCGGATCGTGCCGGAACTCATCTACGGCTCCAACGCCACCGTCCTGTTCGGCACCGACACCTTCCTGGCCGGCTACGCCAAGACCGCGCATTCCTACGACCTGCGCTCGCTGCGCTACGTCGTGGCCGGAGCCGAGGCGGTGAAGGAATCCACCCGCAAGACCTGGGGCGAGAAGTTCGGCCTGCGCATCCTGGAGGGCTACGGCGTCACCGAGTGCGGCCCGGTGGTCGCCCTCAACACGCCGATGTTCAACCGCTTCGGCACCGTAGGCCGCCTCCTGCCCGGCCAGGATTGGCGGCTGGAGCCGGTACCCGGCATCGACGAGGGCGGACGTCTGGTCCTGCGTGGCCCCAACATCATGCTGGGCTACCTTCGGCCCCAGCGCCCCGGCAGCATCGAGGCGCCCCCC
>NZ_CEEDOX010000023.1:0-75160 GCF_979256535.1 Methylobacterium sp. AC690 | reverse complement strand
GTCTGGTCCTGCGTGGCCCCAACATCATGCTGGGCTACCTTCGGCCCCAGCGCCCCGGCAGCATCGAGGCGCCCCCCGAGGGCTGGCACGACACGGGCGACATCGTCGCCATCGATGCGCAGGGCTTCGTCACCATCAAGGGGCGAGCCAAGCGCTTCGCCAAGATCGCCGGCGAGATGGTGTCGCTGGCCAGCGTCGAGGCCCTCGCGGCCGAGCTGTGGCCCGACGCGCCGAGCGCCGTCGCCGCGGTGCCGGATGCCCGCAAGGGCGAACGGCTGGTGCTGTTCACCGAACGCAAGGACGCGACCCGCGGCGCCTACCAGAGCTTCGCCAAGGGCAAGGGTGTGCCGGAGATCGCCATCCCGGCGGAGGTGGTGGTGCTGGAGCGCGTGCCCATGCTCGGAACCGGCAAGGTCGATCAGGTCAGCGTGGTCAAGCTCGCCCACGAGCGCGCGGCCGGCCAAGCGCCCGCCGCCGCTTGAGGGATCCGCAGGGGCTGAGAGCCCCGCGGCGCCCCGAAACGAATCCCGATCGGCCCGCGCATGCATGGGTCCAGGCCATGGGTCCAAGCCATGGGTCCAAGCCATGGGTCCAAGCGCAGGATCGGTGACCCGGATTCCGCGTGGACCGGGCGTCCCCATGGGCCGGACGGTGTCCCCACCGCCCGGCAAACGGTCGCTGGGACGGCTGTTTGGGACGCCGAGACAACAGATATGGACTCACAGACCAAGCAACCGACTCAACCCGGCGGCGGGATTGCTTATGCTGGTGCGGACGCTGCAGGACCCGACGGGCGGGCCGCGCAGGGGGATGGGATCACGGGTGCGCGCGGCGCGCCGCGCTGGATCCCGCGCAGATGGCAACAGGCGTGATGACCGCTGACATTCGCAAGCTCCGACCTCTCGGCGACGGGCCCGGCCCGACGAACGCGGCGGCAGGGACCGGCGCCGGCGCACGCATGGCTCTCCCCACCCCCGTCAACACCCAGGATTCCCGGAGGAGACTCATCGTCGTGACGGAAAAGACCCATCCCGAAGCCTTCGGTCACGACGCTCCCCCCGAAGAGAGCCGCCTCGCGGATGGAACAGCGGACTCCGAAGTGACCGTCCTGACGGGTGAGGCCGGGGACGCGGCTCCGATCGTTCGCCGTCGCGGCCCCCTGGTCACCCGCTGGATCGGCTTCTCGGCCCAGCGCCGGCGGGCGCGGGAGCGGTCGAACCGCCTCGAGGACCGGCACCACGAGGCCGGCGGCGCACGCTCCAACTCCTGATCCGTCCGGGTCAGGTCTCCGGGGAAACCTGCGGGCCGACGCCGAGCGCCCGCAGCGCGTCGGCCAGACCGTCGACCTGAGGCTCCTCGTGCGCCGCCGAGAACGCCACCCGCAGCCGGGCGGTGCCGGCCGGCACCGTGGGCGGGCGGATCGCGACGACGAGATAGCCACGGGCCTCCAGGGCGGCCGAGAGCGCGAGCGCCGCCTCCGCCGCGCCGACGAGGACGGGCACGATCGGGCTGGTGGCCGCGGGCAGGCCGAGGCGCGCCGTGAAGCGGCGAGCCAGCGCCAGGGGCCGGGCGGCGCGCCCGGGCTCCGCCTCGACGATCTCCAGGGCACGCAGGGCGGCGGCCGCCGAGGCGGGCGGGAGACCGGTGGTGTAGACGAAGCTACGGGCCCGGCTGGTCATCAGGTCGATGACCTCGCGCGAGGCGCAGAGATAGCCGCCATACGAGCCGAGGGTCTTCGACAGGGTGCCCATCTCCAGGGGGGCACGGGCGCCCGCCTCCACCACGCCGAGGCCGTGTGCATCGTCCACCAGCGTCCAGGCATCATGAGCGGCGGCAACCTCCAGGATGGCGTCGAGAGGCGCGCGGTCCCCATCCATGCTGAAGACCCGCTCGGTCAGGATCAGCGCCCGTCCGTGCCGGGCCCGGCGGGCGGCCAGGATGTCCCGCAGGTGCCCGACATCGTTGTGGCGGAAGCGCAGCATCGTCGCACCCGAGACCTGCGCCCCCGCGAACAGGCAGGAATGGCCGAGGGCGTCCACCAGGACGAGGTCCTGGGCGCCGACCAGGGCAGGCACGATGCCGAGATTGGCCATGTACCCGCTGCCGAAGACGAGGGCCGCGTCCTTGCCCTTGTGCGCGGCGAGCCGCGCCTCCAGGGCAGCGAGGACCGGATGATTGCCGGTGACGAGGCGGGAGGCGCCGGCGCCGGCGCCGTAGCGCGCCAGCGCCTCCTGCCCGGCGGCGATCACGCGGGGATCGTCGGAGAGACCGAGATAGTCGTTGCACGAGAACGAGATCAGCGTCCGGCCGTCCCGCCGCGCGATCGGACCGGGGCCGCGCGCGGTGTCGATGAGGCGGCGGCGCAGGGCGCGCGCATCGAGGTCGTCCAGGGCCTGCCGGGCGAAAGCGTCGAGGCTGGACGGTGCGGAATCGGCGGTGTCGGGCAGGGGCGGCGCGAAGGACATGGCACCCGCATGGGGGCGAGCGCGGCAGCCTTGTCAAGGCGAAGGGGGTCCATCCCCGCCACGTCCGAACATTCCTGAAGTCAAGACAAGGTGGGCCGCGTGGGCAGTTAACCGCTTCGCAATGCGAAGCTGCGTAGTTTCATCGCCAAGGGGCGCCCAAACCTTGGCGCTCCGGCCCATTCCCGGAGGGCCGTGCCCAGGCACGGGCCCTCCCCTGACGGAGCACACCGACCCATGGCCCTCGATCTCGGCATGCCGATCCTCGTCGTCGACGATTATCAGACGATGGTCCGTATCATCCGCAACCTTCTGAAGCAGCTCGGCTTCGAGGAGGTCGACGACGCCTCCGACGGGACCGCTGCCCTCGCCCGGCTCAAGAACCGCAAGTACGGCCTCGTGATCTCCGACTGGAACATGGAGCCGATGACGGGCTACGAGCTGCTGCGCCACGTCCGCGCCGACGAGGCCCTGCGCACCACCCCGTTCATCATGGTCACCGCCGAGTCGAAGACCGAGAACGTCATCGCGGCCAAGAAGGCCGGCGTGAACAACTACATCGTCAAGCCGTTCAACGCCGCCACCCTGAAGAGCAAGATCGAAGCCGTCTGCGGCGCCTGATCGATCCGAAACGCAGCCCAGGAACACCGAATCGGGGAGCCGGGAGCCCATGGCACTCGCCAAGCAGGCGCGGAACGTGAATCCCGCGCCGGATAAGCCGTCCTTGATCCGTGAATTGGTTGAGATCGCGGATTACATCGCTCACCTGCGCAACGAGATCGCCGCGCTGCGGGCCAACGAGCTCACGCGGGATCGCCTGCCGATGGCGCACGAGGAGCTCGGCAGCGTGGTGGCCGCCACCGCGGGGGCCACGAATTCCATCATGAACACGGCCGAGGAGATCCTCGGCCTGCCGGACGACAAGAATTACCGCGCCACCGTCGAGGCGCGCATGAACGACATCTTCGAGGCCTGCACCTTCCAGGATATCACCGGGCAGCGCATCGCCAAGGTCGTGGAGGCCCTGCGCCAGCTCGAGAGCCGGCTCTCGCGCTTCGCCAGCGCCGTCAAGGCCAAGGACGAGGGCGGCATCGATCCCGAGGAGGTGGAGCGCCGGGTCCGCAAGGAACTCCTCATCCTCAACGGTCCGCAGCTGCACGGCCCGGCCGTCGCCCAGGACGAGATCGACGCCCTCTTCGCCTGATCACCAGACCAGGCGCTCGATCACCGCGTCGGGCCGGACCGCCTGGCGGTCGAGCCAGTCCGCAATGTCTCCGAGCGTCGCGTGGGCCGTCGAAACGCCGAGCTCCTCGGCGTGGATGCCGCGCGCCACCAGCAGGCTCGGAATCCCGAAGGCCGTCGCCCCGGCGATGTCGGTGCGCAGCGCGTCTCCAATGGCGAGGACCCGGGCGGGCTCCGGCGGCGCACGGTCGTCGAGGCCGCCCGCCAGCGCCAGCGCCGCCTCGTAGACGGGGCGATGGGGCTTGCCCGCATAGGTCACCGCACCGCCCAGGGCCGCGTAGGCCTCCGCGATCAGCCCGGCGCAGGGAATGAGTTCGCCCCGGCGCTCGACCACGAGGTCGGGATTGGCGCAGATCATCGGCACGTCCCGGGCCCGCATCGCCTCCAGCGTCCCGCGGTAATCCTCGGCAGTCTCGCAGGTATCGTCGAACAGGCCGGTGCAGATGACGCGCTCGGCCTGCACCATGTCGACCAGAGTCACGTCGAGGCCGTCGAAGATCGTGGCGTCGCGCTCCGGTCCGAGATGATACAGGCGCTCGCCCGGATGGGCGCCGATCAGGCTGCGCGTCAGGTCGCCCGAGGTCAGGATCGCGTCGTAGGCGCCCCGGGGCACGCCGAACCCGTCGAGGATCGCCTGCACCCCGGCCCAGGGACGCGGCGCGTTCGAGACCAAGATCACCCGGCGGGGCCGCCCCTGCTCCGGAAGGGCGCGAAATCGCGTCAGGGCGTCGCTGGCGCCCGGATGCGCGTTGGTGCCGTCGTGCAGCACGCCCCAGACGTCGCACAGGATGAGATCGTAGTCCGCGGCGATCGTCGCGAAGCCGTCCAGGGTGGGGACGGGCCCGGACGAGCCGGGACGTGCGGGCGTATCGGGCATGCGGCGGGCCTCGAGCTGACGAGCGGGCGTTTCAGGAGCGCCGCCCGGTTAGGCGGGACCTCCGGAAAATGCAACGCCGCGCGGGTGTCAGCCGGCCCGACGCAGGAAGTCGCGGAACGGGCGGCGCTGGGGCGGCGGCTCCGGATCCTCGTTCGGCGGAGTCGGCTCGGACGCAGCCGGGGCCGCCTGGAGGACCTCGGCGCGCACCACCCGGGCAGGCGCGAACACGCTGCCCTGGGCCAGGGGCACATCGAGCTCGATGAGGTCGGGCACGTCGGTTTCGTGCTCCACGCCCTCGGCGACGAGGCGGATGCCGGCCCGCGCCAGGGAGGCGACGAGGTCCTCCAGCGCGATGTCGGGCATGGCCTGGCGCGAATCCGGGCGCAGCAGCAGATCGGCCGGGACCTTCACCTGCGCGACGCCGCGGTCGGCGAGGGCCAGGGGATCGAGGCGCAGGTCGAGGGGCCGGTCCAGGATGAAGCCGATGGGTCCGCGCAGGTCGGCCAGCGCGCCCGCCTGCTCCGCGTCGAGGTTGCGCCAGCTCACCTGGGGCAGGGCCAGCATGACCCGGCCCGACAGGTCCGGCGCCCCTTCGACGAGGCGCCCGAGCGAGCGCAGGAAGCCCGGCTCGAACAGGGAACGCGGCGACAGGCCGTAGGCCACCGCCGCCTGGCTGCCCCGCCCGGCCAAGTGTTGGGCGACGGTGGCGACGCGCTGGAGCATCCGGCGGTCGAGGTCGGTGGTGCGCCCGTGGCGCTCCAGCACCGGCACGAACGCCTCCGGCAACAGGGTCTCGCCGGCCAGGCGCAGGCGCGCCATCGCCTCGTAGGACACCACCTTGCGCTGAGGCAGAGACACGATGGGCTGGAGGTGGACCTCGAGGCCGGCGGCGTCGAAGGCCGCGATCAGGGCCGCGTCGCGGGCGGGGTCGCGCACCGGGGCCTCGGCCCGGCCGAGGGCCCGCGGTGTCCAGGGCGCGGCCGGAGGCGAATCGGTGCGCCGGAGGGGCGGCCCGTCGAAGCGCGGCTCGGGGCGAATTTCAGGCCGAATTTCAGGCTCCGGAGCGGTGACCCGCGCTGCGGGGCGGAGCGGAGAGGCGACGAGCGGAACGATCGGGGCGGGCACGGCCTTGAGGCCGGCGATCTCGCCATCCTGCGCCGCGACCACCGCCGCGAGTTCCCGGACGATGCCGCTGAGGAGGCCGATCTCGGCCGTGACCTCCTCGATCCCGGCGCTGAGGTCGCGGGGGTCCGGGCCGGGTGCGCTCGCGGGAAGGCCCGCATCGACGGCCCGGACCTGTTGCTCGGCCAGGGCGCGGGTGACCGTCTCCAGCCGGACGAGTCGCTGCGACAGCACGTCGACCTCGCCCGACAGCTTCTCGCAGCGGGCGGTCAGCGTGCCCGCGCGGCGATGGGCGACGAGGGCCGCCACGAGCCCGAGGCCGGCAAGCCCGAGGCTCGCTCCGAGCGGAGAGAAGACCGCGAGCGGCCCGAGAAGGCAGAGCGCGAGCAGACCGCAGGCCCACAGGCTCGTACGCCGGCCGATGATCCGGGCCATCGGAGTCTTCGATCCTCGAAACGACAGGGAAACACGGATGCCGGTCCGGCCGCGGCCGGTCCGGCGTTCTTTTGTTGCCGAGACGCTCCCGGCCCACAAGCCACCGGACGGCCCTGCAAACGGATTTTCCCGAACTGTGACTTGTGGTTCCGGGTCGTCTCGCACCGCGCGCGCCGTGCCGCTTGCATCGGCGTCGCGAGGCGCCACAATGCGCCCCGCGGAACGAGAAGCCCGGAGCGAACCTCATGGACGCGACGCCATCGGACCTCCTGATGCAGGTGGAGGGCATGACCTGCGACGGCTGCGCCGCGGCGGTGTGCCGGGCCATCCAGCGCCTCGACCCCGAGGCCAAGGTCGCGGTCGACCTCGATCACGGGCGCGTTGCGGTGACGACCACGGCTCAGGCCTTGAGCATCGCCGAAGCGCTGAACGAGGCCGGATACACGGCGAGTGCCATGACGGGCTGACACAGGTCTGACCCCAAACAAATTTTTGCCTGCAAATTCAAAATTTCCGACGCGCTTTTGCTTGTCCCATCACGCAAACTGATGCGATCGATGATGCGTGGCCGCTCGGCCGATCCGCACGGCCCAACGTCGGCGGATCCGGTCCTGGCGGCGAACGACGAACGCCAGCGGACGGAATGCGGCCCCGCCGGACCCGACCGCGCAAGAACAATCCGGGAGAAACGCACCAATGCCCTCAGATATCGAGATCGCGCGCGCGGCCACGCTCCAGCCGATCACCGAGGTCGCCGCCAAGATCGGCATCCCGGACGACGCGCTGCACCACTATGGCAAGCATATCGCCAAGATCGACCACGCCTTCATCAAGTCGCTCGAGACCAAGCCCGAAGGGAAGCTCGTGCTCGTGACGGCGATCAGCCCGACGCCGGCCGGCGAGGGCAAGACCACCACCACGGTCGGCCTCGGCGACGCGCTCAACCGCATCGGCCAGAAGACCGTGATGTGCCTGCGCGAGCCCTCGCTGGGTCCCTGCTTCGGCATGAAGGGCGGCGCGGCCGGCGGCGGCAAGGCCCAGGTCGTGCCCATGGAGCAGATCAACCTGCACTTCACCGGCGACTTCCACGCCATCACCTCCGCGCACAGCCTGGCGGCCGCCCTCATCGACAATCACGTCTACTGGGCCAACGAGCTGAACATCGACGTGCGCCGCATCCACTGGCGCCGGGTCGTCGACATGAACGACCGGGCCCTGCGCGCCATCACCCAGTCCCTCGGCGGCGTCGCCAACGGCTTCCCCCGTGAGGACGGCTTCGACATCACCGTGGCCTCCGAGGTCATGGCGGTGTTCTGCCTCGCCAAGGACCTGGACGACCTCGAGGCCCGCCTCGGCCGCATCGTCATCGCCGAGACCCGCGACCGCAAGCCGGTGACGCTCAAGGACGTCAAGGCCACGGGCGCCATGACGGTGCTCCTGAAGGACGCCCTGCAGCCCAACCTCGTCCAGACCCTGGAGGGCAACCCGGCCCTCATCCACGGTGGCCCCTTCGCCAACATCGCCCATGGCTGCAACTCGGTGATCGCCACCCGCGCGGGCCTCAAGCTCGGCGACTACGTGGTCACGGAGGCCGGCTTCGGCGCCGATCTCGGCGCGGAGAAGTTCATCGACATCAAGTGTCGCCAGGCCGGCCTGAAGCCCTCCGCGGTGGTCATCGTCGCCACCGTACGTGCCCTCAAGATGCATGGCGGCGTCTCGAAGAAGGAGCTCGGATCCGAGAACCTCGACGCCCTGGAGAAGGGCTTCGCGAACCTGGCGCGCCACGTCGCCAACGTGCGCAGCTTCGGCCTGCCCGTCGTCGTCGGCGTCAACCACTTCTACGCCGACACCGATGCCGAGCATGCCAAGCTGAAGGAGCTCTGCCGCGACAAGCTCCAGGTCGAGGCCATCACCTGCAAGCACTGGGCGGAGGGCGGCGCCGGCGCCGAGGACCTCGCCCATGCGGTGGTGAAGCTCGCCAACGGCGAGCAGAAGCCCCTGAACTACGTCTACGAGACCGAGACCAAGCTCACCGACAAGATCCTCGCCATCGCCACCAAGCTCTACGGCGCGGGCGACATCCAGGTGGAGTCGAAGGCCGCCACCAAGCTCGCCCAGTTCGAGAAGGACGGCTACGGCCACCTGCCCGTGTGCATGGCCAAGACGCAGTACTCGTTCTCCACCGACCCGAACCTGATGGGCGCGCCCTCGGGCCACCTCATCGCGGTGCGCGACGTGCGGCTCTCGGCGGGCGCCGGCTTCGTCGTGGTGATCTGCGGTGAGATCATGACCATGCCGGGCCTGCCCAGGGTCCCGGCCTCGGAGGGCATCCACCTCGACGCCAACGGGCAGATCGAAGGGCTGTTCTAGCCCGCACGAACCCTCCCCCCGCGCCGTGCGCGGGGGGAGGGTCGGCGTCGCGGTGTCGCGTGATCCGATCGTCGACCCGTGCTAGCCGAGGTCGCATGATCCCCCCCACCGGCCAGTCCCCATCGTGATCCCCTGGACCGTCCTCGACACCGCGCCCGTGCCGGGCGGGTCGGACTCCCTGCGCCTGCTTCAGCGGGGCACCGAGTTCTCGATCCAGCTCGGCCACAACGAGCTGATGAACAGCCGGCTCAGCGGCTCCGAGGAGGCGCTGGCGACCCTGACCGCCGCGCGGCTCGGGTCCCGGGCGAAGGCCTGCTGGCTGATCGGCGGCTACGGTATGGGCTTCACCCTCCGGGCCGCCCTCGACGCCCTGCCCGCCGAGGCCCGGATCGTGCTGGCCGAGCTCGTGCCGGCGGTTCTGGATTGGGGCCGCGGCCCCCTGGCGGGCCTCTCCTCCGAGGCGCTGTCGGACCCGCGCGCCGAGGCGCGGGTGGCGGACGTCGCCGCGGTGATCCGTGCCGGGCGCGGCGCCTACGACGCGATCCTGCTCGACGTCGACAACGGCCCGGACGGCCTGACGCGCCGTGCCAACGACCGGCTCTACGATGCCGCCGGCCTCGCCGCCGCACGGGCCGCCCTGCGCCCCGGCGGGGTGCTGGCGGTGTGGTCGGCCCATCCGGATCCGGCCTTCACGCAGCGCCTGGCGCGAGGGGGCTTCCGGGTGGAGGCGGTCGGCGTGCGGGCCGGGCGCGCGCGCGGGGCGCGCCACACCATCTGGCTCGCCGAGCGACCCGCCCGGTGACGGGACCTCAGACGGAGGCGCCTCGGCGCTCGCGCTGCCGGCTGAGCCGGGTGGCGCCGTAGATTTCCGCGAGCTGGCGTCGGGCGGCCTTGACGGGGGCTTCGTTTCGCTCGTCGCAGGCAGCCCTGATGATGCGCAGGGCATCGGCCACGGAGCGCTCGAGGCGCGCTTCGGCCGGCCGGCCCAGCGGGCGGGTGTTCTGGGTGATCTCGGTCCGGTCCATGCTGCGGCCCCTCGTCGGCGAGCCCGTCCTCTCCTGGGGCGGGTCCCGGCCGCGACCATCGGCAGTGGGCGGGGCGGCAACAAGGCAGCTTGGCCGTGAGCGCCTGCGCGGGTTGGCTCAGGGAGACGGAATGCCCCCGGCTCTCAGTCCCGCCCCTGACCCTCGTTGAACTTGTCGCGACAGGTATAGCCGACGAAGCACTTGGGATCGTCCCGGGTCGTCTCCCAGGACGGCTGGGTGGTTTCCGGCAGCGGGCAGAACCCGCCGTCGCGCACGAAGCGCGCGTAGGTCGCCGGCCCCGTACTCAGTACGATGGCGCCGGCCCGGGCCACCAGGGCCGACGCTTCGGCGCAGGTCATCGCTCGGGTATCGGGACGGGCCTGGGCCGAAACTTGGGCCTGCGTCGAAACCGGGAGAAGGACCGCGCAGGCGAAGAGGACGGACAGGCTCCGCCGTGAAACGTCCGTCATGCTGCCCCCTGGCCGGAGCCGGAGGGGAGGAACCCGTCCGGGCGGCGTCATACCGGGGACGATAGCCTCCGGACCCGGCGCGGCAAAGCCGAACTCACGCCGCCGTGAGGGCAAGGGTGAAATCCACCGCCTCGGTGACGCCCTCCTGCCACAGGGAGACGGGGGTCGGCCGGGCCAGATGCAGGGCGCCGTCCGCCTCGCCGCCGCTGATGTGCAGGTCCGCGCCGACCTTGGTGGCGAGGCCCCGCATGGGCCGGTTCCAGGCCAGGCAGCGCACGTGCAGGTCCCGTACGCCGCGGTTGCGGGCCGCGGCGGCGATCCGCCGGAACAGCGCCTGGCCGAGGCCGTTGCGACGATAGGCCTTCTCCACCGCGAAGGCGGCCTCCGCCTCCGTACCGAGGACGAAGCCGGGCGGCGGGACGGAGGCGGGACGCAACTCGCCGAGCCCCCGCAGCGCGCCGTCGACGAAGCTGCCGAACATCAGGCCCTCGGCGTTCAGGGCGTTGCGCGCATAGGCGACGGCGGCCGCATCGCTCAGCGCGCCCATGAAGCGGTTGGCCCGGGTCTCCGGGTCGAGCCGCAGGAAGTAGGATTCCACCGCCGGGCCATCGTTGGGCCACAGGCGGCGGAGGATCGGTTGAAGGGTCGGATGCGTATCGGGCATCGGGTGCCGGTCTCCGGTTTCGGGGCGCGCAGCGCGCGCCGGGTCCGGGCGTAGCCTCCCTCAAGGCGGATCAGATCTGGCATCGCTGCCACGGTTGTGCAATGCAGCAAAGCGACGGGCTGCCGCGCGTCCGGCGCCGGAACCGGGTCCGGGGCTTGATCCTGCGGGGTGGCCGCGTCAGACCGGCAGACCCGCCGGCTGCCCGATCCCCTCCCTCCGCGAACAGGTCGCCCACACCGTGAACGCCTCCTCCTCCTCGGGCCTGGAGCCGTCGAGCCAGGCCAAGGCCGGCGCCGTGTCCCCCGGCCCGGTCTCCGACCGCTACGAGGCCCTGGTGCGCACCGCGGCCATCGAGCGCGACCCGGCGCAGATCCATCTGGTGCGCGCCCTCGACCGCTTGGTGCTGGAGCTCGGCCGCCGCAAGCGCGCCCGCAAGGGCAGCGCCCTCGGCTGGCTGTTCGGCCGCCGGGACGATGCCGCGACGCCGCCGAAGGGGCTCTACATCTGGGGTTCGGTGGGACGCGGGAAGACCATGCTGATGGACCTCTTCCACGAGGCCGCCCCCGAGCCGAAGCGCCGGGTGCATTTCCACGGCTTCCTCGCCGATGCGCACGAGCGCATCCACGCCCATCGCCAAGCCCTGAAGGCCGGCACCGCCAAGGGCGACGACCCGATCCCGGTGGTGGCCGATGCCCTCGCGGACGAGGCGACGCTGCTCTGCTTCGACGAGTTCACCGTCACCGATATCGCCGATGCGATGATCCTCGGCCGGCTGTTCGGCGCCCTGTTCAAGCGCGGCGTCACCGTGGTGGCGACCTCCAACGTCGAGCCCGACCGGCTCTACGAGGGCGGCCTGAACCGCGCCCTGTTCCTGCCCTTCATCGCCGAACTGCAGGAGCGGGTGGCGGTGCTGCGCCTCGATTCCCGCACCGATTTCCGGCTGGAGAAGCTCGGGGGGGCCTCGGTCTATCACGTGCCTGCGGACGCCACGGCGGCGGCGGCCCTCGCGGCCGCCTTCAAGGGCCTCACCGGCAAGGCCAGGGGCCGGCCCGCGACCCTGCGGGTGAAGGGGCACGACGTGTCCGTGCCCGAGGAAACCGGCGGCGTTGCCCGCTTCAGCTTCGCCGACCTCTGCGCCCAGCCACTCGGCGCCTCGGACTACATGGCGGTGGCCCGCGCCTTCCACACGGTGATCGTCTCGGACATTCCCGTGATGGGCCCGGACAACCGCAACGAGGCCAAGCGCTTCATCACCCTGGTGGACACGCTCTACGACGCCCACGTGAAGCTGGTCGCCTCGGCCGCGGCGGAGCCCCACGACCTCTACACCGCCACCGAAGGGCGCGAGGCCTTCGAATTCGACCGCACGGTCTCCCGCCTGATCGAGATGCGCTCGTCGGAATACCTCGCCCTGCCGCACGGGGCCGGTGATTCCGGCGCGAGCGGGTCGAGCGCCGGCTTGGTGGAGACCTGAGGGCGAAGGCCGAGCCGGCCGCGCGTCGACGGGTGGGAATTGTGTGAGAGCCGGCAAAAACAACGCGCGCCGCTGCTATCCGGATCACCCGCTCGGCACCGCACCGTGCGCAACGGCACATGGAGGCCGGATCGCCGCTCCGGGGACGGATGACGGGGCCAGCCTCCGGTTGCGCCGCAACAGGCCCGACGTTTAATTGGATTCATTCCGAGGTGCGGGGCGTGGGGGCTTCGTGCGCTGCGACGGCTCTCCCGATCGGAGAGGCCGGATCCGCCGCCGCATCTCAGGACCCTTCCGGGGGGCGGCTCACGCCCTCGACGCCCGACATGTGACCCTGACGGCTTCCCGACGGTTGATGGATTGGCGTGACGCCGATCCCCACCGGCCCGTGGCCTGATCCATGACAGGATACACCGATGATCAAACTGACCGTGAACGGAGCTGAACGCAGCTTCGACGGCGATCCCGATATGCCGCTGCTGTGGTACCTGCGCGACGAGGTCGGGCTCACCGGAACCAAGTTCGGCTGCGGACAGGCCCTCTGCGGCGCCTGCACCATCCATGTGGGCGGCACGGCCGTGCGCGGCTGCGTCACCCCCGTCTCGGCCGCCGAGGGTCAGGCCGTCGTCACCATCGAGGGCCTGTCCCCCGACGGCAACCATCCGGTTCAGGTCGCCTGGCGCGACCTGAACGTGGCGCAGTGCGGCTACTGCCAGTGCGGGCAGATGATGCAGGCCGCCTCCCTCCTCACCGATACCCCGAAGCCCACCGACGCGCAGATCGACGAGGCCATGAGCGGGAACCTGTGCCGTTGCGGCACCTACCCGCGCATCCGCGCCGCGATCCATCAGGCCGCCGGTCAACCGTCCGGTGCCGGCCAGAAGCCTGCCGCGAACAAGGGAGAGCGCCTGTGATCCACGAAGCTCAGACCATGGCGGACCGCGCCACCTCGCCGGCCGGAACCGAAACCGATCAGACCGCGCCGAGCGCGCTCGCCAATGTCAGCCGCCGCGCCATGCTCGGCGGCATGGGCGCCCTCGTGCTCGCCCTCTCCTGGCGCGATCCGGCCCGGGCCGAGGAAAAGAAGGACGAGCCCAAGAAGTACGGCGCCGATGCCATGCCGCATGGCTGGCAGGACGACCCGAAGGTCTTCGTCGCCATCGCCGCGGACGGCACCGTGACGGTGACCTGCCATCGCTCCGAGATGGGTCAGGGCGTGCGCACCTCGGTCGCCCTGGTGGTGGCCGATGAGCTCGACGCCGACTGGTCGAAGGTGAAGGTCGCCCAGGCCTGGGGTGACGAGGCCCGCTTCGGCAACCAGGACACCGACGGCTCGCGGTCGCTCCGCCACTTCTTCCCGCACCTGCGCCACGCCGGCGCCGCGGCCCGCGCCATGCTGGTCCAGGCCGCCGCCAAGCAGTGGGGCGTGCCCGCCGGGGAGGTGAAGGCCGAGAACCACGTCGTCACCCACGCCAAGTCGAAGCGCAGCCTCGGCTACGGCGAGGTTGCGGCCGCCGCCGCCGAGCTCCCGGTGCCGGCCCGCGAGAGCGTCACGCTGAAGAAGCAGGATGCCTTCCGCTACATCGGCAAGGGCAAGATCGGCCTCATCGACAATCACGACTTCACCGTCGGCAAGGCGATGTACGGCATCGACACCCGCCTCGACGGAATGCTCTACGCCCTCGTCGCCCGTCCCCCCGTCTACGGCGGCAAGGTCGTGAGCTTCGACGACACCGAGGCCCAGAAGGTCGCCGGCGTCGTCAAGATCTTCAAGATCGACGCGCCCGAGATTCCCTCCGAGTTCCAGCCCATCGGCGGCGTCGCCGTGGTGGCCAAGAACACCTGGGCGGCGATGAAGGCCCGCGAGGCCCTCAAGATCACCTGGGATGACGGCCCGAATGCCGGCTACGACTCCGTGGCTTTCCGGGGCGAGCTGGAGAAGGCGGCGCGCGCGCCCGGCAAGGTCGTGCGCGACCAGGGCGACGTCGCCGGCGCCATGGCCAAGGCCAAGACGAAGCTCGAGGCCGAGTACTTCGTGCCCCACCTCGTCCAGGCCCCGATGGAGCCGCCGGCTGCCACGGTACGGATCAAGGACGGGTTCTGCGAAGCCTGGGCCTGTACCCAGGCGCCCCAGGCGACCCATGACCGCCTCGCCAAGAAGCTGAACCTGCCCGCCGACAAGGTGCGGGTGAACGTGACGCTGCTGGGCGGTGGCTTCGGCCGCAAGTCCAAGCCCGACTACGTGCTGGAGGCCGCCCTCTGCAGCCAGGCGGTGGACGGCGCGCCCGTCAAGCTGATCTGGACCCGCGACGACGACCTGCATCACGGCTACTACCACACCATATCGGTGGAGCGCCTGGAGGCCGGGCTCGACGACAAGGGCATGCCGGTCGCCTGGCTGCACCGCTCGGCGGCGCCCACCATCGGGTCGATCTTCGCCCCCGACCCGAAGCACGAGCTGCCGTTCGAGCTCGGCATGGGCCTGACCAACACGCCGTTCGCCGTGCCCAACATCCGTCTCGAGAACCCGGCGGCGGATGCCCACGTGCGCATCGGCTGGTTCCGCTCGGTCTCGAACATCCCGCATGCCTTCGCGATCCAGTCCTTCGTGTCCGAGCTCGCCCACGCGGCGGGCAAGGACCCGAAGGAGTACCTGCTCGCGCTGATCGGCCCTGACCGGCTGATCGACCCGACCAGCATCAGCGACGTCTGGAACTACGGCGAGGACCCCGCGCGCTACCCGATCGACACGGGGCGCCTGCGCCGCGTGATCGAGGCGGCGGCCAAGGGCATCGGCTGGGGTCGCAAGATGGAGAAGGGCACCGGCCTCGGGATCGCCGGCCACTACAGCTTCGTCACCCACACGGCGGTGGCGGCGGAAGTGGCGGTCGGTCCCAAGGGCGAGGTGCAGGTCAAGCGCGTCGACATCGCCATCGATTGCGGACCGCAGGTCAACCCGGAGCGGATCCGTTCGCAGATGGAGGGCGCGGTCGTCATGGGCATGGGCCTCGCGCTCTCGGCCGAGATCACCTTCAAGGACGGACGCGCGCAGCAGAACAACTTCGACGGCTACGAGATCACCCGCATCGATGCGGCGCCGAAGGAGATCCACGTCCACCTGCTGCCGAACCCGGACTACAGCCGTCCCCTCGGGGGCGTCGGCGAACCCGGCGTTCCGCCCGTGGCCCCGGCGATCGCCAACGCGATCTTCGCCGCCACCGGCCGGCGCATCCGGCAGCTGCCGATTCGCGATCAGCTGAGCGCCTGATCCGGCATCGCCCTCCCGGGTCCCGGGAGGGTTCGGGGCGCAGGACGGTTTCGTGCCGTCCTGCGCCCCGATTCATATCCGGCCCCATCGGATCCGGCCGCCTGTCGGCAGGGCAGAGGCCGACAGGGCTCGAAGGTGTCCGACCGCCGGCGCGCGTTCGCGCCGATCCGGTCTCCCGTGGCGAACCGTGTTTTCCCGCCGACGGTTTTCACGACCCGCGCAGGGAGCCCTGCCTCGCTCCCGTGGGTTGACCCTCCGACGGAGGCGGCCCGGGTCGGGCCGATTCCACCTTCCGAATCAAGGACAGCAATCGATGATGCGTTTCCCAGGGCCCGTTGCCGGGTGTCTCGCCGCCGGTCTCCTCGTGGCGGGTGCAGCGCCCGCTTTCGCCTCTCCCTGCAGCGATCGCATCGCCAAGCTCGAAGGACCGGTGAAGGATCTGGCCAAAGAGGCGATCTCCGCCAATACCAGCGGCAAGGCGGCGGCGAGCGCGCGCGGCGGTCAGGGCATCACCGGAAGCGGCGGCAGCGCCTCGGCCGAGGCAGCCCCCCCGGAAAAGTCGGCGGAGGCCGGAAAGGGCGGCGACAAGGCGATGCAGGCGAAGGTGGCCCTCGACGAAGCGCGCACCGCCGACAAGAAGGGCGATGCCAAGGCCTGCGGCGAAGCGGTCGATCGGGCGCAGAAGCAGGTCGACAGCGCGCCCTGAGGCGCGGGCCCCGGCCATCGGCTCGGGGGAAGCGCTGGCCCCGTCAACAGGGGCCGGCGCGGGTCTGATGGATCGGGTGCATCGGGGGCGGCGACGGTGTCCGCCCCACCTGCCTGTCGGATGTCAGGCGCTGGTGACGGCCGCGAGCGCGTGGTCGTTACCGTTCAGGCCGGCGCAGAGATCATCAATCTCTGCAAGATCAAGAGCTTCGCCGGAATCGCTCGCAATAGCATCGATCAAGTGATCTTGATGCGGGCTGAAGGGGTGGCCCTGCAAACGATAGAATTGATAATAGCGAAGCGCAGCTAATACAGCATCACGTTCTCGATCAGTAATGGTAATATTCTGCATGCCGGATATAATTCCCGTTATTGGTTGCGGGAGTTCGAGAAACAACCACTCTGCGGCGCCGTGAGCTTGGATGTTGTAAGCGAATCCGTACGGATTCGTCCATCACCGGAAACCATGCGTTAGCCGTTTCAGCATCGACCCGAGCCGCCGTCGAACGGCCAAGTCTTTGTCCGATCGCCATTTCCGCCGAGCGGCGCGCGCCGAGGTTTTTTTTAGCCCGGTGATTTGATCCTATGCGCTTGACAACCTTTGATAGGGCCCGTCGCCCTGGGGCGTCGGCGGACAGCGCCCGTCAGGGCGTCAGCTTATCCTTAACCGATCGGTGGCACGGTCACGCTTCGCCCGCCCTGCCTCGTGCCGCGCGCGGGATGCGGAGGCCAGGGTCCGACTCATGCCCAAGACCCGAAGCGAATATTCGTCCGCTGCCGATGCCGCGCGGCCTGCCGCGCCGACGCTCGGCCCCAGCGTCCGCCGCCATCTCGGACACACCCTCCGCACCTTCTACGCCGACATCCTGGCCGACCCGCCGGGCGCGCGGCTCGAAGCGCTGCTCGCCCGGCTGGGCAAGGGGAAGCGCTAGCCCGCGGTGTGACCCGTTTACCGCGTTTCCGGATGTTTCCCAGGCATGTGCGTGAATTCACGGACGGTTCACGCTGGGATCGCTAGTGGTGCGTTGATCCGATGAGCCCGCGCACTCCGCCGTGCTCTCACATGAAGCAGTTCCATGATCACGCTCGCCCTCGTCGTCGTCGGCAACATCCTGCTGGCGTCTCTGTTCTCGCTCATCGCCGTCGCGGCGGATTGAGCGTCCGGACGTCGCGCGCCGCAGCCTGAGGCCGGCGCGTCCCCGTCCTCGGCCACACTGACATTTTCATCGGCCGCCAAGCGGCCGTCGATGCCCCGGGGCTCCCGCCTGCGGGGCTGATCGGCGTGGTCTCGGCCGCGCTTGTCGGCTCTCGTTCGCAGCCTTGAAGCGGCGGGCATCGGACATCCGCCCTCCGGGGTGAGCCCGAGGGTCCGGCCGGGTGCAGTGGAGGCGAACGGTCGTGGCGATCGCCTCCCATCGCCACGCCCATGCGCTGAACACAGGATGGGATCCCACGATTGAACGGAATGTCCTTTCTATAGAACCCCCGCAGGCTCAGCAGGTTCTTCTCTCGCCGGGAACCGCGGGAGCATCCTGTTCTCCACATCGTATAAAGCGTTCTCGATCAGGCCATATCGCGGGAACGAAGGGGCTCGTGTTACCTTATCCGATTCAGTCCTGACGCTTGACAATGTTCGTTAAAACGAACGAAACCAGCGTCGCCGGGGTCGCGATGCGGAAGCCTTCGCTCCGGCTGCGCGAGCTAGATTCGGAGATCCCCGTGAGCGAGACCACTTCCCGGACCACCGGACGCACCCGCCGCCATGCGGCCCTGCTCGGCGCCGGCCTCGCCGCGGCCCTGCTCGCGCCCCCGCTCGCCTGCGCCCAGACCGAGCTCCTCAACGTCTCGTACGATCCGACCCGGGAGCTCTATCGCGAGATCAACGCGGCCTTCTCCGAGGCGTGGAAGGCCAAGACCGGCGAGACCCTGACCGTGCGTGCCGCCCATGGCGGCTCGGGCTCGCAGGCCCGCACGGTGATCGACGGCATTCCGGCCGATGTGGTGACCCTCGGCATCCCCTCCGACATCGACGCGATCAGCCGGATCTCGAAGAAGATCGTCCCGGATTGGCGGACGAAGCTGCCGAACCAGGGCCTGCCCTACACCTCGACCGTGGTGTTCCTCGTACGCAAGGGCAACCCGAAGGGCGTGAAGGACTGGGGCGACCTCGTGAAGCCCGACGTCAAGGTCATCACCCCCAACCCGAAGACCTCCGCCGGGGGACGCTGGAACTTCCTCGCGGCCTGGGGCTACGCCTACGAGCGGGAGGGCAAGGACGCCGACAAGGCCAATGCCTTCGTGGGGGCGGTCTACAAGAACGTCCCGGTCCTCGACACCGGTGCCCGCGGCTCCACCGTAACCTTCGCGCAACGCGGCCTCGGCGACGTGCTGCCGACCTGGGAGAACGAGGCCTACCTCGTGTTCGAGGAGTTCGGCCGCGACAAGTTCGATGTGGTCGTGCCGCCGACCTCCATCTACGCCGAGCCGCCGGTCGCCCTGGTCGACGTCAACGTCGACAAGAAGGGAACCCGCAAACAGGCCGAGGCTTATCTTCAGTTCCTCTATTCCGACCAGGCGCAGGCCATCTTCGCCAAGCACCATTACCGCCCGCTCAACCGCGCGGCGGCCAAGCCCGAGGATCTGGCCCAGCTTCCCGAGCTGAAGCTGTTCAAGATCGAGGACCTGCAGGGCGACTGGGACGAGATCCAGAAGAAGAATTTCGACAACGGGGGCCTGTTCGACCAGCTGAGCAAGGCGGGGCGCTGACGCAGCCGCCCTCCCCGCCCCTTCCCGCTGGGGAAGGGGCCGAGACCTGAGCAGGACACCCCCATGGCCCCGCCCGAGCGTGATCCCCGGTTTCGGGCTCGCCTTCGGCTACACCCTGACCTGCCTCGGCCTGATCGTGCTGCTGCCGCTGGCCGCCCTGGTGACGCGCGCCTCGGGCCTCGGCCTCGCGGGGATCTGGGAGGTCGCCACCGATCCGCGGGTCGCCAGCGCGCTGCGCGTCAGCTTCGGCGTCTCCCTGGTGGCGGCGCTGACCGCCTCGGTGTTCGGCTTCCTCATCGCCTGGGTGCTGACGCGCTACCGCTTTCCCGGCCGCAAGATCGTCGATGCGGTGGTGGACCTGCCCTTCGCGCTTCCCACCGCCGTGGCCGGCATCGCGCTGGCCGCCCTCTACGCCCCCAACGGCCTCGTGGGCGCGCAGCTGGCGCGGATCGGCATCGAGGCCGCCTACACACCCGTGGGCATCTACATCGCCATGGTGTTCATCGGCCTGCCCTTCGCGGTGCGCACCGTGCAGCCGCTGATCGCCGAGATCGACAAGGAGATCGAGGAGGCCTCCGCCACCCTCGGGGCGGGACGCGTCCACACCCTGGTGCGGGTGGTGCTGCCGCCGCTGATCCCCGCGGTGCTCACCGGCTTCGCCCTCGCCTTCGCCCGCGGGGTCGGCGAGTACGGCTCGATCATCTTCATCGCCGGCAACCTGCCCTACGTCTCCGAGATCGCGCCGCTCCTCATCGTCATCAAGCTGTCCGAGTACGATTACGGCGGCGCCTGCGCCATCGCCACGCTCATGCTCGGCATCTCGTTCCTCACCCTGCTCGCCATCAACCTGATCCAGGCCTGGAGCCGGCGGAGATTCGGCTATGTCTGAGACCTTCGCCCCCGTCGCCCCGGCCGAGGCCCGCCCGGCCAGCGTCGTCACGGAAGGCCGCTGGATCCGCTGGCTGCTGATCGGGATCGCGATCCTGTTCCTGGCGCTGTTCCTGGTGCTGCCGCTGCTCACCGTGTTCGCCCAGGCCTTCGCCAAGGGCTTTGCCGCCTACCTCGCCGCCTTCACGGAGGCCGATGCCCACGCGGCGATCCGGCTGACGCTGCTGACGGCCGCCATCGCAGTGCCCTTCAACCTGGTCTTCGGGATCATGGCCTCCTGGGCCATCGCCAAGTTCGAGTTCTGGGGCAAGAACCTGCTCGTCACCCTGATCGACCTGCCGTTCTCGGTCTCGCCGGTGGTCTCGGGCCTGATCTACGTGCTGGTCTTCGGGGCGCAGGGGCTGCTCGGCCCCTGGCTGCTGGCCCACGACATCCAGGTCATCTTCGCGGTGCCCGGCATCGTGCTGGCGACCATCTTCGTCACCTTCCCGTTCGTCGCCCGCCAGCTCATCCCGCTGATGCAGGAGCAGGGCACGGCGGAGGAGGAGGCGGCGCTGACCCTCGGGGCGTCCGGCTGGCACGCCTTCCGGACGGTGACGCTGCCCAACATCCGCTGGGGCCTCCTCTACAGCGTGCTCCTCTGCAATGCCCGCGCGATGGGCGAGTTCGGCGCGGTCTCGGTGGTCTCGGGCCACATCCGGGGCCTCACCAACACGCTGCCGCTCCACGTGGAGATTCTCTACAATGAGTACAACTTCGTTGCCGCTTTCGCCGTCGCCTCCCTCCTGGCCGGCCTCGCCCTCGTCACCCTCTGCGTCAAATCCCTCCTCGAATGGCGCTACGCCGACGAGATCGCCGCGGGCGCCCGGGGCCACTGAGCGGATGGGCGGCTCCACCGCCATCCGCGTCGAGGCGCTGTCGAAGACCTTCGACACGGCCGCGGTTCTGCACGATTTCTCCCTCGACGTGCGGGCGGGCGAGCTGCTCGCGCTGCTCGGCCCGTCGGGCTCGGGCAAGACCACGCTGCTGCGCATCATCGCCGGCCTCGATTTCCCCGATGCGGGCCGCATCGTGTTCGGGGCCGAGGATGCGACCCGGCTCCCGGTGCAGCAGCGCGCGGTGGGCTTCGTGTTCCAGCACTACGCCCTGTTCAAGCACATGAGCGTGGCCGAGAACATCGCCTACGGGCTCAACGCCCGGAAACGCTCCGAGCGCCCGGCCAAGGCCGAGATCAGGCGCCGGGTCGGCGATCTCCTCGACCTCATCAAGCTCTCCGGCTTCGCCGACCGCTATCCGAGTCAGCTCTCGGGTGGCCAGCGCCAGCGCATCGCCCTGGCCCGGGCGCTCGCGGTGGAGCCCCGGGTCCTGCTGCTCGACGAGCCCTTCGGCGCCCTCGACGCCCAGGTGCGCAAGGACCTGCGCCGCTGGCTGCGCGAGATCCACGACCGCACCGGCCAGACCACGATCTTCGTCACCCACGACCAGGACGAGGCCCTGGAGCTCTCCGACCGGGTCGCGGTGCTGGACAAGGGGCGCCTGGAGCAGGTCGGCACCCCGGACGAGGTGCAGGAGGCGCCGGTCTCCGCCACCGTGCTGAAGTTCCTCGGCGACACCATCGAGGTCGAGGCGATCGCGCAAGGCGGCGAGGTCCGCGTCGACGGCCGCCTGACCCCCGTGCGGGCCCCCGAGGGGCTCGTCGGTCCGGTCAAGCTCTATGCCCGCCCCTGGCAGCTCCAGTTCGCGGAGGGCGACCAGGCCCATCTCCAGGGCGTCGTGCGCTCGTCCTACCGGACGCAGGGGCGCCAGCGCATCGAGGTCGACCGGCCCGAGGGCAGGACCGTGGTGGTGGAGGCCGCCGACACCAACCGCTTCGCCGCCGGCAGCCCCGTGGGTCTGCGGATCATCGGCGGCCACGTGTTTCCGAATTAGGGCGGTGGTTCCCGACTGACGGGAAAGCGTCTTGCGCTCGCCGACGCGATCGGGTGTGACTGCCGCCGTCCAAATCAGGAGGAGGCAGCATGTCGGGTGGTCACGGGGCGGGCGGCAGTTCGAACAAGCGCGTGGCGCTGCTGATCTCGGTGTTGGCGCTGTTCCTGGCGCTGGCCGAGACCCTGGCCAAGGGCGCCCAGACCGACGCCCTCGGGGCCAACGTCGAGGCGTCCAACCAATGGGCCTACTTCCAGGCCCGCACCATCCGGGGCACCGTCCTCAAGACCGCCGACGAGACCCTGGCGCTGCTGCCGCCGGAGGTCGCGAATTCCGAGGCCGTGAAGGCCAAGCGCGCCGAGTGGGCCAAGACCATGGCCCGCTGGGACAGCGAGCCCGCCACCGGCGAGGGGCGCAAGGAACTGGCCGAGAAGGCGCGGCACTCGCAGGAGGTGCGCGACCTCGCCCTGCACCGCTACCACCATTACGAGTTCGCCTCGGCCGCCTTCCAGATCGGCATCGTGCTCGCCTCGGCGGAGGTCATCACCGGCATCTTCGCCCTGGTGGTCGGCGGCGGGCTCCTGGGTGTTGCCGGGCTCGCTCTCCTCGGCTTCGGCCTCTACGCCCCGCACACCCTGCCGTTCTTCCACTGAGGCCTCGCGCCCGGTCGCGCGCCGCGGGGGCCGGGAAGACTCTGCCTGGAGAGCCGGCCGGGCGCTCAGCGCTTCGGCATCCCCTTGGCGAGGGCCGCACGCCGCAGGGCCTCCGCCATGGCGCCGCCCGCCTCGGGCGCCGGCGTCGCGCGCGGGGCCGGTCTCGCAGGCGGAGCGGCCGGCGCCTCGCGGCGGGCGGCGGGACGCGGCGCGCCGGCCTCGTCCGAGCGCATCGTCAGGGCGATGCGCTTGCGGTTCGGATCGACCTCCACCACGCGCACCTGCACGACGTCGCCCGGCTTCACCACCTCGCGCGGGTCCTTGACGAAGCGGTCGGCCAGCATCGAGATGTGCACCAGCCCGTCCTGGTGAACCCCGACATCCACGAAGGCGCCGAAGGCGGCCACGTTGGTGACTACGCCCTCGAGGCGCATGCCGGGCTTCAGATCGGAGATCTTCTCGACCCCCTCCTGGAAGGTCGCGGTCCGGAAGGCCGGGCGCGGATCGCGGCCCGGCTTCTCCAGCTCCGACAGGATGTCGGTGACGGTGGGCAGGCCGAAGGTGGCGTCGGTGAAGGTCTTGGGGTCCAGGCTGCGCAGGGCACCGGTATTGCCGATCAGCGCCTGGATCGGCTGGCCGGTGGCGGCGAGGATCCGGCGCACCACCGGGTAGGCCTCCGGGTGCACGCCCGAGGCATCGAGGGGATCGCTTCCGTCGCGGATGCGCAGGAAGCCGGCGGCGAGCTCGTAGGCCTTGGGCCCGAGCCCCGCCACTTTCTTCAGGCTGGTGCGGCTGCGGAACGGGCCGTGGGCGTCCCGGTGCACGATGATGTTCGAAGCGACCCGCGCGGTCAGGCCCGAGACCCGGGCCAGCAGCGGCGCCGAGGCGGTGTTCACGTCGACCCCGACGCCGTTCACGCAATCCTCCACCACCGCGTCGAGGGAGCGCGCGAGCTTCCCCTCGGCCAGATCGTGCTGGTACTGGCCGACGCCGATCGCCTTCGGCTCGATCTTGACGAGCTCGGCCAGCGGGTCCTGCAGGCGCCGCGCGATGGAGACCGCGCCGCGGATCGAGACGTCGAGCTCGGGCAGCTCCGCGCTGGCATAGGCCGAGGCCGAGTAGACCGAGGCGCCGGCCTCGGAGACCATCACCTTGGTGAGCGTCAGCTCGGGCTGCTTGGCGATCAGCTCGGCGGCGAGCCTGTCGGTCTCCCGCGAGGCGGTGCCGTTGCCGATGGCGACGAGCTCCACGCCATGGGCCCGGCAGAGCTTGGCGAGAGCGATCAGGGCCCCGTTCCAGTCGCGGCGCGGCTCGTGCGGGTAGATCGTGTCGGTGGCCACCACCTTGCCGGTGGCGTCGACCACCGCGACCTTCACGCCGGTGCGGAAGCCCGGGTCGAGCCCGAGGGTCGGCCGCGCGCCCGCCGGGGCCGCGAGCAGGAGGTCGCGCAGGTTGCCGGCGAAGACCGTGACCGCGCCGGCCTCGGCCGCCGCCCAGAGGCGCGCCCGCAGGTCCGTATCGAGGGCGGGCTTCAGGCGGGTGCGCCAGGCGCGCCGGACCGTCTCCGTCAGGAAGGCGTCGCCCGGCCGCCCCTGGTCGCGGATGCCGAAGGTCTTGGCGATGCGCAGCTCCTGCGATCCGGGCTGTCCCTTGGCCGGCGCGTCGCCCAGCGCATCGGCGATGGCGAGGTCGAGCACCTCCTCCTTCTCGCCCCGGAACAGGGCCAGGATGCGGTGCGAGGGCAGCTTCGCGAGGGCTTCCGAGAAGTCGAAGTAATCCGAGAACTTCTCGCCGGACGCGGCCTTGCCGGGCTTTACCGTAGCGACCATCCGGCCGCGCTGCCAGCCGCTCTCGCGGAGGGAGCCCACCAGCTCCGGGTCCTCGCTGAAGCGCTCGATCAGGATGGCACGCGCGCCCTCCAGGGCGGCCTCGACGTCGGCGACGCCCTTGCCCGCATCCACGTAGGCCCGGGCGGCCCCCTCGGGGGCTTGGTCCGGCCGGGTGAGAAGGGCCTCGGCGAGGGGATCGAGGCCGGCCTCGCGGGCGACCTGCGCCTTCGTCCGGCGCTTCACCTTGAAGGGCAGGTAGAGGTCTTCCAGCCGGGCCTTGGTGTCGGCGGCGAGGATGCGGGCCTTCAGCCCGGCCTCGAGCTTGCCCTGGGCCTCGATCGCCTGCAGCACGGCGGCCCGGCGCTCCTCCAGGTCCCGCAGGTAGGCGAGGCGCTCCTCCAGGGTGCGCAGCTGCGCGTCGTCGAGGGTGCCGGTGACCTCCTTGCGGTAGCGCGCGATGAACGGCACCGTCGCGCCGCCGTCGAGCAGGTCGACCGCGGCCTTCACCTGCCATTCCGCGACGCCGAGTTCGGCGGCGAGACTCGTGTTGATGGCGGCCATGGGGCGTCTCCGGGTGGGGCCGGGTGTCTACAGGGCCGCCCGCCGGGCGGTCAAACCCGGCGCCGCGGAAAACCCGGCGCGGAGCGGTGCTGCGGGTCCGACGGGCACGGACACCACACTCCTGGATGCCCGGGCCGAACATGGCTGAGAACCAGGACACCGCACAATATTTAGCCGTCTTTTCCAGTATTCGAAGATTGAAGCGGCCACCGAATCAATCTAGCCTCCAAACCGCTCGGCACAACGAAGTGTTGGCAGCAAACCCTGCCAATGGAGGCTGAAATGCGTTCAGTGACAACGCTTGCGGTAGCATTCGTGATTGCCGCCGCTGCATTCACCATCACGATGCTGACCAAGCCTCCGGTCTCCGAGGCGCGGGCCATTTCGAGAATCGATACCTACGCGCTGACCCTCGGCGCCCATCCCGCGGACGCGCAATCCTACGATTGTCAGTAGGTCCGGCCGCGACCTCCGACACCCAGGCGACGCGGATCGTTCGATCCGTGGCGAGGCCGTGGACGGAGCCCGTCCCCGCACCCCGCACGCGGCCGTTGCCGGCTTGCCTGCCGACGGCGCGGCTGCGGCGGCCGCGCGCCCCCATCGTCCCGGGATCGCCGGAGCCTCAGGCGGCCATGTCCCAGGTCTCGGTCACGGCCCGGCCGTCCCGGACGAGGCGGGCGCGCAGGATCACGTCGTCGGCCGGCATCGGTGCGGGCGGCCGCCACTCGACGTAGAGCCGCCAGCCGCCGGTCTGAGGCACGAACTCCACCACCGGGTCGACCATCGTGCCGGCGCTGGCCGAGACGTCGGCGGACAGGGTCGCGCCCCGGTCGGACGGCAGGGCCGGCCCTTCGAAATCCACGACGTAGAGGCGCCGGCCCGGGCTCGGCGGCGTGGTCGGGCGCAGGCGCTCGGCTGAGCCGACGCGGGTGGAGACGACCCGGCCGAGGGCGCCGGGCACCACGGCCGCCGGCTCCGCGCCGACCGTCGTGAGGCGGTAGGACACGCTCCGCTCGGTCCCGGCCGGCACGGGGGGGCCGGGCACGAAGGCCGCCACAATGTTGTCCATGTACTCCTCGCGCGACGGGATCTCGAAGAGCCGGACCGCGCCGGCCCCGAACCCCGATTCGGGCGTGACCCAGAGCCCCGGGCGCGCCTCGTGCCGGGCCTGCACGTCGAGATAGGCGGGGAAGTCGCGGGCGCGCTGCAGCAGGCCGAAGCCCTCCAGCGGGTCGACGCCGAAGGCCGAGATCTGCGGTTGCGCCCGGCCGTTGACGAGGGGCCGCCAGAGCCGCTCGCCCCGGGTCACCACCGCCAGCCCGTCGGAATCATGCACCTGCGGACGGAAATCGTCGAAGGGCTCGGCCCTCCGTGCCCCCGGGCCGTTGGCTCCGTGCAGGAACATGCTGGTGAGGGGGGCGAGCCCGAGATGCTCCAGGGTCGTCCGGGGATGCAGCGACGCCTCGACCTGCATCACCGAGGGGTCGCCCGGCGCGACGCGGAAGCGGTAGGCCCCGGCGAGGCTCGGGGAATCGAGCAGCGCCCAGATCTCGATGGCGCGGGCCTCGGCCTCGGGCTCGCAGATCCAGAAGGCGGTGAAGTCGGGGAATTCCTCCGCGCCCGGCCCCCCGGTGCGGATGGCGGCGCCCCGGGCCGAGAGCCCGTATTCCTGGCCGAATCCGCGCAGCCGGAAGTAGGAGGCGCCGAGGAAGACCAGGAATTCCTCCTGATCCGCCGGCCGGTCGGCCGCGAAGGCATAGTGCAGCCGGAAGCCGGCAAAGCCGAGATCCGGCGCGAAGCTCTGGCCCCTCAGGTCCGGCCCGAGCTCGAACAGGTCGGGGGCGTAGGGGATGGCCCGGGCCGGGCCGTCGCGGGGCTGCAGGACGAGGGCGACCCGCTTGCGCTGCAGGAAGCCGCGATGGAACAGCTGGGCCGAGAAGCGGCGTCCCAGGGGCAGGCTCGCCTCCGGCCGGAAGGTGATGGCGCGGTAGCCGTCGTAGGACAGGCCGGCCAGGGCCGGCGGCAGATCGTCCTGCGGCGCCGCGTAGGGGTGCGCCGCGAGCGCCCGCGCCTTCGCCTTCACGGCGTCAAATGTTATGGGAGCGAGGGCCGCGGCGCGCGTTCGGCCCGCATTCAGATCCTGCGCGGTAGGGAGGATCATCCCGACGGCCACGCTCAGCGTGGTCCGCAGGGCCTGCCGCCGCGAGAAGGGTTCGGTCCGCCCGCATCCTTCGAGACCCTCGCCATCGCGCATCGCTTCCCCTTTGCCGGCATCGTGCCCGGTGGCGGATCGCGGTGTCCCTCCTTCGAGTTTCCCGCGTCCCATGTCCCACAGGTTGTCGCACGACGCCCCGGCGGCTGAAATCCCGGGTTCGCTGGAAATCGCCCTCGACGCCCCCGGAGCCCGCCCCGGCGGGTTCCTGGGCCGCCGCCTGCTGCTGGCCCTGCCACCCCTCGTCCTGGGGGCAGCCGTCACCGCCCTGGCGCGGGCCGCCTACGGGACGCCGTCCGGCCTCCTCGGCGGAGCGGTGCTCGGGCTCTTCGCCCTCGTCATGACCTGGCAGGCCTTCGTGGCCTGGCAATACGTCTACGGCCTCGTGGCCACGGCCTTCGGCGACCGGGCGAAATCCGCCCTGGAGCGGCGCTCCCTCACCGTCCCGGCGGAGGCCTCGGGCCTGAGCCGCACGGCGGCGGTGGTGGCGATCCACGCCGAGGACGCCGTGGCGGTGTTCGCGGCCCTGCGGGTCATGGCCCGCTCGCTGCAGCGCGACGGGGGCGACGGCGGCGACCTCGACATCTTCGTTCTCTCCGACACGCGGGACGGGGCCATCGCGGCGATCGAGGAGCACGAATTCGCCCGGATGGAGGCCTGGACCCGTCAGCACGGCCCCGGCCTGCCGCGCATCCGCTATCGCCGTCGCCGGGACAATGCCGGCCGCAAGGCGGGCAACATCGCCGAGTTCTGCAAGACCTACGGGGCCGAGTACGACTTCATGATCGTGCTCGACGCCGACAGCCTGATGACCGGCAGCGCCATGCGCCGCCTCGCCCGGCTGATGGAGGAGAGCCCCCGGGTCGGCCTGATCCAGACCGTGTCCTACGCCACCGGGCGCGACACCCTGTTCGCCCGCATCCAGCAATTCGCCGTGCGGCTGTACGCGCCCCTGGCGATCCGCTGCCTGGAAACCTGGCAGGGGCCCGACGGCAGCTACTGGGGCCACAACGCGATCGTGCGGGTCGCGGCCTTCGCCGACAACGCCGCGCTGCCGGTGCTGCCCGGCAAGGCACCGCTGGGCGGCGAGATCCTGTGCCACGACATCGTCGAGGGCGCGCTCCTGCGCCGGGCCGGCTGGGAGGTCCGCCTGCTGCCGGAGATGGGCGGCACCTGGGAGGAGATGCCGACGAACCTCGTCGACCTCCTCGGGCGCGAGCGCCGCTGGTGCCAGGGCAACATGCAGCACCTGCGCGTCACCGCCATGCCGGGCCTGCGCCCCGCCAGCCGCTGGCACCTCGCCGTCGGCATCCTGTCCTACATGGCCTGCCCGCTCTGGGTCCTGTTCCTCGCCCTCGGAACGCTGCAGGCGGCGCGGACCGGCAACCTCGGCCTCCTCGGCTACGGCCTCACCGGCACGGGCGCGGCCGCCCATGCCCTGGCGGCCCTCGTCCTGACGATCCTGGCCCTGCCGAAGCTCCTGAGCCTCGGCCACGTCCTGGCGTCCGGCGAGCGCCGGGCGGCCTTCGGCGGCACCGCTTCGCTCCTGAAGAGCGCCGCGCTCGAACAGGCGATCTGGGTCCTGCTCTGGCCGGTGATGACGCTGTTCGCGGCGGGCGCCGTGGCCACCACCTTCGTCGGCCGCGTGGTGCGCTGGGATGCCCAGGTGCGCGACGATCGCCGCGTGCCGTGGCGGGAAGCGTGCCGGCTCCAGGTCGACACCCTCGTGGCGGGTGGCCTGCTGGCGGGCGGCCTCGCCTGGGCGGGCGACCCGTGGCTCGCCCTCTGGATGGCACCGGTGGCCCTCGGCCTGCTGTCGAGCCCGGCCCAGAGCGTGCTGACGAGCAGCGCCCGCCTCGGCCGGATCTCGCAAGGGCGGCGCCTGTTCCTGACGGTGGACGACACCGCCCGGGCGCCGGAACTCACCGCCCTGGCGCAGAGCCGGGGCGGGACGGCCGAGCCCGGTCGCGGCCGGCCGCAGCCGGCCTGGATCGCCGACGAGGTGCCGGCCTCGTCGAGCTGACCCGGGCTCGTCGGCCTACTGGTTCTCGAGCACCTTGATCGGATCCGTGCGCTGGGCGGGGCTCGGCTCCTTGGTGGCGCTGCTGGTCCCCCGGCCCGCGCGCGAATCATCCGACTGCTTCGGCAGGCCGGTGCCGCTCGCGAGTTCGAGGCAGGTCACCATCTCGACGTAGGACGGAAACCCGCCGGCCTCGAACTGCTTCTCGCACTGGTTCTTGGCGGCCGGGGTAAACTCGTTCCAGCGGCGCTTGATCTCGTCGCGCGAGGCGCGCTCGGAGCGCAGGCATCCCTCCTGGCTGGCATTGTCGCTGACGCTCGCGGAGGCCGCCGACCGGCAGGTCCGCTCGATGTTCAGGTCCGGCGGGCCGCTCTCGGCCCGGGCGGCGGTCGCGAGGCACAGGAGGGCGAGGGTTCCGGAGAAGAGGACGGGCTTCATCATGGGGGAGCGGTCTCTCGAGCCATGACCCTGCGCCGCGATCGGGCGGCAGGATCGGGATTTGCCCCACCAACGCGCGAGTTCCGCCCGCGGCACCACCGAAAACGTCACGGGCCCCGCAGGGCGGCGTCGAGATCGGCGAACAGGTCGTCCACCGCCTCGATCCCGGTGGAGAGACGCAGCAGGTCGGGGGGACACGGGGAGTCCGGCCCCTCCACCGAGGCCCGGTGCTCGATCAGGCTCTCGACACCGCCCAGGGAGGTCGCCCGCTTCCACAGCCGCACCCGCGCCGCGGTGCGAATGGCCGCCGCCTCGCCGTCCCGCACCCGGATCGACAGCATGTAGCCGAAGCCGCCCTCCATCTGCCGGGCCGCGACCGCGTGACCGGGATCGTCCGGCAGGCCGGGATAGAGGACATGCGAAATGCCGGGATGGCCCTGGAAGCGTCGGGCGAGGGCGGCGGCGCTGGCAGCCTGCGCCGCCGCCCGCAACGGCAGGGTGCGCAGGGAGCGCATCAGCAGATAGGCCTCGAACGGACCCAGGATCGCGCCGCCCCCGGAACGGATTGCGACGAGGCGCTCCCAGAACGCGTCCACCCGGGCGCCGGCCAGCACCCCCGCCACCACGTCCGAGTGGCCGTTCAGGATCTTGGTGGCCGAGTGCATCACGATGTCGGCGCCCAGCGTCAGCGGCCGGGTGTGGATCGGCGAGGCGGCGGTGGAGTCGACGGCGAGCCGCGCGCCCGCCGCGTGCGCGCGGCGGGCCGCCTCGGCGATGTCCGTGATCGTCCAGAGGGGATTGCCCGGTGTCTCGATCCAGACGAGCTTCGTGGCGCCCGGGCGGATCGCCCGCCCCAGGGCAGCGAGGTCGTCCATGTCGACGAAATCGACCGCGATCCGCCGACGCGGCATCTCGGCGTTGAGCCAGCGCTTCAGGCCCCAGTACATCACGCGGGGCGCCACCACGTGGTCGCCGGCCTCCAGGGCGGTGAACACGGCCGTGGCGGCCGCCATGCCGGAGCCGAACAGCAGGGCACCCGCCGCCGCGTCCTCCAGCATCGCCAGGACCGCCTCCGCCTCGCGCACGGTGGCGTTGTCGGGCCGGGCGTAGGAGAAGCCCGAGCTGTAGCCGTTGTCGGGATCCCGCAGGAAGGTGGTGGCCACGTGCAGGGGCATCACCACGCCCCGCGTCACCGGATCGACCCGGCCGAGGGCCTGGGCGGCGAGACTGCGCTTGGTGAAGGCGGAAGCTGGGGTGAAGGCGGGCGCGGCATCCGAAGGACCGTTCGGCGCGTTCGGTTCTGACAGGGGATCCGGCATGGAGCGTGTCCGCGAGGTCGGGATTCGATGGACCCGGCCTCGCAGACCTGTGCACGGACCGCAAGCCGGGGTCTCGGCGCTCCGTCCCGAGGCCCGGTCAGAGGCAAGGAAAACCGCCCGTCATGTCCCGCGCGCCCGCATCGTCACCGATCCACGTTCCCGCCGAGCCCGCCCTCGCCCTGCCCTGGCGGCTGGCGGCGGCGATCCTGCCCGTGGCGCTGACGGCCGTGCTGGGCTCGGCCGCCACGGGGCCGAACATCGAGGGCTGGTATGCCGGCCTGACGAAGCCGTCCTTCAACCCGCCGAACTGGGCGTTCCCGGTCGCCTGGACGATTCTCTACGCGATGATTGCGGTCTCGGCCTTCCGCCTTCTCGGAGCGAAGCCGCGCAGCGGCCCGACCCTGGGGCCGTGGCGCCTGGCGCTGGCCGCCTTCGCGGTACAGCTCGCCCTCAACGCCGCCTGGACCCCGACCTTCTTCGCCGCCCACGCGCTGGGGGCCGCCCTGGTGGTCTCGGCCGCGATGTGGGTGATGATCCTCTGGACAATCCGCCTGTCCTGGCGCTTCGACCGGGCGGCGGCGTGGCTGCTGGTGCCCTACGCCGCCTGGGTCGGTTTCGCCACCGTGCTCACCGGCGCGATCTGGCGCCTGAACTGAGGGGCGCCGCGGGGCGGCCTACTCGGCCGCCTCGACGAAGACGGTCCCGGCGCGGGGAAGGTCCAGGGTATCCCAGGTCTCGGTCAACGCCGCCGTGAGCCGGGCGATGCGGACATCGTCGTGGAAGGGCGACGGCGTGATGCGCAGGCGCTCGGTGCCGCGCGGCACGGTGGGGTAGTTGATCGGCTGGATGTAGATGCCGTGGTGCTCCAGCAGGTGATCGGCCGCCGCCTTGCACAGCTCGGCATCGCCCACCATCACGGGAACGATATGGGTGTCGGTGTGCAGCACCGGCAGGCCGGCGGCCTCCAGGGCGGCCTTGGTCCGGGCGGCCTGACGCTGGTGCGCCTCGCGCTCGCCGCTCGAGCGCTTGAGGTAGCGCACCGAGGCGATGGCGGCCGCCGCGATGGCCGGCGGCAGGGCGGTGGTGAAGATGAAGCCCGGGGCATGGCTGCGGACCGCGTCGCAGAGGACCGCCGAGCCGGTGATATAGCCGCCGACGCAGCCGAAGCCCTTGGCGAGGGTGCCCTCGATCACGTCGACCCGGTGCATCACCCCGTCCCGCTCGGCGATGCCGCCGCCGCGGGGACCGTAGAGGCCGACCGCGTGGACCTCGTCGAGGTAGGTCAGGGCGCCGTACTGGTCGGCGAGGTCGCAGATCGCGGCGATGTCCGAGACGTCGCCGTCCATGGAGTAGACGCTCTCGAAGGCGATCAGCTTGGGGCGGTCGCCCGCCGCGATCAGAAGCTCCTCCAGATGGGCGAGGTCGTTGTGGCGGAAGACGCGCTTCTCGCAGCCCGAATGGCGTACGCCCTCGATCATCGAATTGTGGTTGAAGGCGTCCGACAGGATCAGGCAGTTCGGGATCAGCTTGGCGATGGTGGAGATGCCGGCCTGGTTCGAGACGTAGCCCGAGGTGAAGACGAGGCCCGCCTCCTTGCCGTGCAGGTCGGCGAGCTCGCGCTCCAGATCGACGAGGGGCGAGTTGTTGCCCGCGATATTGCGGGTGCCGCCTGCACCCACGCCGCAGCGGGCGGCGGTGCGGGTCATGGCGCCGACCACGTCCGGGTGCTGGCCCATGCCCAGGTAATCGTTCGAGCACCACACCGTGATCTCGGAGGTCCCGCCGTCGGGCTTGCGCCAGTGCGCGGTCGGAAAGCGGCCCGCGATGCGCTCGATATCGGCGAAGACGCGGTAGCGGCGCTCGCCGTGCAGGCGGTCGAGGGCGGTGCGGAAATGGGTCTCGTAGTCGGTCCGGCCCCGCGCCGGCGATCCCATGCGGCAGCCGTCGTGGGACTTCTGGCCCGCTCCCTGCTTGGTGTCGCTGATCTTGATCGTCGCGGGCATGCGGTTCACGGGCATCCGTCCTTCACGCTTGGGCTGAGGGGCCTACGGTGGAGTCGCGGCCTCTGGCGGGATCGTTTCCACGCGGACCCTCGTGCGGGGGGCCCTCGATGCAATCGGTCTCGTGAGCGAGCCTGGCGCGGACTCCTGAAGGAGTCGCTGACGATGCTCGCCCTCTGACGCGGGTTTCCCCGACGCGGTCGCGACGATACAGGTGAACTTGGAATTGGTTCAAGTCGACAACCGCATTCCTGCTTTGCATCCATCGACCCGGGGCTGCAAAGCCGACACAACGACGTGGCGACGATGCGTCGCGTCGGGCCTCCCGACCCGGCGCGCCGTGCGCGACACCCACCCCGCAGACGGACCGGCGCGGCGCATGATGGACGACGAGACCGAGGCCGGAGCGCCCCCGCGGGCGACGCCCAAGAACGCCGCCGAGCCCAAGAGCGTGGCAGAGCCCAGGAGCGCGGCAGAACCCAAGAGCGCGGCCGAGCAGAGGGCCGAGCGCCTGAAGGCGGCCCTGCGCGACAACCTGCGTCGGCGCAAGGCCCAGCTGCGCGGTCGCCAGGATCCGCCCAAGGCCGGCGAAACGCCTGAGACCGGCGAAACACCCGAGACCGGCGAAACACCCGAGCCGGGCAGCGAAGCCTAATCGCGCGCCGAAAACCTCCTTTTCGACAAAACTTGGCTATAACGGTGCCGTTTCCGCGGGGACGGTTCACGTCCCGCCAGGTTTCGATTTCGGAATTCTCCCGCTCGCAGCGCCGCATGCGCACCGGGCGCGCGAAGATTTGGGCAAGGTTTTAGAAACAATGGACCGCATCAACATCATCGGCGGCCGGCCGCTGCACGGGGTGATCCCGATCTCGGGCGCCAAGAACGCCGCGCTGCCCCTGATGATCGCCAGCCTGATGACCGGCGAGACGCTGGAGCTCGGCAACGTGCCGCGACTGGCCGACATCAACGCCCTCCTGCGCATCCTCGGCAATCACGGCGTCGACCACATGGTGGTGGGCAAGCGCCCGGGCCAGACCACCGAGACCGGCCAGACCATCCGCCTCACCGCGTCCAACGTCATCGACACCACGGCGCCCTACGAGCTCGTCTCGACCATGCGGGCCAGCTTCTGGGTGATCGCACCGCTGCTCGCCCGCTTCGGCGAGGCCCGGGTCTCGATGCCGGGCGGCTGCGCCATCGGCACCCGTCCCGTCGACCTGCTGCTGATGGCGCTGGAGCGCCTCGGCGCCACCGTGGAGGTCGATGGCGGCTACGTCGTCGCCCGGGCCAAGAACGGCCTGCGCGGCGGCGAGATCCACTTCCCCAAGGTGACGGTGGGCGGCACCCACGTGGCGCTGATGGGGGCGGCCCTGGCCAACGGCTCGACCCTGATCGAGAACGCCGCCCGCGAGCCCGAGGTCGTCGACCTGGCCGCCTGCCTCACCAAGATGGGCGCCCGCATCGAGGGCGCCGGCACGCCGCGCATCACCGTCGAGGGGGTCTCGCGCCTGCACGGCGCCCGCCACGACGTGCTGCCCGACCGGATCGAGACCGGCACCTACGCCATGGCGGTGGCGATGACCGGCGGCGACGTGACCCTGGAGAACACGCGCGCGGACCTGCTGCACGCCGCCCTCGACGTGCTGGCCACCACCGGCGCCGAGATCACGACGGGCACCGATACCATCCGCATCCGCCGCAACGGCGGGGGCATCGCCGCCGTCGACGTCACCACCGACCCGTTCCCCGGCTTCCCCACCGACCTGCAGGCGCAGTTCATGGCGCTGATGACGCTGGCCAAGGGCCAGTCCCACATCCGCGAGACGATCTTCGAGAACCGCTTCATGCACGTGCAGGAGCTGGCCCGCCTCGGCGCCCGGATCCGGCTCGAGGGCGACCTCGCCATCGTCGAGGGCGTCGAGCGCCTGAAGGGCGCGCCCGTGATGGCCACGGATCTGCGCGCCTCCGTCTCCCTCGTCATCGCGGGCCTCGCCGCCGAGGGCGAGACCAGCATCAACCGGGTCTACCACCTCGACCGCGGCTTCGAGGCCCTGGAGGCCAAGCTCGCCCGCTGCGGCGCCGAGATCACCCGCGTCCGCAGCTGACGGAACCGGCCCTCCGCCCGAACGGGGCGGAGGGCCATGGGAAGATCAGCCGCCGATCTCGCCGTGCTTGCGGCCGAAGCCCGGGATGTCGCAGCCGCAGCGGGAGCCGTAGGGCTGCGGGCGGGTGATGCAGTTGCCGCGCTGGGTCAGGCAGAGGCGCCCGAATCCGCCGCCATAGCCCCGGGGGCGCCGGTCGTACCGGTCCTCGTCGTAGCGCCGGTGCTCGTAGCGATCCGCGTCGTAGCGGCGCTCGAAGCGACGCGGCCGGTCGTCGCCGTCGTCGTATTGCGCCCGCGCCTCGAAGGCGCCGAAGCCGGTGCCGAGCGTCGCCGCGGTGGCGAGCGCGAGGATCGTGGACTTGATGGTCGTCATGGACTGGATGGTTTTCGTGGACTTGCCCGTCATGGCTGGCTCCCCTCGGATGTGCCGTCTCATCGCGGCCCGGTCTAGCGCCCCTGGGCTGAACGCGGCCTGAGGGGCCTGCCGCGTCTCGACCGCGCGTTTCAGCCGAGGAACCGCGTGACGAGGCGCACCAGCGGAAGCACGGCCCGGGCAACCCGGATCTGAGCGGGCAATTGCCGCGGCCCGAGGGGACGATGGACGAGGCGTGGGCTGGCGCGCTCGGCCTCGGCCACGGCATGTCCGGCCAGGGGATGGGCCGCGACGCGGGCGGCGTCCGCTTCCGCGATCCGCAGGGCCCGGGCCCAGCCGCGCTCGGTCCCGAGGCGGCCGGCCGCGTGCAGCCGGCGCAGGCGGCGGCGCCAGGCGTAGCGGAAGAGCGCCCGCGGCACCGATTCGAGGCGGGCGTCGCACAGGCTGTCGGGCTTCTCGCAGCGCGCCCGGATGGTATCGGCGACGCCGCCCGGCGCCCGTCCCACCAGCCGCCCCGAGACCGTGACGCGGATGGACGGGTCGTGCCGGACGTGCAGGCCCTGGGCGAGCAGCAGCGCCACGAAGGCGCCGTCCTCGCCCAGGGCGATGGCCGGCATGCCGCCGACCGCCCGGTAGGCCGCGACGCTGACGCTCAAGGTGGCGCCGATGGTGGTGCGATGGCAGGGCCAGGGGTCGTGCGGATCGGGGTCGATGCGCGCCTCGGCCTCGGTCAGGAGATCGCTGTAGATGTCCTCCCGGTCGCCGCGCCAGTGCAGGGAGGGCGGCAGCAGGGCCCGCTCGTCCGGATCGAGCTGGATGCGGCCGGCCACCGCGTCGGCGCCGCGGTCGAGGGCGGCCCGGTTGCGCGCGACCCAGTCGGGCGGAACCCGGCTGTCGGCGTCGGTCGACAGGATCATGCCCTCGGCGCCGAGCCATTCGGCGGCCCGGTCCATCGCCTCGCGCCGGGCCCAGCCCGCATGGGCCCCGGCATAGTCGACATGCGTGACCCGGACCGGCACCGACATCCGCGGCACGAGGTTGGCGACGATGGCCTCGGTGGCATCGGTGCAGTTGTTGAGGAACAGGACCACCCCGAGGCTGCCCGGCGGGAGGCCGGTCTGGGCGTCGAGGGCGCCCAGGCAGGCGGCGATGCGCTCGGCCTCGTTGCGCACCGGGATCGCGACCACCGCGCGGATCGCGGCGACGCCGTCGCGGGACCGGGGGGCCTCGCCGGGGAGGGACAGGGATGCGGCCGACACGTGACGACTCCGTTCGCCGGGGGAGGAGCGGCGCAGCGCCGGGTCCCTAGCAGGTTCGGCCGGAGGGACAATGACCCAGTCTCGCTGTCCGGATCCTGAATGACGTCCGGCTTCCGGAATGCCCCCCGCCAGTTGCCGTGGGCGGGTCGCCTCGCTACCTACGGCTCCCATCCCTTGAAGGGTCGAGCCCGCGCCCGGGCCGGCCCGCCGACAAGAGCGCGACACCCGATCATGGAGCTTCTCAAGCTCGCCGCCCTCGATGCCGAAGACCTGGCGGTCATCTCCGCCCACCTGCAGGATGCGATCCTGAAGGCGAGCGACCTCGCCTATCTGGGCGCGCAGCACCGCTTCGTCCTGGTGGCCCGCCGCTTCGACTGGTCGGCGGCGGACGATGCGCCGCCGCGCCGGCGCCTCACCGGCATGCATTTCGACCGGGTGCTGCGCGTGCGCAGCCGCGGGATCACGCCGGGGACCGACGCGGACGCGCCCCTCGAGCTCCTCGCCATCACCTTCGAGCCGACCGAGGCGCCCTCCGGCACCGCCACCCTGGTCTTTGCCGGCGGCGCGGCGATCCAGCTGGACCTCGAATGCATCGAGGCCCAGCTCAAGGATCTCGGGCCGGTCTGGGAAGTGGAAGGGCGGCCCGACCACGAGGCCGTGGCCGCCGGACGCGCCGCGATTGCGGGAAACGCCCCGAAGGGAAACGCCTGATGGTCCGTCTCGATTCCCGCGACGAAGACTTCGCCGCCGCCTTCGCGCGCCTGCTCAGCGTCAAGCGCGAGATCTCGGAGGATGTCGACGAGACCGTGCGCGGCATCATCGCCGGCGTGGTCGCGGGCGGCGACGCGGCACTGGTCGACTACACCCGTCGCTTCGACCGGTTCGGCGAGGATTTCACCGTCGACTCCCTGCGGGTGACCCCGGCCGAGATCGAGGCGGCCGTCGCGACCTGCCCGGCCGAGGCCCTGGAGGCCCTGCGGTTCGCGGCCGCCCGCATCGAGGCGTTCCACGCCGCCCAGGTGCCCGGCGACCACATGGCCACCGACAGCCTCGGGGTCACCGCCGGCTGGCGCTGGACGGCCCTCGAATCCGTCGGCCTCTACGTTCCCGGCGGCACCGCGAGCTACCCCTCCTCGGTGCTGATGAACGCCATTCCGGCCCGCGTCGCCGGGGTGCCCCGCGTCGTCATGGTGGTGCCGATGCCGGAGGGCACCCTGAACCCGCTGGTCCTCGCCGCCGCGCATCTGGCCGGCGTCGACGAGGTCTACCGGGTCGGCGGCGCCCAGGCGGTGGCGGCCCTGGCCTACGGCACGGACACGATCGCCCCGGTGGCCAAGATCGTCGGTCCCGGCAATGCCTGGGTGGCGGCGGCCAAGCGCCGGGTGTTCGGCCAGGTCGGCATCGACATGATCGCCGGCCCGTCCGAGGTGCTGATCCTCGCCGACGCGCATGCCAATCCCGACTGGGTGGCGGCCGACCTCCTGGCCCAGGCCGAGCACGATGCCGCGGCCCAGTCGATCCTGATCACCGATTCCGAGGCCCTGGCCGACAACGTCGCCGAGGCGGTGGAGCGCGCGCTGACCACCCTGCCCCGGGCCGAGATCGCCCGGGCGAGCTGGCGCGACTACGGCGCCATCGTGGTGGTGCGAGGCTTCGACGAGGCGGTGCCGCTGGTGGACCGCCTCGCCCCGGAGCACCTCGAGATCGAGACCGCCGATGCCGAGGCCCTGGCCGCCCAGGTGCGGAATGCGGGGGCGATCTTCCTCGGCTCGTACACGCCGGAGGCCATCGGCGACTATGTCGGCGGCCCCAACCACGTCCTGCCCACCGCCCGCTCGGCGCGGTTCTCCTCCGGGCTCGGCGTCCTCGACTTCATGAAGCGCACCACGATCCTGCGCTGCGACCCGGCGGCCCTCCGGGCGCTGGGCCCCTCGGCCATCGCCCTCGGACGGTCGGAGGGCCTGGAGGGCCACGCCCGCTCGGTGGCGATCCGCCTGAACCTGTGAGGGCCTGATGTCCGGCGCGGCCAAATCGAGCGACGTGAAATCCCAGGACGCCCAGGCGTCGGCGGGAAAGGCGCCGGAGGCGAAGGCGAAGTCGCCGCATCGCCTCGCGGTGGTGACCCTCGACGAGGAGTCGATCGGCCGGGGCAACCCGGATCAGGAGCACGAGCGCGCCATCGCGATCTTCGATATCCTGGAGGACAACAGCTTCACGGTCCCCGGCCGCGAGGGCCCCTACGCCCTCACCCTCGGACTCGTGGAGAGCAAGCTCGCCCTCGTCATCAAGCGCGAGGACGGCGAACCGGTGATGACCCACCTCCTGTCGCTGACCCCGTTCCGTCGGGTGATCCGCGACTACGAGATGATCTGCGAGAGCTACTACAACGCCATCCGCACCGCCTCGCCGACCCAGATCGAGGCGATCGACATGGGCCGGCGCGGCCTGCACAACGAGGCGTCCGACCTGCTGCGCCAGCGCCTCGAGGGCAAGGTCGACCTCGACCACGACACCGCGCGCCGCCTCTTCACCCTGGTCTTCGCCTTGCACTGGAAGGCCTGAGCCGCGACCCCTCTCGAAGTGCGAGGCTGAGACGACCGGATGGCGGACGCGACCGGCCCGAAGAAGACGCGCGTGCAGTCGGCCCTGTTCATGTGCAACTTCAACGCCGTGCGCTCGCTCGCGGCGGAGGCCATCGCACGCCATTACTTCGGCAGGTCGATCTACGTGCAATCGGCCGGGGTGCGCTCCGGCGAACCGGCCGATCCCTTCATGGTGGCGGCCCTCGACGAGATCGGCATCGACGCGGCGCGTCACAAGCCGCGCACCCTGGCCCAGCTCGAGGAGTGGGAGGGCCTGAACTTCGACCTCATCATCACCCTGGCGCCGGAAGCGCACCACGCCGCCCTGGAGCTGACCCGCACCAACGCGGTCGAGGTCGAGTACTGGCCGACCCCAGACCCGACCAACATCCAGGACGGCACCCGGGAGCAGCGCCTCGACGCCTACCGCGACGTCCGCGACGGCCTGGTCTACCGGATCAAGATGCGGCTGAAGGGCTGAGCCGCCGGATCGACGTCACCGGGCCGTAGCTCTTCTCCCGGATACGGGCGACGGCCTCGGCGAGGGGCTCAACCGCCACCGCCATGTGGTGGCCGTTGGCGTGGATGAGGCGGGTGGCGTCGAGCATCAGCCCGACATGGCCGCGCCAGAACACGAGATCGCCGCGGCGCAGGTCCCCGAAATCCGGGGGCAGGGCCTCGCCGAGCCCGCGCTCCTGCTGGTCGGCGTCCCGCGGCGCCGGCCGCCCGGCCTGCGCGAGGCAGAGCTGGACCAGGCCCGAGCAATCGAGACCCAGACTGGTGCGCCCGCCCCAGAGATAGGGCGTCCCGACGAGGCGCTCGGCGGTGGCGGCGTAGTCGGGTTCGACCGCGTCGAGGGGTGCGCAGTGGCCGGCAAAGACGTAGCCGCCCGCGATCCGGAGATAGTCGCCCTGGGTCTCCGTCGGGTGGAGGCGGGCGCCCAGGGTCAGCCAGCCGCTGGCGGGCTGCTTCAGGTCCGGGCCGGGGTAGAGGAACGTGCGCAGGGCGATGACGCGGTGGGTCGGTGCCAGAGCGGGGCCGAGGGCCGCCTCGGGCAGGTAGCCGACATAGCCGTCATGGGCGAACTGGACGAAGGCGAAGCCCTCCTCGGCGCCGTAGGCGGTCACCGCGTCCCCCATCACCGCCTCGGTTTCGAGGCCGGCATCGAAGCGCGGCGTCCGGCGCAAGGGGGCCGAGGGCACGACCACCGCGCGCGCCTCGCCCACGACGTAGCGTTCGGCCGCCACATGGCCGCGCAGGCGGGCATCGGCGATCTCGGGCCGGGCCGGCACGAGACGCGGGTCGGAGAGATCGAAGAGGGAATCCGCCATAGCCCCACCCATTATGGCTCCGACTATCGGCGCCCGCCGGCCGCATCGCAACCGCCCGGACGATTCCCGCGGGAGCGCGGCATTTCGACGCCCGGATTTACCCAATCCGCCGGCAGAACGCTTCTCGCCCAGGCAGGCCCGTTCGGGGACGCGCCATCGGCGGCTGACCGGACATCGATCACGCCGCCGCGATGCGCCGAACGCGCGGCTCGCCCGCGAATGTGTGCACTGCACAAACGGCCGGATTGCGCGTATGGTCCGGTCATGCCCGAAGCGAGTCGCGCCGTGAAGAAGCCCTCGAAATCTTTCCAGGATCTCCCGCCGATCCGTGTGCGGCGCGAGCCGCCGACCATCCCGGAGGCCGTCGCCGCGGCCCAGGACCTCGCCGACGACATCGACCAGCAGGTGGAGATCGCCGCCGGCCTGATCGGCCTGCCGCCGGAGGCGGTGCGCGAGCACGTGGTCGCCGCCGCCAAGGTCCGGTCGGAGGCCAAGCCCGACCGGGTCTCGGACCGGATGCCGGAGCGCATCCTCACCGCCGCCAGCCCGAGCCGGGCACCGCGCACCGTCATCGTCGAGCGCCGGACCCGGCCGCCGGTGGTGGTCGAGCGGCGCGGACGCCCGCCGATCGGGCGCCCCTGACCGGGAGGGCCGGTTTTCCCCGGCCCGGCGTTTCCCGTCCCTCCACCAGTCCAGAGTCTTGCTACCAGTCCAGAGGCTTCCTACCAGTCCAGAGTCTTGCCGGTGTAGTCGAGATAGGCCGTTCCGGTCCGTCCGAGCTGGGCCGTGATCACGTCGGCCATGCCGGTGACGCTGGTGGCGACATCGATATCGGCATCGGCCCCGCCCATCTCGGTGCGGACCCAGCCCGGATGCAGCAGCAGAACACCGAAGCCGGCGTCCCGGTGGCGGATCTCGAAGCTGCGCACCAGGGTGTTGAGGGCGGCCTTGCTCGCCCGGTAATTCTCCCAGCCGCCGGATTCGTTGAGGCCGACGCTGCCGAGGATCGAGCTCATGAAGGCGACGAGGCCCCGGGGTGCGAGCCGGTCGAGGAAAGCCTCGGCGAAGCGCACCGGGCTGACCGCGTTGGTGAGGTAGACCTGGGCGGCGACGTCGCGCGGCACCAGGTGCAGCGGCTCGTGCGCCTGGGTCGCGACGCCCGCCACCACGAAGATCAGGTCGAAGCTCTGGCCCGCGAGGCGGTCGTGCAGGGCGGACACCGCCCCGTCATCGTCGATATCGGCCGTCTCGACCGTGAGGGCGTCGGAGGCCAGCGCGGCGAGGCCCGGGGAGGCCGAGCGCTGCGTCGCGGTCACCCGCCAGCCGCGGTGCAGGAAAGTCTCGACGAGGCCGAGCCCGAGGCCGCGCGAGGCCCCGACGATGAGCGCGTTCTTCTGGGATGCCATGGTGATCCGTGTCCCTGGTTCGCGGAAGGGCCGGGCGCCCGGCGACGCCGCCCTCCCCTGTCCGGGGAGGTTGGACGAAGGCGCCGGTCCGGCAATCCGGGCGGCCCGCGCCGAGGTGCGCGGGCGCACCCGCGCGTCCCTCAATCCGCTGTCTGCACCGACCAGGTCGCGTGCTCGATGCCGGGCATCCGTGCGAGGCCCGCCACCACGGCGTCGAGCTCGGCGCCGGCCACCGCCGTCGCCACCAGGGTCGCCACCACCTCGACGGTGTCCTCGCCCCGCTCCACCACCTCGATCCCGCCGACGGGGTACTGCGCCGCCTCCAGGCGCTCCACCAGGAGGTCGCGGGTGGGGCCGGCGGCCTCCGCCTGCACCGTCACCTGCACCTCGTAGGTCGCCTCGGTCTGACTCTCGTCGATCGGGGCGCGGTTGATGGCGTTGACGAGGGGACGCAGCAGGGTGTTGCCGGCGAGCACCGCGGCGGTGACGAAGGCCGCCTCCAGGGGAAAGTCGACGCCCGCGAAGGCGCCCACGGCCGCCGAGCACCACAGGGTCGCGGCGGTGTTGAGGCCGCGGACGTTCATGCCCTCCTTCATGATCACGCCCGCGCCGAGGAAGCCGACGCCCGAGATCACGTAGGCCACCGTGCGGGTGCCGCCGGGCGCCCCTTCGAGGCGCATGCCGAGGTCGACGAAGGCGGCCGCCCCCACCGCCACCAGGACGTTGGTGCGCAGGCCCGCCGTGCGCTGCCGGTACTGGCGCTCGGCCCCGATCAGGGTGCCGAGCCCGAAGGCGACGAGGAGGCTGAGCGCCGAATTGACGGCTTCGGGCATCGGCCCGGACAGGAAGGGGATCATCGTCCTGCCCTGACGCGGTCCCATGACGGGACCATGACGGCGCGACCGGGATCAGGCCTGCGGGTAGTCGGAGATGCCGCCATGCGCCGCCGACCACTTGGCGGGCTCGTGCAGGAAGCTCTCGACCTCGGCGAGGATCTTGGGGTCGAAATGGCCGCTCTCCTTGGCCACCGCCAGCACGTCCCACCAGGTGGTGAGGTAGTGCAGCTGGACGCCGAGGTCGGCCATGAGTTCGCGGCTGTTGGGGAAGATGTCGTAGAAGAACATCACGAAGCAGTGGTCGACCTGGGCGCCGGCATCGCGCAGGGCCTTGCAGAACAGCGCCTTGCTGCGCCCGTCGGTGGCGAGGTCCTCCACCAGCAGGGTCCTGGCGCCCTCCACCACCTCGCCCTCGATCTGGGCGTTGCGGCCGAAGCCCTTGGCCTTCTTGCGCACGTACTGCATCGGCAGCATCAGCCGGTCGGAGATCCAGGCCGCGAAGGGGATGCCGGCGGTCTCGCCGCCGGCCACGTGGGTGATCGACTCGTAGCCGATGTCGCGCACGATGGTGGCGGCCGCGAAGTCGTTCAGGGTGGAGCGCAGGCGCGGGTACGAGATGATCTTGCGGCAGTCGATGTAGACCGGGCTCGCCCAGCCCGAGGTGAAGGTGAAGGGCTTCTCCTGGTAGAAGTGCACCGCCTTGATCTCGAGCAGCATCTTGGCCGCCTCGCGGGCGATCACGGCGCGGTCGATCGGCAGGAAGGAGGTCGTCATGCGCGGGGTTCGCTCTCGTGCGGGCGGCGGCCGCGGCCCCGTCCCGCTTCCGGGAAGGGCCGCGCATCCGTCTGAAGGGTTGGGTTCTCCTTCCCGCCAACCGCCAGGGGCGTCAACCCTGGAGATCGCCGGCGAGATCGCGCGACGAGCGGCGCCGTCCCCGGGGCCCGCTCAGGCGGCCTTCACGTCGGCGAGGAATCCGCCGACCTCGCGCGTCAGGTTCTCGGAGTGCCGGGCGAGTTCCTGGGCGGCGCTGAGCACCTGCGAGGCGGCCGCCCCCGTCTGGCCGGCGCCGTCGCGCACGCCGGCGATGTTGGTGGTCACCTCCTCGGTGCCGCGCGCCGCCTCCTGCACGTTGCGGGTGATCTCCTGGGTCGCGGCCCCCTGCTCCTCCATGGCGGCGGCGATCGAGGCGGCGTAGCGCGACATCTCGGCGATGATCCGGCTGATGGCCTCGATGTCGCCGACGGCCTCCTGGGTCGCGGTCCGGATCTCGGTGATGCGCTCGCCGATCTCCCCCGTGGCCTTCGCGGTCTGCCCGGCCAGTTCCTTCACCTCGGAGGCGACGACGGCGAAGCCCCGGCCGGCATCGCCGGCGCGGGCCGCCTCGATGGTGGCGTTCAGCGCCAGCAGGTTGGTCTGCGCGGCGATGCTGGAGATCACCTCGACGAAGGTGCCGATGCGCTCGGTGGTGCCGGCGAGGCGGCGCACGGTGGCGTCGGTCCGCTGGGCATTCTCCACCGCCTGGTCGGCGATGCGGGCCGACAGGCTGACCTGGCTCACGATCTCCTGCACCGAGGCCGACATCTCCTCGCTGGCCGCCGCCACCGTCTGGACGTTGGCGGAGGTCTGCTCGGCGGCGCCCGCGACGATCACGGTCTGCTGGTTGGTCTGGCCGGCGACGCTGCTCATCGACTGGGCCGTGGCCTCCATCTCGGTGGCGGCGCCCGCCAGGCCCTGGGTCAGGACCGAGACGTTGCTCTCGAAGGCGCGTGTCAGGGTGTCGAGGCGCTGGGCCCGGCGCATCTTGGCGGCGTCCTCGGCCGCCTGCGCCTCGGCGAGGCGCCGGGCCTCCAGGGCGTTGTCCTTGAAGACCTGGAGCGAGCGGGCCAGGAGGCCGACCTCGTCCCGCCGCGCGGTGCCCGCCACCGCCACCGCGAGGTCGCCGGCCGCGAGGCGGCCCATCGCCGCCGTCATGGCGGCGAGCGGGCGGGTGACGCCGTAGAGGGTGATCAGCGCGAGCAGGCCGACCGCGAAGCCGAGACCCAGGATGGCGGTGACGATGAGGGTGCGCGTGGCGCTCTCGGCCGTCTCGGTCGCCGCCTGCTTGGCGGTCTCGAGGTCGCGCAGGTTCGAGGCGACGCGGGTCGCCACGCTCTGGGCGATCTTGAGCCGGGCCGGGCGGACCTCCAGCTTCGAGATCCGGGCGGCCGCTTCGTTCTCGTTGCGCAGGCCGAGGGCGATGGAGCGGTCGGCGACGGCGAAGAACGCCGCGAGGTCGCTGCGGACGCCCTGCAGGATTCCCCGGCGTTCTGCGGTGTCGGCGAGGGTGATCAGGCGGTCGTTGGCCTCCAGCGCGGCTTTGCGGCTCGCCTGGTAATGGGCGAAGTCCTGCTGCATCAGCGCGGCGTCGGTCTCGATGATGGTGTTCTTCTCGGCGATCACCGCCTCATCCACGGCCAGGGCGAGTTGCTGGGCCACGGAGAGCCGGGTGGCGCGGACATCGACGATCTGGGTCGTGTTCTGCGCGAGGGTGGCGAGGCTGGCGCGGGCCAGGACCACCAGCCCGACCGCCACGAGGATGAGGATCAGGCTCGGAAGGGCGAGCTTTCCCAGAAGTTTGAGATCGTTGAATGCGCGCATGGCGGCCCCCGTGACGGCGCCGGCGCGGGACCTTGATCGGTCTCTCAGGGACGCGGCGTCGTGCTCACATTTTCGTGAGAGGGCCCTGAAATAATGATTAACGTATTCAAATCTCGCAGCCCATGATCGAAATTTCGCGACGTTCTGGTTGTATTCCGAGGTTTTTCGGCCCGGCGCGCGGATCGCTCATCAATCGCGCTCCCAGACAGGCCGCGCGTTGCGGCGAGCGAAAGGCTCGAAACCCTGACGTCTGCCTCCCAGTACGGCGGAATACAGCGCGCATGCGAGCGCGGGTCAGACAGCTGAGGCTCCGGCTGCGAACGGATACGCCGTTCTGCCGGCAGACCCGCCGGCTCACGCCAGGAGGGCTTGCTGGGCCGCCGGCTCACGCCAGGAAGGCTTGCAGACCCGCCGGCTCACGCCAGGAAGGCCTGCAGGGCCGCCAGGGTCGCGGCGGGGTTCTCCTCGGCCAGGAAATGGCCGGACGTGACCTCGGCGGCGACGGCGCCCGGCGCGAAGGTGCGCTGCCAGGCGGCCAGGGGCGTCTCGGTGCTGCGGTCGAGATAGCGGTCGCCGGTGAGGATCAGGGTCGGGCAGGCGAGCCGGCGGCCGGCGGCGAGGTCGGCGAGATCGGCCTCCCGGTCGCGGGTGGCCCCCGCCCGGTAATCCTCGCAGAAGGCCTGGATGCGCTCGGGCACGCCCCAGGCCTGCCGGTAGAGATGCAGGGCGGCGGGCGCGAAGGCCTCGAGGGACCCGTCTCCGCTCCAGTCGCGCAGCAGCCCCTCGAAATAGGCGTCCGGGTCGCGGCCGATGGCCTGTTCCGGGCCCGGCGCGGCCTCGGCCAGGAAGTGCCAGTGCGAGGGCTTGCGGGGGTTGGCCTCGATCCGCTCCCACTGGACCAGGGTCGGCAGGATGTCGAGGAGGGCCAGCCGGGCGATCCGCCCCGGCTCGTCGAGGGCGAGGCGGTAGCCGATGCGGGCGCCCCGGTCGTGCCCCACGAGGGCGAAGTGGACATGGCCGAGGGATTCCATCACCGCCACCACCTCGGCCGCGAGGGTGCACTTGGCGTAGGCCGCGTGGCGCGGGTCGCCCTCGGGGGCGGCCGACCAGCCGTAGCCCTTGAGGTCGAGGCAGATCACGCGGTGGCGCTCGGCGAGGGCCGGGGCGATCCGGTGCCAGCAGGCATGGCTCTGCGGAAAGCCGTGGAGGAGCAGCACCGGACTCCCGTCCTCCGGCCCGCCGATGCGGGCGAAGAAGCGGCCGGCCGGGATGTCGATCCAGGGGGCGGCGAAGCGGGGAAAGAGATCGGTGGTCACGGACGGCGCCTCCGGCAGGGGCCCGGGGAACGCACGGGGCGGGGCGGCGGTTCGCGGTCGCGGGCGGCGGCGTTCCGGGTAGAAGCGCGCGGTTTTCCGACTAGATCCCTCCCATTCCCCTCCCCAGCAGGACTTTCCCCGATGCAGACGTGTTTCACCGCCCTCGCCCTGGCCGCCGGCCTCGCCCTGGCCGGCCTCGCTCCCGCCCAGGCCGCCGGGTGCTGCGGAGGCGGTGCCGGCATGATGTGCGGCAAGGGCAAGATGGACATGCGGGCCGGCGCCATGAAACCGTCCCGGACGAAGAAGACCGCCTGCTGCTGCGCGGGCATGGCCGGACAGGGCGCGGCCCCGATGTCGAAGAAACTCTGAGCGGGACCGGACGAACTCTTCCGCCGACGCCACGCCCGCAAAGTTGTGTTCGGACCGGGAGGCCCGGCGCACGCCCTGCGGCCTCGCGGATGCCGGGGCGGGATTGACGCCCGCCCCGCGCAGCGGGCACACCCGAAGGCGGCGGATCGCGCAAGAATCCGACCCAAAAAAGATCACCGAGGAGACGCGCATGGACCGGCCTACCGTTCCTGCTCCGCAGAGTCCTGTTCGACGGCAGCGCCCGGTTGGACGGAGTCCTGCTTCATCGACGATCCGGGCGATCCGTTCGGCCGGCGCGAGCCGTTCCGCATGAGCGGCGCGGCCCTCGCCGAACGGCCGGCGACCGGCGCCCCGCCCGTGGACGCCGCCCTGCGCGGCCGTGTCCTCGCGCTCCGCGACGGCCTTCTGCACGGGCTCATCGGCGCCGACGCGATGGTCGAGCGCCTCCTCATCGGCCTCCTCACCGGCGGCCACCTCCTCATCGAGGGCGCTCCCGGCCTCGCCAAGACCCGCGCGGTCAAGCGCCTGTCGGACGGGCTCGACGGCAGCTTCGCCCGCATCCAGTGCACCCCCGACCTGATGCCCGCCGACCTGACCGGCACCACGGTGTGGCGCCAGGATGCCGGCGACTTCGAGTTCCTGCCCGGCCCCCTGTTCCACTCCCTCGTCCTCGTCGACGAGGTGAACCGTGCGCCGCCGAAGGTGCAGTCGGCCCTGCTCGAGGCCATGGCCGAGGGTCAGATCACGGTCTCGGGCCACACCCATGCTCTGCCCGACCCGTTCATGGTGGTGGCGACCCAGAACCCGATCGAGCACGCGGGCACCTTTCCGCTGCCCGAGGCGCAGCTCGACCGCTTCCTCCTCCACGTCCTGGTGGAGATGCCGGACGAGGCCGCCGAGCGCCGCATCCTCGACCTCGTGGAGGGCGAGCTCAACCACCACGCGGAGGCGATGCCGGTGCGGCTCACCGTGGCCGAGATCCGCGCCGCCCGGGAGGCCGCCCTCAACGTCTACGTCTCCCCGGCGCTCAAGGACTATCTCGTGCGGCTGGTCGCCGGCACCCGCACCGACGCGGCGGCCCCGGACCTGCGCGCCGCCATCGAGCACCCGGCCTCCCCGCGCGGCACCCTGGCGCTGATGCTCGCCGGCAAGGCGCGGGCCTATCTGCACGGCCGCGACCACGTCATCCCGGAGGACGTGGCGGACCTCGCCGCCGACGCCCTCGCCCACCGCATCGGCCTGACCTGGCGCGCCGCCGCCGAGGGCCAGACGGCCCGGGGCGTCATCCGCGGCCTCGTCCAGCGGGTGCGGGCCCTCTGAGAGCGACCATGACCGTGCCGAGCCCGGCCCCCGCCCTCGTGCCGGATAGCGACCCGCTGAGGGCGCCGGGCATCCACCTCTCGGGGGAGGCGCTGATGGGCCTGCGCCACCTCGCCCGGCGGGGCTCCGGCCCCGCCACCCGGACGCTGGCGGGCCTGCCCGGCGGGATCGTGACGCGGCGGCGCGGGCGCGGCTCCGAGCCGGACGACGTGCGCCTCTGGTCCGAGGGCGACGACCGCCGGCACATCGACCGCAACGCCACCGCCCGCACCGGCATCCTGCACGTGCGCACCCATCACGACGAGCGCGACCGCGCCGTGGTGCTCCTCCTCGACGTCCGGCCCTCGATGCTGTTCGGCACCCGCCGCGCCCTGCGCTCGGTGGCGGCCGCGGAGGCCCTGGTCCTGCTCGGCTGGCGCATCGTCGGCGATGGCGGCCGCATCGGCCTCGTGGCAACGGGCGCCGGCGAGCCCGTGGTGGTCCGCCCGGCCGGCGGCGAGCGGGCGATGACCGCCCTCACCGGCGCCCTGGCGCTGGCCCATGCCCGGGCCCTGGCCGACGGGGCCGCCGAGGATCCGCCCCTCGCGCCGGCCCTGACCCTGGCCCAGAGCCTGCTGCCCTCGGGCGGTCACCTCGTCATCGGCAGCGCCCTCGACGTTCCGGGCCCGGATTTCGACCCCCTGCTGACGATCATGGCCGAGCGCCTGTCGATCCGCCTCGTCCTGGTCAGCGACGCCTTCGAGCGCGCCCGGCCCCCGGGCTTCTACCCCTTCGCCACGCCGGACGGCCGGCGCGGCACCGTGCAGGCGAGCCGGACCGACCGGGCCTCCGCGGGCACCGATGCCCGCCTCGTCGCCTACGCCCAGCGCGGCATCGCGGGCCTGCGCCTCGACGTCGAGGCCGGCCCGGAGGCCTACGCCCCGCTGATGGAGCGCCTCGATGCGATGCTGTAGGGCGCCGAACTCTCGGGGACCGACAGGCTCTCGGGGACCCAGAAGCTCTCGAGGACCAAGCCGACAGGGAGAGGCCAGGTGACGCCCGACGCCCCGCAGGGCCTCGACCAGCTGCGCGGCCTGCACCTGCCCGCCGAGACGGGCGGGGCCCAGGGCGCGGTGATGCTCGCCATCGCGCTGGGCTTCACGGCGGCCCTCGTCCTCGGCCTGGTCCGCCTGCTGCGGGCGCGCCGGCGCGGCTCCGTCCGGCGCGCGGCCCTGGCCGACCTCGCCGCCGCCAACGCCCTGCCGCCGGAGCGCCGCCGGGTGGCGCAGGCGCAGCTCCTGCGCCGCCTCGCCCGCACCCTCCAGGGGGACGCCGCGGCCGACGCCCAGGGCGCCGCCTGGGCCGCCACCCTCGACCGGCTCTTCGCCACGACCTTCTTCAGCGCCGGCGCGGGCCGGATCTTCGCCGAGGGGCTCTACCGGCGCGGCGCGCCCGAGCCCGGCCCGGTGGATGCCGAGCTGGCGCGGCTGTTCGCCCGGATCGGGGCCTGAGCCATGCTGACGGGATTTTTGCCGACGAACTTCTTGCCGCACTGGTTCACCGCCCTCGCCTCGGCCTTCGACCTCGCGAGCCCGTACGCCCTGCTCCTCCTGCCCCTGCCGCTGCTGGCGGCGAGGCTGATGCCCCCCGAGCGGGTCGGGGCGAGCGGCGCCCTGCGGGTTCCGCCGTCCCTGGTGTCCGAGGCCGCCCGCGGCGACAGCGTGGCGGCGCGCGGCCGCGGCCGCACCCTCCTGGTCTGGACCCTGTGGGCGGGCCTGGTGGTCGCGCTGGCGGGACCGCGCCTCGTCCTGCCGGCCACCGCCCTGCCGGCCTCGGGCCGCGAGATCATGCTGGTGATGGACCTCTCGGGTTCGATGGAGCGGCGCGACTTCGCCCTCGACGGCCAGACCGTGACCCGCCTCGCCGCGGTCAAGCGCGTCGGCACCGACTTCATCCGCCGCCGGGCCGGTGACCGCATCGGCCTCGTCATCTTCGCCAACGAATCCTACGTCGCCGCCAGCCCGAGCTTCGACACCGCCACCGTCGCCCGCGCCCTCGACGAGGCGACCATCGGCCTCGTCGGCCGCTCAACCGGCATCGGCGACGGCCTCGGCCTCGCCCTCAAGCGCCTGACCCCGGCGGGACCAGAGGCCGAGGGCGTGCCGGCCGCCACCGCCAAGGTGGTGATCCTGATGACGGACGGCGCCAACAATGCCGGCCAGACCACGCCCCGGGACGTGGCCGGCCTCGCCAAGGAGCTCGGCGTCCGCGTCCACACCATCGCGCTGGGACCCCGCGACGTCTCCAACGCCGACGGCGAGCAGGACGTCGTCGACACCGAGACCCTGCGCGAGATCGCCGACCTCACCGGTGGCCGGATGTTCCGCGTGAAGACCACCGACGACCTCATCGCCATGGCGGACGCCATCGACGCGATCGAGGGCGGGCGCGCCAAGGCGCCGCCGGTGCCCCTGCGCAAGGACCTCTGGCCCTGGCCCGCCGCCCTCGCCTTCCTGGCCGCGGCCGGCCTCCTCGCGTCGCGGCGGACCGCATGAGCTTCCTCGACACCGTCCTCGCCACCTGCGCGATCCTGCGGCCCTGGTGGCTGGTGGCGATCCCCCTCGTGGCCGCCCTGGCGCTGCGCGCGGCCTGGCGCTCGGCGCCGCTCGGCGACTGGACCCGGGCCGTCGATCCCGGCCTGATGGCGCTGCTCGCCCGGCGCGGCGCGGTCCTCGGCGGACGCCGGCAGGCGAACCTCGCCGCGGCGATCGCGGCCGGGCTCGTCGCCCTGGCCCTCACCGGCCCGGCGGTGGAGCGCCCGGACGCCGCCACCTTCCGCAACCTCGACGCGACCGTGGTGGTATGCGACCTGTCGCGTTCCGTCGCGGAGGGCGGTCACCTCAAGGACGTGCGCCAGGTGGCGCAGGGGGTCGCCGAGGCCGCCGGCACCCGCAGCGTCGCCGTGGTGGTCTATGCGGGCGACGCCTATCTCGCCGCCCCGCCCACCACCGACCGGGACGCCCTGTCCTCCACCCTGTTCGCCCTGGACGGCGATACCGTGCCGGACCGGGGCACCCATCCCGAGCGCGGCCTTGCCCTGGCCCGCCGCACCCTCGCGGAGGCCGGCGTGATCGCGGGCGACGTCGTCCTCGTCACGGACGGCGACGGCATCGGCGACGCGGCCCTGCGCGAGGCCGCCGCGATCCGCGCCAAGGGCTGGCACCTGCACGGCCTCTTCGTCCCCGCCGGACCCGGCCTGCCCGCGGGGTCGCCCAAGCCCGACCGAGGCGCCCTCGAGCGTTTGACCGACGCGGGCTCGGGCCGCTTCGCCCTCCTCGACAGCCCCGCCCCGGTGCTCGACGCGGTGGGCGCCAGCACCGCCCAGCACCTCGCCGCCGGGGGCTACACCGTCCTGGCCTTCGCCGATCTCGGGCGCTGGCTCGTGCTGCTGGCGCTGCTGCCGGCCCTCGTCCTGTTCCGCAGGAGCGCCTGATGGCCCTCGGTGTCCTGTCCGACCGCCTGCCCGCCCTTCCCCGCGACTGGACCCGCTGGGCACGCCTCGCCGCCCTGGGGCTCGCGGGCGCCGGCATCCTTGCCCTGACGGCGACGGCGCAGCCGCGCACCAGCCTCGGCCGTGCCCTGCTGGGGGCCGGCCTGCCCGAGGCCGCCGCCTGGGTGTTCGACGACCCGGCCTGGCGCGGCCCGGCCCTCTACCAGGCCGGGCGCTACGACGAGGCCGCCGCCCTGTTCCGCAACGGCGGCCGGCGCAACGCCTACAACCTCGGCAATGCCCTGGCGAAATCCGGCGACCTGCAGGGCGCCCTCGACGCCTACGATGCCGCGCTCCAGTACAACCCCCGCGATGCCGACGCGCAGGCCAACCGCTCGCTGATCGCCCGCCTCGTGGACGAGGGCGCCGGCGATCCCGGCAAGGGCGGCGGCGTGGCCAACGCCACCGCCACGGTGGGCGCGCGCTACAACAAGACCTCCAACCAGGACCCCAACGACGACACCCAGGCCACCTCCAGCGGCGAGGGTCTGGCCGGCAACAAGGAGGGCGGCACCACCTCCTCGACGCCGGGCAACAGCAAGGTCGCCCGGCGCGGCAAGGCCGAGCAGGTCTCCGTGGATTCCGGCAAGGGCGAGGCCCGCGGCTCGGCCAGCGACGCGGCGGGGCGCGGCCGCACCGGGGCGGGATCGGCCATGGTCGCGGCGGCCCCCGAGCGGGAGGTGCGCCGCGTGACGAAGAGCTTCGAGGCCCATGAGATCCGGCCCGACCGCCTCTGGCTGCAGACTCTGCCGGACGATCCCGGACGGTATCTCAAGCTGCGCCTGAAAGCGGAACAGGCCGCCCGCGTCGAGGCCGGCACGGCGGTGCCCGGCGGGAGCAATCCATGGTGAGCGATCGGTTCGCGTTCCGGACTCGGCGGGGCGTTCTCGCGGCGGGCCTCGCCGTCCTCCTCCTCGCGCCCTTCCCGGCCCGGGCCGAGATCGGTCCCGGGGACCTCACCCTCACGGTGACGCCGGAGCGCAACGGCAACGCCGATCCGTTCTCCCGCGAGATGGTGCTGCTGCGCATCCACGGGGTCTACCGCCAGCCGATCCTGCTGGAGGAGGTGATCCAGCCGTCGCTCGCCAATTTCAGCTGGACGCAGCTCGGCCGCGACCTCTGGTCGAAGACCCGCCTGCCCGACGGGCAGGTGGCCATCGCCTTCGACCGGGTGGTCGCGATCTTCCCGCACCATCCGGGCGACTTCACCATCGATCCGTTCCTGCACCGCCTCACCGTCAACGACGGCGGGAAGCGGGTCGTGGTCGACGTGCCCTCGGCTCCGGTGACCCTGCCGGTCGCCACCTGGACGAAGCCGGTGGGCGGCCCCGACGCGAAGGAGCCCTGGTGGCTGCCGGCCAAGGACGTGACGATCACGGATTCCTGGAGCCCCGATCCCGAGACGGTGAAGCTCGGCGAGACCACGCGGCGCATCGTCACCCTGGAGGCGCAGGGCATGGTCGCCGAGGGGCTGCCGCCCCGCCCGGTGATGCGCACGCGCGGCATCCTCACCTTCGCCGGGCCGGTGACCCGCGAGACGATCATCACGCCCGCCGGCCCGGTGGCACGGGCGACCTACCAGTGGGACGTGCGCCCCGCGATCGAGGAGATCATCCCCCTCGACGCGATCGTCATCCCGTGGTTCGACACCGTCTCGCGCACCCTGCGCGAGGCCGAGATTCCCGCCCGCCAGATCGGCGGCGGCCTGCCCGACCGGGACGACGAGGCGAAACCCGTCCTGCCGGCTTCCCCCCTTGTGGTGGCGACCGCGGCCCTCGGCGCCTTCGGCCTCGGCCTCGCCCTGCTGGGCTTCGGCACTGGCGGGCGTTCGGGACGCCGGCGCCTCGACGCGCGGACGCGCCGGGCGCTCGGGCGCGCCGCCTCGGCCCGGGACGCGCGGGGCTTCCGCGCCCATCTCGACCCCGTCCTCCTGGAGCAGCCCGACCTCGTGCAGGCCTGGCGGGCCCAGCCGGAAGTCGCCGCAGGCCTCGACGCCCTGGATTCCCACCTCTACGGACTCGGCACCGTCGCGGCCCCCGACCTGCCCGGCCTCGCCCGGGCCCTGAGCCGGCCGGCGGCCGCGGCAGCGCAGCCGAGGGAGATGTCCTCGCGTCTCGCCTCCCTCGACGGCCGGGCCCGGACCGCACCCTGACCACTCCACGACCTACCTGAGCCCCCTCGACCGGAACCACATGAGCCTGACGCGACGGATCCTCCTCGGGGCGGGTGCCCTCCTGCCCCTGCGGCCACGGCCGAGCGCGGCCCAGGGCCAGAACCAGGGTCAGGGAAAGACCGATCCAGGTCCCGCGGGCCGGTTCGCCGACGCCGGGGCGGCGCTGGCGCGGATCGCCGGCGACCTGGGCGGCCGCGCCGGGATCGCCGTCCTCGACACGGGTGGCGGACCCGCCCTGCTGCACGACGCCGACGGCACCTTCCCGCTCTGCAGCACCTTCAAGCTGCCCCTCGCCGCCGCGATCCTGGCCCGGGTCGAGGCGGGCCGCGAACGGCTCGACCGGCGGCTCGCCTACGGCGAGGCCGACCTCGACACCTACGCCCCCGTCACCACCCGCGCCTTGAGGGCGGGCGGACCGGAGGCCGGGACGATGTCGGTGGAAGCTCTGTGCGCCGCCGCCCTGGTCTGGAGCGACAACACCGCCGCCAACCTCCTGCTCGGTGCCCTCGGTGGTCCCGCGGCCCTGACCGACTTTTGCCGGGACCTCGGCGACCCGGTGACCCGCCTCGACCGAACCGAACCCGACCTGAATTCGGCCGTGCCCGGCGATCCCCGCGACACCACCCGGCCCGCCGCGATGGCGGCGACCGTCGGGAAGATCCTGCTCGGACCGTCGCTGACGGAGGCCGGCCGCGCCCGGCTCGAGGGCTGGATGACGGCCTCCCGCACCGGAACGAAGCGCCTGCGGGCGGGGCTTCCGGCCGATTGGGGCATCGGCGACAAGACGGGCAGCGGGGCCTACGGCACTGCCAACGTGGTGGCGCTCCTGCGCCCGCCGGCCCGGGCGCCCCTGGTGGCAGCCGTTTACATCACGGGGTCGGACGCCACGAGCGAGGCCCGCGACGCGGCCCACGCGGCGATCGGCCGGGTCATCGCAACGGCCTATGGTTAACACTCGGTTCACGCCTGCCTGCCACCGTCGTCCCGCGAGGAGTGGACCCGATGCGGCGTGGTGGTGTGACGATCAGACGGGACGGGACGGTGCTCGCCCTCCTGGCCGGATTGTTGGCAGCCCCTGCCGGTGCGGCGGATCTCGGCGGCCTGGCCTTCCCGACCCCTGGCCGCGCGGCGGAGGGTTACGCGCCGGAGCCCGAGAGCCTGCCGCGCTACTTCCCGCGGGCCGAGGAGGACGGTGGGGTGGTCCACCGCTCACCGGTGCCGCGCCGGCGGCTGGCCGGCTGCATTCCCCGGCGGGTTCCGATCCCCACCGATGCCCCCGGCGACCCGAGCTATGTCGGCTCGGCCTACGGCCTCGGCAAGCCGAGCTACTACGGCTTCACCCCACCCCTCGGAGTCGACGATCCCTACGGCCGGCCCCTGAGGCCCTATTGTCCCTGAGGCGTCTGGCGTCCCGTCGGCGGGGCGATTAGGTCTCGCGCCGGGACGCGATCCGCGCCCACGGGACTTTGCCGAAGACCTTGTCGAGGACGACCCGCCGATGTCCGATCCCGCCTCCCTGCTCCGGTTTACAGCCGTCGCCCCCCTGCGGGCCGCGGTCGCCGCGTGGCGCCGGGCCGACGAGCGGGTGGTGCTGGTGCCGACGATGGGGGCGCTCCATGCCGGCCACCTCGCCCTGATGGCGCGGGCGCGCGGCCTCGGCCGACGCGTCGTGGCGAGCATCTTCGTCAATCCGACCCAGTTCGGCCCGAACGAGGATTTTTCGCGCTATCCCCGCGACACCGAGACGGACCTCGCCCTGCTGGCGGAGGCGGGGGTCGATGCCGCCTACCTGCCGGAAGTCTCCGGGATGTACCCCGAGCATTTCTCGACCCGGATCGAGGTGGGCGGGCTCACCGAGGGCCTGTGCGGCGCCTATCGGCCGGGGCATTTCTCGGGCGTCGCCACGGTGGTGACCAAGCTCCTCAACCAGGTCCAGCCGGACTGCGCCCTGTTCGGCGAGAAGGATTACCAGCAACTCCTGGTGATCCGACACGCCGTGCGCGACCTCGACCTGCCCGTCGAGATCCAGGGCGTTCCCACCCTGCGGGAGGCGGACGGCCTCGCCCTGTCGTCGCGCAACCGCTACCTCACCGCCGAGGAGCGGGCGCGCGCGCCACGCCTTCACGCCGTCCTGTCCGAGATCGCCGCGGGCCTCGCGTCCGGCGGAAGCGCCGGCCCCCTGATCGCGGGAGGCCGGGCCGCGCTGGTCGAAGCGGGCTTCGCGCCGTTGCAGTATCTCGAGGTCCGCGATGCCGAGACGCTGGCGCCGGTGGAGCACGCCTCGCGGCCGGCCCGGGTGCTGGCGGCGGCCTATCTCGGCCGCACGCGCCTGATCGACAACGTCCCGGCGGGCTGAACCCGCCGGACGTTCAGGCCCGGCCCGCCACCAGGGGATTGGCCCGGAAGAAGTCGAGCATCGCCCGCGCCGCGTCGGGCCCGCGCGGATCGGTGTAGCTCCCGGCCGAGCTGCCGCCGGACCAGGCATGGCCGAGGCCGCGCACGATCCAGCCCTCCACCGCGACCCGGCCGTCCGCATCGGCGTAGCGGGTGCGGGTGTAGGGCAGGCCTCCCGGGCTCACCGCCTCCGCCGCCTCGGGCGTCAGCCCGTCGATGCCGGCCTGGGCCAGCGCCTGCTCGCCGTTGCGCGGGTTCACGGTGCCGTCGCTCTCCCCATGGAAGACGATGGTGGGCACCCGCACCGCGGCGACCGCGCAGTCGGCGGCGGCCACCGGGCCGAGGCGCATCACCGTGAGCGCGGTCGAGACGTCGCGGGCACAGCCTGCCGCGAGGCCGGAATGGATGCCCACCGCCGCGTAGAGGTCGGGATAGGCCCGGGCGATGTTCACCGCCGCCGCGCCGCCCGCCGACAGGCCGGCGATGTAGACCCGGGTCGGGTCGACCCGATGCTCGGCGATGATCGCGCGGGTCAGCCCGGCGATGATGCCGGCCTCGCCGGAGTCCCGACCCTGGTCGACGGGCTGGAACCAGTTCCAGCAACGCTGGCCATTGGCGCGCCCACTCTGGGCCGGGTAGGCCACGAGGAAGCCCTCCGCCTCCGCGAGGGCGTTCATGCCGGTGCCGGCGGCGAAATCGTCCGGCGACTGGGTGCAGCCGTGCAGCATCACCACCAGGGGCAGGTTCGGACGGGCGTCGCTGGGGACGAACAGTTTGTAGTCCCGCGCCCCGGCCGCGTTGGCGAAGCCGTGGTCCGTGAAGCTGCCGCCCTCCGTGAGGGGCGCGCGGGCCTGGTTGAAGCCCGACGGGCCGAGACCGCCGGCCAGGCCCGAGACGAGGGTGCCGAGATTGCCGGCGAGGCCGGAGGGGGTCGCCCCGCCGTGACCGGCCTTGCCAAGGCCGCCGAGCACCGGGGCGATGCCCCGCGTCACCGTCTCCACGACCTTGCGCAGCTTCTCGGGGAGGATCGCGGCGAGGCGCGCCTCCTCGGCCGCGGCCGAACCCGATTGGGCCGCAGCCGGACCCGATTTGGGCTCGGTCCTGAACGCAGGCTCGGATGCCGACGGGGATGCTGGCTTGGCCGATGCGCCGGACCGGTCGGTCGCTGGGCCGGTCTCGACGCGCTCGGCCACGAGGTCGATGGTGTGGGGCTGGGACGCCGGGGCGCCGTGGTCGGCCGTCGACCGGCCGGGCGCGCCGGCGAAGCCGCGCTGCAACAGGTCCGTCGCGTCCTGCAGGCGCCCGGCGGCCGTGAGGCGCGTCGCCTCCATCATGTCGGCGAGGCGGTCCTGCATCCGGTTCGAAGAGTCGGTCATGGGGTTCGCTTTCCGGCTCGACGACGGGTCGAACCATGCGAGATAGGGAATGCGGTTTCGGAGATGGTCAGCGAAGGCGGTCGGCGAGGGCCGCCTTCACGGCCGGGGTCGCCTGCAGGCTTCCCATGACCTCGATCGACGCGATGGCGTCGCGGGCCAGTTCCGGCGTGACGTCGGGCGCGATGCTGGCGAGCCCGAGGACGCGGATGTCGAGGCGGATGCCGCTCGCACGCGCGGCCTCGAGTTCGGCCCGGTCGTAGCGGCGCAGGCCGAGTTCGACGCCCTTGCGGGCCACCGACTGCCGGGTCACGTCGCCGTGGCGGGCGATCTGGTTGCGCACGGCCGTGCGGATGAAGTCGCTTCGGTTGGCGTAGACGCTCTCGGACACGAGAAGGTCGATGTGGCCGAGATCGACGTAGCCGAGATTGATCGTGATCTTCTCGGTGTCGCCGACCCGGATCGGCGCCCTGGGCTTATCCTCGAGATCGAGCATCGGACCTTCCCGTTACCATCCAGTGGGATGGTATATGGGAGGCTTTTGCTGCAATGCAATAAGCAGCCTCGTGCGTCGCAGCATCATGGCGCTGACGGGATGACCGGCCGGCGCCGATCCGGGGCGGTTCGAGGCGTCTTCAGGCAGTCTCCTCCTCGCCGAGATAATCGCGCCAGACCGCACCACCGCCCCCGAGGGTCGCGATGAAGGCCGCGTGCCGGGTGCGCTCGGCCTCGCTGAGCCGGTGGCGCAGCTGGCGCGGCCCCACGGGGACGACCTCGCCGCCATCACCGAGGATCACCACCGCCTCGACCTCCGTCATCGCGAGCCCGAGGCTGGTCTGCTTGCCGCCGAGGAGCTCGACATAGACCTCCGCCAGGATCTGCGCGTCGAGGAGCGCGCCGTGCTTGGTCCGCCGCGTGGTGTCGATGCCGTAGCGCGAGCACAGGGCGTCGAGGTTGTTGGCCGCCCCCGTGTGCTTGCGGCGGGCGAGCTGCAGGGTGTCGACGACGTCGGCGAGGTCGATCGGCGGGGGCGCCGCCGCGCCGAGGCGGGCGTATTCCATGTTGAGGAAGCCGACGTCGAAGGGCGCGTTGTGGATCACCAGGGGTGAGTCGCCGCAGAAGTCGCGGAAGGCGTCGACGATGTCGGCGAAGAGCGGCTTGTCGGCCAGGAAGGCGTCGGAGATCCCGTGCACCGCGAAGGCGCCCTGAGAGACCGGCCGGGTCGGGTTGATGAACTGGTGGTAGGACCGGCCGGTCTGGACGTGGTTGATCAGTTCGACGCAGCCGATCTCGATCAGGCGGTCGCCGTTCTTGGCATCCGTGCCGGTGGTCTCGGTGTCGAGGACGATCTCGCGCAGCATCGAAGGATCCTGGAGGGTGGCGTTCGGCCACCGGACCATGCGCCCTCCTAAGACCGCGTCAAGGCGCAGCCGGCATCGGTCCCGCGGTCAGTTGCCGGATGATCGCCGCCACCTCGGCCTCGGCATGGGCGAAACCCAGGCTGGTATCGAGGACGAAATCGGCGCGGGCCCGCTTCTCGGCATCGGGCAGTTGCTTGGCACGGATCGCCTCGAAGGTCGCCGCATCCATGCCGGGCCGGGCGAGGACCCGGGCGCGCTGCACCTCGGGCGGGGCGGTGACCACCAGGACCCGATCGCAGCGGGCCTCGGCGCCGGTCTCGAACAGGAGCGGGATGTCGAGGAGCACGAGGGGCGCCCCGGCCTGGCGGGCGAGGAAGTCCCGGGCCGCCGCCTGGGCCAGGGGATGGACCAGGGCCTCGAGGGCGGCGAGGCGCTCGGGCGCGCCGATCACCGTCTCCCGCAGGCGCGTCCGGTCGACGGCGCCGTCGGGGTCCAGGGTTCCGGGGAAGGCCGCGCCGATGACGGCGGCCGCCGCCCCCCCGGCGCCGTAGAGGGCATGCACGGCCCCGTCCGCGTCGTGGACCGGCACCCCGTGGCGCGCGAACATCGCCGCGGTGGCGGACTTGCCCATGCCGATCGAGCCGGTGAGCCCGAGGATGACCGGCCGGGTCATGCGGGCGCCAGGTCCGCGACGATCCGGGCGCGCAGGGCCGGCGTCACGCGCGGAGTCGTGCGGAACCAGCGGGCGAAGCCCGGCACCGCCTGGTGCAGCAGCATGCCGAGGCCGTCGACGGCGGGCAGCCCTCGCGCCCGCGCCGCCGCGAGGAGGGGCGTCTCCAGGGGCGCGTAGACGATGTCGGCCACCGCCGCGTCCTCGGGCAGGGGCAGGAGGTCGAGGGCGAGGGGTGGGTGGCCGACCATGCCGAGGGAGGTGGTGTTCACGAGGAGCCCTGTCCGCGCCAGGGCGTCCGGCAGGTCGGGCCAGGCCACGGCCTCGACCCGGGCGGGATCGAGCGCCACCAGGGCCTCGGCTCGGGCCAGCGTCCGGTTCGCGACCCGGATCCGGGACAGGCCCCGCTCCAGCAGGCCGACGACGATGGCCCGGGCGGCCCCGCCGGCCCCGAGCACCAGGGCGGTGCCGGCGCCGCGCTCGGTCCAGCCGAGGCCGAGGCTCTGGTCGAGATGGGCGACGAAGCCCGGGGCATCGGTGTTGTCGCCGCAGAGGCGCGCGGACCCGTCGAAGAACAGCGTGTTGACCGCCCCGATCCGCTCCGCCCGCGGCGTCAGGGATTCGACCAGCCCGAACGCCGCCTCCTTGTGCGGAATGGTGACGTTGCCGCCGGCGAAGCCGTTCGCGCGCAGCCCGGCGAGGAAGGCCGGAAAGGCCTCCGGCGCCACGTCGATGCGCTCGTAGCGGCCGTCGATGCCATGCTCGGCGAGCCAATGGCCGTGAATCAGGGGCGAGCGCGAATGCGCGATGGGATGTCCGACGACGAAGGCCCGGATCATACGGTGCAGTCTCCGGCAAGCGCACAGGCGGGGCCGCCCGCCTCCTCGATCTGCAGGGTGGCGTGGCCGATGCCGAAGCGGGCCTTCAGCTCGGCGGCCGTGGCGATGAGGAAGCCGTTGCCCGGATGCCCCTCCGCCATGATGAGATGCGCCGTCAAGGCGATGTCGGTGGTGCTCATCGGCCAGATGTGGAGGTCGTGCAGATCCGCCACGCCGGAGCGGCCGCGCAGGTAGGCGCCCACCGCCGTCGGGTCGATGCCGGGGGGCACGGCCGAGAGGGCCATCACCACGCTGTCGCGCAGGAGGCCCCAGGTCGCCCAGATGATGAGCCCGGCGATGACGAGGCTGACCAGGGGGTCGATCCAGGCCGCCCCCGTCAGCACGATGATGAGGCCGGTCACCACCACGCCGGCCGAGACGGCGGCATCGGCCAGCATGTGCAGGTAGGCGCCGCGGATGTTGATATCGTGGCTGCCCGAGGCGAAGAGCCAGGCGGTGACGCCGTTGATGAGGATGCCGAGGCCGGCCACCATCATCACGGTCATGCCCGCCACCGGCTGGGGCTCGGGAGCGATCAGGCGGGCGACCGCCTCCCAGGCGATGGCGCCGGTGGCCACCAGCAGGAACACCGCGTTGAACAGGGCCGCGAGGATCGAGGAGCCGCGCAGGCCGTAGGTGAAGCGGGCGGTGGGCGCACGCTTGACCAGCACCGAGGCGATCCAGGCGACGAGGAGCCCGAGGACGTCCGAGAGGTTGTGGCCGGCATCCGCCACCAGGGCCATGGACTCGCTGGCGAAGCCGTAGATCGTCTCGATGACCACGAAGGCGATGTTCAGGCCGATGCCGATGGCGAAGGCGCGCCCGAAGGTCGCCGGCGCGTGAGAATGGCCGCCCCCGTGGGAATGACCACCACCATGCGAATGGCCGTGCCCGGCAGAGGCAGAGGCGGGGGCAGAGTTGGGAGCGTGGGCATGCCCGTGCTCGGCGTGATCGTGGTCGTGATGATCGTGCATGTGGTCAGCCATCGATCCCGCTTTCCGTCGCGCCTCGGGCCGTACCGGTCAGCCCCCGCGGCCGGCCCCGGCTCCCGGGTTCACCGCATCCCGGCATCCTGTGATCCCGGGATACCGTGCAAACGCCCTCACCCGAAACTCGGCTTCACCGCCGCCAGGATCACGATCAGGATCATGAGGAGCGTCGGCACCTCGTTGAGGACGCGGTAGAACTTGTGCCCGCGGGTGTTCCGGTCGGCGGCGAAGTCCTTGACCATCCGGGCGAGCCAGCCGTGGATACCGCTCATGGCGAGGACGAGGACGAACTTCGCCTGGAGCCAGCCCGCGGCGTAGTAGCCGCTCATCCAGGCCAGGATCAGTCCGAAGATCCAGGTGGCGATCATGGCCGGGGTCATGATCGCCTTCAGCAGGCGCCGCTCCATGACCTTGAAGGTCTCGGACTGGGCCGCCGCATGCGGCCCCGGCACCAGGGAGGCGTGATAGACGAACAGGCGCGGCAGGTAGAGCATCGCCGCCATCCAGGAGATGAGCGCGACGAGGTGCCCGGCCTTGAGCCAGGGATAGAGGCCGTCCATCGCCGCCTCAGCCCCGCAGGCGGGCGAGCATGCGCTCGACATGGGCGATCGGCGTCTGCGGGGTGATGCCGTGGCCGAGGTTGAAGATATGCGGCAGGCCCTCGGTGGCGGCCAGCACCCCGTCCACCGCCGCGTCGAGGGCCGTGCCCCCCTCGATCAGGGTCTCCGGATGGATATTGCCCTGCGTCACGGTCGTGGCCGGCACCCGGTCGCGCAGGGCCTTCAGGTCCACCGACCAGTCGACGCCGACCGCGTCGGCGGCGGTCTCGGGCACCACCCGGGCATGGCCGTCGAGGCCGGAGCCGCGGGCGAACACGATGATCTTCGCGCCCGGCACCCGGGCACGGACGCCGGCGATCATCCGGGCGATGGGCTGGAGCGACCAGCGGGTCAGGGCGTCGCGGTCGTTCGACCCGGCCGAGGCGCTCTCGGGCAGCGCGCTCTCGGCGACCTCGTTGACGGTCTCCTCGCCGACGGTCTCGCCAGGGTTTTCGCGGGCGTCGGGGAGCGCACCGGCGTGGGATTCGAAGATCTGCACGGCATCCGCCCCGGCCTCGAGCTGGCGCACCAGGTACTCGGTCTGCACGGTGACGAGGCGGTCGATCAGCGCCTCCACCAGGGCGGTGTCGTGCCGGGCGAGGGCCCGGGCCGGCGCGAGGTCCGGCGTGCCGCGGCCGCCGATCATGTAGCTCGCCACCGTCCAGGGGGCGCCGCAGAAGCCCAGCAGCGTGGTCTCGTGGGGCAGCTGCGCGCGCAGGCGCCGGACCGTCTCGAAGACGGGCTCGAGATGGGTGAAGATCGCCGGGTCTCCGGCCTCGCGCAGGCGCTCGAACTCGGCCCGGCCGGCCATGGCGTCGAGGCGGGGGCCCTCGCCCTCGACGAAGCGGACGTTCTGGCCGAGGGCGTCCGGGATCACCAGGATGTCGGAGAACAGGATCGAGGCCTCGAAGCCGAAGCGCCGGATCGGCTGCAGCGTCACCTCGGTGGCGAAGTCGGGATTGTAGCAGAGGTCGAGGAAGGAGCCGGCCCGGGCCCGGATCTCCCGGTATTCCGGCAGGTAGCGCCCGGCTTGGCGCATCATCCAGGCGGGCGGGCGGGACTGCGCCTCGCCCGCGAGAACCCGCAGGACCGTCCGATCCCCTGAAAGACGGTCCCCTGCAACTGCCTGGCTCATCCGATCTCCGACGTCCCGTTCCCCGATGGCCGGTATGTAGCACCGAAGCGTCGGATGTCCCCCTCTCGAAAACCCGTGCTCTCGAAAACCTCTGTTCGCCTGCGGGTGCCGGAGGGGGGCTCACGCCGCCATCCCCACACCGCTCTTCTAAAAGGAAAGAGAGATTCTAGGACTCTGTTTTTTCTTTTAGAGGGGCGGATGGCGGGAGCGAAAAACCGTCCACAGGGCGTCCCCGCGGCCGCGGCGTTAATCAGGCTTTAACGGATTGGGTCCAATGTCCCGGATAGGTGATGGCCGACAGTGCCTTGCCCCTGCCCGGCGGACGCCGATCGGGCCTCGGTCCCGGATTCTCCCAAAACCGTACGGGAATCGCGCCGGTGTGATCGCGTGTTGACGCCGGAGTCGACAAGCCGGCCGGGCCTGCCGCTGGACCGCCCGGGCAAGCCGGCTTATCCACCCTTATCGACTCCCCTGACCGAGCCCGGTGGACAAGACCCTGGGGCGCGCCCTCAGGGATCCTCTCCGCCGGGCCGGAGGAGACTGCCCCTCGATGAGCCGTAGCTATTTCCACCTGCACCTCGTGTCGGATTCCACCGGCGAGACGCTGATCAACGTGGGCCGCGCGGCCGCCGCCCAGTACGAGGGGGTCTCGGCGATCGAGCACGTCTATCCGCTGGTGCGCTCCGCCCCGCAGCTCGAGCGGGTGATCTCCGAGATCGAGGCCGCGCCGGGGCTCGTGCTCTACACCCTGGTGGGCCACGACCTCACCGAGCGGCTGGAGGCGGCCTGCCGCGAGACCGGCTCGCCCTGCCTCTCGGTGCTGCAGCCGGTGCACGCCCTGCTGCAATCCTATCTCGGGGCGGATTCGACGGCCCGGCCCGGCGCGCAGCACATGCTCAACGCCGAGTACTTCAAGCGCATCGACGCGATGAACTTCACCCTGGCCCACGACGACGGCAACCTGCCGCTCGACGTGAACGAGGCCGACGTGATCCTCGTGGGCGTCAGCCGCACCTCGAAGACCCCCACCGCGATCTACCTTGCCAATCGCGGGCTGAAGACCGCGAACTTCCCCCTGGTGCCGGGCATGCCCTTGCCCGAGAGCCTGGAGACGGCGCGAAAGCCGCTCCTGGTCGGGCTCCTCGCCAGCCCGGAGCGCATCGTCCAGATCCGCCAGAACCGGCTCCTCAGCCTGAAGGCCGACGATTCCTCCCTCTACGTCGACCGCGGCGCCGTGGCCGACGAGATCGCCGCCTGCCGGCGGCTCTGCGCCAAGCACCGCTGGCCGACCATCGACGTGACCCGGCGCTCGATCGAGGAGACGGCGGCCGCCATCCTCGACCTGCACCGCGAGCACCGCCTGAAGTTCATCGCCTCGTGAGCGCTCCGAGCCAGCCGACGGTCGCCTCGCCCTGGCGCGGGGGCCTGCCCCTCCTCCTCGCCTCCACCAGCGTGACGCGGCGTGCGCTCCTCGAGAGCGCGGGCCTCGGGGCCGACACCGAGAGTCCCGGGGTCGACGAGCGCGCCGTGGAGGCGGCCTGTGCCGGTCTGCCGCCGGAGGCCCTGGCCCGGCGGCTCGCCGAGGCCAAGGCGGGAGCCGTGGCGGCCCGCCGGCCCGGGCGCGTGGTCGTCGGCGCCGACCAGGTCCTGGCCTGCGACGGCATCCTGTTCCACAAGCCGGCGGATCTCGCCGCCGCCCGCGCGCAGATCGGCGATCTCGCGGGCCGGACCCACGCGCTGCACGCGGCGGTGGCGCTCGCCGTCGACGGCGCCGTGGTCGAGAGCTTCGTCGAGACCGCGCACCTGACCATGCGGCCCCTCGATGCCGCGGCGATCGCGGCCTATGTCGATCTCGCCGGGCCCGACCGGGTCTGCTCCAGCGTCGGCGGCTACCAGCTGGAAGGCCTCGGCATCCATCTGTTCGCGACGGTCGCGGGCGACCACTCCACCATCCTCGGTTTGCCGCTGCTGCCGCTCCTGGCACGGCTGCGGGCGCGGTGCTGGCTCAGCTTCTGACGTTTCTCCGACCGCGCGAGGCCTGCTCCATGGTGACGATTCTCCGCCCGCTGCTCGGCGGCCTGCTCCTCGTCCTCGCGGCCGGCTCGGCCGAGGCCGCGAGCTTCTCCTGCGAGAAGGCGGAGTCCGCCGACGAGAAGGCGATCTGCGCCCACCTGCCCCTCAACGACCGCGACGTGGAGATGGCGACCCGCTTCGAGATCCTGCGGGCGATGCTGCCCATGGGCGGCAATGCCAAGCTGCGCGAGGACCAGGAAGCCTGGCTCACCGAGCGCCGCGCCTGCGGCGCCGACGTGGACTGTCTGAAGCAATCCTACGAGGGCCGGCTGAAGGTCCTGCGGGCCGTGTTCTCGGAATTCGCCAAGCAGGGCCCGCTCTGAAGGCACGACACCCCCCCGGCCCTCAGCCGAGCTGCCAGTCGATCGGGGCGACGCCGTGGGCCGACAGCCAGGCATTGGCGGCGTCGAACGGGCGCGAGCCGGGAAAATCCCGCGCACGGTTGAGCGGCGAGGGATGGCCGCATGCGACGATGCCGTGGCGGCCGGCCTCCACCAGGGCGGCCCGCGCCCGCGCCTGGGCGCCCCAGAGCAGGAACACTGCCGGCTCCGAGCGGGCCGAGACCGCCGCGACCGCCTGGTCGGTCAGGGCCGACCAGCCGTAGCGCAGGTGCGCACCGGCCTTGCCGGCCTCCACCGTGAGGGCGGCGTTGAGGAGGAGCACGCCCTGCCGGGCCCAGGGGGTGAGGTCGCCCGTCCGGGGCCTGGCCGGCGGGGCGTCCGGTTCGGCGAGCTCGGCCAGGATCACCTTGAGCGAGGCCGGCAGCCGCCGCGGGCCGCCATAGGAGAAGGCCAGGCCGTTGGCGTCGCCCGGCGTCGGATAGGGGTCCTGCCCCAGGATGACGACCTTCACCCGGTCGAGGGGCGTGAGCGCGAGGGCGTTGAAGATGTTCTCGGGCGCCGGCAGCACGGTGGCACCGGCGGCGATGCGGGCATCGACCCGGGCGGCCACCGCGTCGGCGGCGCCATCGTGAAAGAACGGCAGGGCGAGCCAGGGCGAGCCCGAACTCCGGAAGCGGGCGAGGGCGTCGGCGACGGGCGTCTCGGACATCAGCGAACCAGGATACGGCCCTCCGCGGGGGCGGGGAGCGGGGCGTTGGCGCGGATATAGGCCATCACGGCATTGGCCACGAGCTGTCCGTCCGTCCGGCCGATCAGGGTCCGGCCCCGGGCGAGGTCACCGTAGCCGTTGCCGCCGTCGTACAGGAAATTGTTCGACGCGACCGTGTAGGTCGCGTCCGGGTCGACGGGGCTGCCCGCCGCGGTCAGCGACACGATCCGCTTGCCCACCGGCGCGGCGGGATCGACGCTGACGACGAGGCCGGACACGTGCGGGAAGCGCCCCGCCGGCCGGCCCCAATCGGCCAGCGCCCCTTCGAGGAGGGTGCGGAGGCGCCCGCCCGTCAGCGAAACCAGCACGATGGTGTTGCCGAAGGGCAGTTCGGTGAGGATGTCCCGGCGGGTCAGGGTCGCGCCGGCCGGATAGAGCCGGTTGCCCCGGATGCCGCCGCCGTTGGTGATCGCGACCTGCGCCCCGGTGGCGGCCCGCAGGGCGTCCGCCACGAGGCTGCCGAAGCTCGCCTCGCGGACCCGCACCGCGGCGATGCGGCTGTCGAGGGGGGCACGGGTCGCGCCCACCGGCACGTCGAGTTCCCGCGACAGCGCGCCTTGAAGGCGCTGCACCTCCGCCAGGGTCTCGGGATCGGGGGTGACCTGGGCCGAGTCGTGGATGCGGAAGCTCGGGCGCCAGTCCACGCGCCGATCCCGGCCCGTGCCGGTCACCGTCGCCGTCACGTCGATGGCGGTGACGTAATGGGCGTCGAAGCTCGATTCCGCCATCACGGTCTGGCCGTCGTAGCGCACCACGAGGTCGTGGTCGTGGCCCGAGAGCAGGATGTCGACGAGGCGGGCGGCCACGATGGCGTCGTCGGTGGCCCGGGCCGTGTGGCAGACGCCCACCACGAGGTCGACGCCCTCCGTTCGCAGGGCCTGGACCTCGCGGGCCAGGGTCTCGATCTCGGGGGCGAAGCGCAGGTCGCCCGCCTGCGATTTCTCCGGCGTGCTCGCCAGTGCGATGCCCACCACGCCGACCCGGATGCCCCCGAGGGTGACCAGCATTCGGTCGCGCAGGCCCGCCAGCGGCCGGCCGGCCCCGTCGCGCAGGTTGGCGGCCAGGACGGGAAAGCTCGCCTCGCCCATGCGCTCGGCGAAGGTGGCGGGACCGAAATCGAACTCGTGGTTGCCCGGTACGAACACGTCGGGCGGCGCGCGGTTGAGGAGCTCGACGATGTGGGCGCCGCGGTCGAAGCCCGACAGCAGCGAGGGCGACAGGGTGTCGCCCGCATGGGCGTAGAGCATCGGCACGCCCCGCGCCCGCTCGGCCTTCACGATGGCGGCGAGGCGCGCGAAGCCGCCCCGGCCGTCGACCTCGGCCATCTGGTAGAGGTCGTTGACGAGGAGCAGGGTGAAGGTGGGGTCAGGCGCCGCCGCGGGCGCGGCCCCGGCCGGGCCGCCCAGACCGACGGCGAGACCCGCCCCGAGGCCGAGGGTCTGGCGGCGGTTCGGAATGGTCCTGTGGGGGTTCGTCACGGCGGCGTCTCGGGCATCGGGCGGGCGGCCGGATGCCGCCGCCCGATCCCGCGTTCTAGGACGCCGTTCACGAAGGGGCTACGACGGCCGGCAAGCGGCGCGCGGCCGCCTCAGCGCGACACGAAGGTGTCGCGCACCGCCTTGGCGTTGCGGCGGACCATCGGCCAGAGCCAGGCGCCGGAGGCCAGGAAGACGGCGGGCGGCATCGGCTTCAGGTCCACGGCCAGGCGCTCGGCGAGGCCGGGATTGGCCAGGGCCACGGGCGGGGCATCGGTCTTGGCATAGACCACCGCGGTGTTCTCGCGCGGGTAGTCCGGATGCGGCACGAGGCCGGCCCGGCGGGCGGTGAGATCGAAGGTCTCGCGCACGAAGCCGTGGACATGGGCGAAGTGGAAGCGCTCGTGCGCGGGTTTGCCCGTGGTGGCCATGTCGGGCACGGCGGCGAAGAGCACGCCGTCCGGCTTCAGCCAGCGCGACAGGCGCTCCATAACGTCGGCGGGGTCGCGCAGGTGTTCCAGCACGTGCCGGGTGGTGATGACGTCGAAATGCGCCTCCGGGAAGCGCTCGTCCCCGGCATCGTCCAGCACCTCGACGCCGTGATGCGTGCGGGCGTAGTTGGCGTAGTCCCGACCCGGCTCGATGCCGATCGCCTCGCAGCCCTTCGCGCGCGCCTCGGCCAGGAACTCGCCCGATCCCGAGCCAAAATCCAGGACCCGGGCCCCCGGCTTCAGCTTGGGCGCCAGGAGGCCGGCGCGGAAGGCCGCCTCGCGGGCCGAGCGCTTGAGGTGGACCCGCGGCGGGCCGCCCGCGAAGGCGAGCTGATAATCGGCCCGGTAGGCGCTGGCGTAGTAGTCCGCCAGCTCGGCCGGCGTCGGCATCGGGTCGGTGCGGATCAGGCCGCACTGGCGGCAGGCGATGGATTTCAGGGTCTTCAGCCGGCGGTCGCTCTCGGCCACCACCACGGACTCCGCCGATCCGCAGAGATTGCAGGCGGTCGGCCCCCCCGTATAGGGATAACCCGTGAAGGGCATGAAGTGGTTGAGGAAGTACCGGGGAGACGGCATGTCGCGCCTTCATCCATCGTGTGATCGCTGGAAGGCTCCGTGCTCTAGATAGATATCCCCAACGACACAACCTTTGTGAACCCGCCGCTCTCAAGCGCTCACCTCCAGGGCGATACGGAAACCCGATGAACGAACGCGTCGCACCGCCGCTCCCGCAGGACGGACTGTCGCTCCCGACCCAGACGGGCGTGCCCGGAAGCGCTCCCAACACGGCTCCGGGAGCCGCTCCCGGACCCGGACCTGGCAGCCTGCCCGCCGAACATCCGCCGGTGCGCTGGGGCCGGGTCGGCGTCCTCCTGATGAATCTCGGGACGCCGGAAGGCACGAGCTACTGGCCGATGCGCCGCTACCTCAAGGAATTCCTCTCCGATCGCCGGGTGATCGAGGTGCCGCGCCTGATCTGGTGGCCGCTCCTCAACCTGATTATCCTGACGAAGCGCCCGGGGCCGAAGGGCCGCGACTATGCCAGCGTCTGGAACAACGAGCGCGACGAGGGCCCCCTGAAGACGATCACCCGCGGCCAGGCCGAGCGCCTGCAGGCGGCCATGGGGGATTCGGTCGTGGTCGACTGGGCGATGCGCTACGGCAAGCCGGAGGTTTCCGTGCGGATCCAGGCCCTGCTCGACCAGGGCTGCGACCGCATCCTGCTGGTGCCGCTCTATCCGCAATACGCGGCCGCGACCTCGGCCACGGCCTGCGACCAGGCCTTCAAGGCCCTGATGCAGATGCGCTGGCAGCCGACGGTGCGCGTCTCGCCGCCCTATCACGACGACCCCGTCTACATCGACGCGATGGCGACCTCGATCCGGGAGGGCCTGGCCAAGCTCGACTTCGAGCCCGAGGTGATCCTGACCTCGTTCCACGGGGTGCCCAAGAGCTACCTCCTCAAGGGCGACCCCTATCATTGCCAGTGCGTGAAGACCGGACGCCTGATCCGCGAGGCGCTGGGCTTCTCGCCGGAGAAGATGCGCACCACCTTCCAGTCGCGCTTCGGCAACGAGGAATGGCTGCGGCCCTACACCGACGAGACGGTGCAGACCCTCGCCAAGAGCGGCGTCAAGCGCATGGCGATCGTGGCGCCCGGCTTCACCGCCGACTGCCTCGAGACCCTGGAGGAGCTCGACGGCGAGAACCGCCACTACTTCGAGGACAATGGCGGCGAGCAGTTCGCCTACATCCCCTGCCTGAACGACAGCGACCTCGGCATGACGGTGATCGAGACCGTGGTCCGGCGCGAATTGCAGGGCTGGGTCTAGGGTTCCGGGCCGGACGGTGTCGCCGGAAGCCATCTCCAGGTGAAAGCCATCGCCAAGTGCAGGCCCGGTTGCTACTAGAGCCCGCGACGAGGCGGCAGGCGAGACGATGACGAGACCGGAGGCAGGCGGGGGCACCGCGGGCGAACAATCGCAGGAGCACCTGCGCCTGCTCGCCCATTTCCAGGAAGCCGGCTACGGCGCCGTGACGCCGCCGGTGCTCCAGCCGGTGGAGCCGTTCCTCGAACTGTCCGGCGAGGACATCCGCCGGCGCATCTTCGTGACGCAGGACGCCGCGGGCAGCGAACTCTGCCTGCGCCCGGAATTCACGATTCCGGTCTGCCGCCACCACCTCGCGCATGCCCCGAAGTTTTCCGCTCCCCAGGACCCGCAGGGGGCCGACTACAGCTATCTCGGACCGGTCTTCCGGCTCGCCGGCGACGAGCCGGACGAGTTCCTCCAGGCCGGCATCGAGTCGGTCGGGCGCACCGACACGCCGGCCGCCGACGCGGAGGTGATCGGCCTCGCCCTGGAGGGCCTCGCCCTGCTCGGGCGCAGCGACGTCGCCGTCCGCCTCGGCGACATGGGCCTCGTCGACGCCCTGCTCGATGCCCTGAGCGTGCCCCCCACCGCCAAGCGCCGTACCCTGCGGGCGCTGGCCGCCGGCCGGTCCCTCGACGCGGTCACCAACGGCCTGCGCATGGAAGACCCCCATGCGGGGCTCCTCGCCGCGATCCAGGGCCAGGATCCGAAGGGGGTTCGCGCCTTCGTGGAGGATGTGCTGTCGATCGCCGGCATCTCGCGGGTCGGCGGCCGCAGCGCCGGCGAGATCGCGGAGCGCTTCCTCGCCAAGGCGTCCGCGCAGGCGAGCGGCGGCTCCGGGCTCAACCCCGAGAACCGCGCCCTCATCGATCGGTATCGCGCCATCGAGGGGGATCCCGACAGCGCCGCCGCCGCGGTGCGGGCCCTGGTGCAGGAGGCTGGCCTCGACCATCCGCCTCTCGATGCGGCCCTCGACCTGTTCGAGGAGCGCACCGGCTTCATGGCCGCCCGCGGCCTGGCCGTGGAGCGCTTCCGCTTCTCGGGCGGCTTCGCCCGCAACCTCGACTACTACACCGGCTTCATCTTCGAGGGCACGGCGCCCGATGCGCTCAAGCTGCCCCTGGTGGGCGGCGGCCGCTACGACGGCCTGCTCCAGCACCTCGGGAGCCCCGTGCCCGTGCCCGCCGTCGGTTGCGCCGTCTGGCTCTCGCGGGTCGTCGCGGACGCCCCCACCGAGAAGGACGCGACCGTTGGCTGAACCGGATTCCCTCGTCCTCGCGGTTCCCTCCAAGGGCCGGCTGCAGGAGAACGCCGCCGCCTTCTTCGCCCGGGCCGGCCTCAAGCTCGCCCAGAACACCGGCGCGCGGGATTACCGCGGAAAGCTCGTGGGCGTGCCCGGCGTCGAGGTGCGGTACCTCTCGGCTTCCGAGATCGCGGCCCAGCTCGCCAGCGGGGCGGCCCATCTCGGCATCACCGGCGAGGACCTGATCCGCGAGTCGCTGCCCGACGCCCGCGGCCAGGTCGAACTCCTGACGCCCCTCGGCTTCGGCCAGGCCACCGTGGTGGTCGCCGTGCCCCAGGCCTGGATCGACGTCCGCGCCATGAGCGACCTCGACGAGGTCGCCGCCGAGATGCGGGTCCGCCACGGCAAGCGCCTGCGCATCGCCACGAAGTACATCAACCTCACGCGCCGCTTCTTCGCCGAGCACGGCGTGGCGGATTACCGCATCGTCGAGAGCCTGGGCGCCACCGAGGGGGCGCCGGCGGCAGGTTCGGCCGAGATTATCGTCGACATCACCACCACGGGAGCGACGCTGGCGGCCAACGCCCTGAAGATCCTGGAGGACGGGATCATCCTGCGCTCGGAGGCGAACCTCGTCGCCGCCCTGAACGCCCCCTGGGGCGAGCCCCAGCGCCGGGCCCTGCGCGCCGTCCTCGGCCGCATCCAGGCGGAGGAGCGCGCCCGCACCACCCGCGAGGTCCGCGCCGCCATGCCGGACGACGGCGACATCGACCTGGCCGGCATCGCCGCCCTGCACGACGCGGCCCTGCCCTACGGCGCACCCGAGGGGCGCGGCGAGATGGTGCTGCACTGCCCCGTCGACGCGGTGTTCGACCTCGCCGACGCCCTGGTGAAGGCCGGAGCGGGCGCCGTGAACGTGCGCAAGATTGACTACGCCTTCACGCCGGACAACCCGCTGATGGACCGGCTGCTCGGCCGGCTCGGCTAAGGCGGGCGCTTGGGCAGGTGTTTGGGTAGGTGTTCGGGCGGGCGTTTGACGCGCCGCGCCCGGGGCCTATCTCAGCGCGCAAGCGGAGCGTGAAGCCTCCGCGCCTGAGGAAACCCCCCGCATGTTCGCTCGCCTTCCGCTGGCCGCCGGCCTCGTTACCTGCCTCGCGCTGCCGCTCGCCGCGCAGGCCCAGATCCGCAACGCGCCCTCGCCGCGGGCCCTGGAATTCGCCGCCTACATCTTCGCGGCCGCCAATGTCTGCGGCTACCGCATCGGCACGGAGGAGTTCGACGCCCTCCTCGAGAAGCAGAACGTGCGGGCCGCGGACGTCAGCCCGCGGGGCCCGTTCGGCGGGCGGGTGCAGACCATGTTCGCCCTGATGTCGAACCAGATGCAGCTCAACCGCGAGAAGGCCTGCATCGCGGTCGCGGGGGAGTACGGCCCCGAGGGCAACGTCAGCAAGAACGTCCTCCTGCCCGCCGAAGCGCCTGCCGCCGGCGCCCCGCAGAGCGAGATCAAGCTTGGCGAAACCAAGCCTGGCGAAATCAAGCCGAGCGACGTCAAGCCGGCACAGTAAGTGCCCGCCGGCCGGGCGGCGAGCGCCGTCCGGCCCGGGTGACCGATCCGGGATAAGGCCCGAGGCCGGGGTGCCGGATCGCATGATCCCAGCACAGCCCCGTCCCGCATTCGCGTTTTGGACCCGAATCCCCTATATCGGACCCATTCCAAGTCCGAAGGTTCATCCAGATCATGGCGACGGCGTCGTTCGACACCGCCCGGCGCGACGCGAGCGCCGTTCCCGCAATCGAGAAGCTGCCCGAGTTCGAGCCCCAGGCCGGCAGCCCGGCGCTGCCGCCCGGGCGCGCGTCCCTGGTAGGGCTCACCCGTGAGCAGCTGAAGGCCCGGCTGGGCGCTATCGGCGTCTCCGAGCGCGAGCAGCGCATGCGCTCCGGCCAGATCTGGCACTGGCTCAACGTGCGCGGCGCCAAGGCCTTCGACGAGATGACCAATGTCGGCAAGGGCCTGAAGACCCAGCTCGCCGACGCCTACACCCTCGACCGGCCCGAGGTGGTCACCGAGCAGGTCTCCCGCGACGGCACCCGCAAGTGGCTGATGCGCATGGCCCCCACGGGCAAGCACGACCACAACCGCGGCGCCGAGATCGAGTGCGTCTACATCCCGGGGCGCGGCCGCGGCACCCTGTGCGTCTCGAGCCAGGTCGGCTGCACCCTGACCTGCTCGTTCTGCCACACCGGCACGCAGCGCCTGGTGCGCAACCTGACGGCGGCCGAGATCACCGCGCAGCTCGTCGTGGCCCGCGACCACCTCAACGACTGGGCTGGCCAGAACCCGACCGCCCCGGGTGCGGACGAGAGCCGGCGCAAGGTCACCAACATCGTCTTCATGGGCATGGGCGAGCCCCTCTACAATCTCGACAACGTGGTCGACGCCGTCGGCGTCATGGCCGACCAGGAGGGCCTCGGCCTCTCCCGTCGGCGCATCACCGTCTCGACCTCCGGCGTCGTGCCGCAGATGCAGCGCCTCGGCGACGAGGCCCACGCCATGCTGGCGATCTCGCTGCACGCGGTGCGCGACGACATCCGCGACACCCTCGTGCCCCTGAACCGCAAGTACCCCCTGGCCGAGCTGCTGGCCGCCTGCCGCTCCTATCCCGGCCTGAACAACGCCCGCCGCATCACCTTCGAATACGTGATGCTGAAGGGCGTGAACGACAGCGACGCCGACGCGCGCGAGCTGGTGCGCCTGCTCAAGGGCATCCCGGCCAAGATCAACCTGATCCCGTTCAATCCCTGGCCGGGCAGCGTCTACGAATGCTCCGACTGGGAGCGGATCGAACGGTTCTCGGAAATCATCTACGAAGCCGGCTACGCCTCACCCGTGCGCACCCCGCGCGGGCGCGATATCCTGGCCGCCTGCGGCCAGCTGAAGAGCGAGACCGAGAAGCTGCGCGCCCGGGCCCGGATGATGCTGGAGGACGGCATCGGCGCCGAGGGCGTCTATGCGGGTGCCGACGACGGCGACGAAGACTGACGGGTGCGTCTCCTCGGCGACCTGTTCATCGCCAGCCTCGCCCTGATCCTGGCGATTCCCTGCGGGGCGGCCGTCCTGGCCTTCGGCGCGATGCTCGACCCGGCCACCAGCGAGACCCTGTCCCGCCTCGGCCTCGTCGGGCTGTTCTCCGGGTTGACCGATCTCGCGTCCGGGATCGGTCCCGAGACCCTGCTGTTCGCCCTGGCCGCCATCGCCCGCGCGCTGTTCGTGCTCCTGGTGGTGCCGCCGGTCCTGGTGGCCGTCCTCGGAGCGGTCCTGAACTGGCGCGCCGCCACCTGGTACGGCGCCGGTACCGGCCTGCTCACCGCCTCCGTGCCCTGGCTCGCCCGCGGCCTGTCGCGCGGCGGGGCAAGCGGCGAGGCCCTGGCGCTGGAGGGCCGCATCACCGCGGTGCTGTTCCTCACCGGCGCGGCGTCGGGCCTCGTCTACTGGTTGATCGCGGGGCGCCACCACGGCGCGCCGGTGAGGAACAGCAC
>NZ_CEEDOX010000022.1:0-81521 GCF_979256535.1 Methylobacterium sp. AC690 | reverse complement strand
AGGCCGTGCGCTACGCCGACGACAACCGCACCTCCGCCCTCCTCGGCCTCGCCGCCGTCGCCTTCGCGGTGGGCTGGCTGTCCCGTCGCAAACACTGAACCCACGATACCGGAGACCATCCCATGATCCGCAAGCTTCTCACCGCCTTCCTGCTTCCGAAGCTCATCGCCTACGTCAGCCGCCGCTTCGGCGGGCGTTCCGCCGCTCCGCCGAACCGCCGCGGCTACTGAGGCCGCCCTCGGCGCAACGCCACCATCCGCCCGGAGACACCCCCACGATGAAGCTGACCCTCGCCCTCGCCGCCACCGTCGCCGCGGCCCTGATCGGGCTCCCGGCCCAGGCAGCCCCGACGACGACCAGCCCTGCCGTCGGGGCCCTGGCGCACGGAGACCTGCCGACTTCGTACGTGCAGTATCGCCGGTTCGGTCACCGTCACGGCTGGCGGGGTGGCCGCGGCTATGGTCGCGGCTACGGCTACCGTCGCGGCTACGGCTATCGCCGTGGGCCCGGCATCGGCGCGGCGGTCGGGGCCGGCGTGGCCGGTCTAGCCGCCGGCGCGATCATCGGTGGGGCCATCGCGAATTCCCAGGCGCAGGCTGCTCCGCGCGGCGTGCCGGCCGAGGCCGTGGCCGCCTGCGCCCGCCGCTTCCGGTCCTACGATGCCGCCAGCGGCACCTACCTCGGCAACGACGGCCAACGGCATTCCTGCCCGTAGGGTTCGGTGATGCGGGGCCGCGAGGACGCGACGGGGGACTCCCCCGTCGGGAGGGAGCGAACGACCATCGATGAAGTCCGCCCGATGAAGTCCGCCCGATGACGTTCGCCCGATGACGTTCGCCCGATGAAGTTGGCCAGGATCCTGCTGCGCCCGGAACTCGTGTTCCTGCTGCTCACCGTCTTCCTCGGTCTCGCGGCGGGGGCGGCCTACTGGGTCTCGCGTGCCACGGTCCTGACGGTGGCGGTGGCGCCCCGGGACGGCACCGAGCCGGCCCTGATCCAGGCCTATGCCGACGCCCTCGCCAAGCGTCACAAGGAGATCCGCCTCAAGGTCCTGGCCCTCGACGACGTGCGCGACAGTGCCGCCGCCCTCCAGGAGGGACGGGCCGACCTCGCGGTCGTGCGTCCCGACGTCGATCTGCCCGACAACGGTCTGACCCTGGCGATCCTGCGCGACCAGGCGATGATCATCGCCTCGCCGGACGGCTCCGGGCTGACCCGGTTCCCACAGCTCGATCGCAAGCGCCTCGCCATCCTGGCCCATCGCGACGCCGACCAGGCGCTGATCAAGGCCATGGTCGAGCATTACGGCCTGACTCTCCTCGACAAGGAACCCGAGGGCCCGGTGCCGCCGCGCCACGTGGCCCTGGTGGAGATGACGGAGGCGGAGCTCGCCGGCGCCTTCACCCGCAAGCGGATCGACGCGGTGGTGTCGGTGATCGCCCCGACCTCGCCCACCGCCCAGCGCATCGTCGGGATCGTGCAGGGGGTGAGCCGGAGCGGAAAGGTCGCCTTCGTCGACGTGGAGAACGCCGACGCCATCATCGCGCGCCTGCCGCGCCTCCAGGCCGTGACGATGCCGGCCGAGACCTTCGGCGGCAATCCGAAGGTGCCGGCCGAGGATGTCCATACGGTGGGGGCTTCCTATCGCCTGATGGCGCGCACCAGCCTCTCCCGCCCGGTCGCGGCCGACGTCACGCAGCACCTGTTCGAGATGCGCAGCGGCATGGCCAACGTGACGCCGGCGGCCGACTACGTGCAGGCGCCGAGCTACGACAGCACGGCGGGCGCGACCAGCGCGCGGCTGCCGATCCATCCCGGGGCCGTCGACTTCTTCGAGCGCGAGCAGCAGGGCTTCGTCGAGCGCTACGAGACCTGGATCTACCTCGTCGCCTTCCTCGGCGGCGGCATCGGCTCGGCGCTCGCCTGGGTCGGGCAGCGCCTGTCGCGCCTGCGCCGCGAGCGCATCGAGGAGGCCACCGACCGCCTGCTCGAGATCCGGCAGGAGGCGCAGGACAGCGCCGACGCGCGGCGCCTGGAACAGCTCGCCCGCGAGATCGACGACCTCGCGGGCGACATCGCCAAGCACGCCCTCGAACGCCCGACCGAGGCCCGCACCATGTCGGCGGCGGCCATCGCCATCGATGCGGCCCGCTCCACGGTCAAGCGCACCATCGCCGCCAGCCAGTACGCCGCCGAGTCGAGCGATCTGGCGGGGCGCACCACCTCGACGGGGGCCGCCGCGGCCGGCTGACGACGCGATCCCGGACCGCTGCCTGTCCGGCTTCCTCCGCGGCCGCAGGACTTTCCACCCTGCAAGACCTTTTCACCCCGCAAACGGAGACCAAGGATGAGCAAGCGCTACCCCTCGATGACCTGACCCGGCCCTGCCGATCCCGCTGCACGCGGCCGGGCCTTCCGAGCCCCCGCGCCCGAACGATTTGTCCGAATGGAGCCTTTGAGACCATGTCCAAGTTCATGAAGACGGTGACTTACCTCACCGCGGCAGCCGCCCTGGTCACGCTGATCCTCGTCGCGTTCCAATCCACGAACATGCTGGCCGGCTCCTGAGACCGGCATGCCCGGCCAGACCATGGGCCGGACGGTGTCCGATCATCGCCGATCACGCACGGGCGTGTCGCCTGACGCGGGTGAAGGAACGGTCCGGTCCTGATCTGGTTCTCGGCTTCCAAATCGGAGCCCGGAATCCCATGCGCATCGGGGCATCTGCCGCCTCGCGTCTCGGCAAAAACCTCGGACTTGAGGCCGCGGCGATCAAAGGACCGCGAGTCCTGCACGGCCTTCGTCCGCCGGTCCGGAACGATGATGCGCGTTATTCGGTCGGGCAGAGCGATCCCGGGGGCGGACCACCGATGGTTTCCCAAGGCTTTGCCCCCGCGATAGGCGACGATGCCTATCTCGGCGGAAACGGCTCCTGACCCTGTGACGTGTTGAACCACGGTTCGCACCGGAACGTGCCAAGCGCCAGGCTGTTATCAGCCTATATCCCACACGACAGGAGAGATCGCATGCGCAAGCTTGCACTGGCTTCGACGGCCCTACTCGGACTCGGCCTGCTGGCCTCGGCACCGGCCGAGGCCCGTGGCTGGGGCTACGGCGGCGGCTACGGCCACGGCGGTTACGGCTATGGTCACGGCGGTTACGGCTATCGCGGCGTCGGCTTCCGGGGCGGCTACGGCGGGTACCGGGGCTATGGCGGCTACGGTCGCGGCTACGGCTACCGTCGCGGCATCGGCCCCGGCGCGGCCATCGGCCTCGGCATCGCGGGCCTCGCGGCCGGTGCGATCGTGGCCAACAGCTATGGCGGCTACGGGTACGGCTATGGCCGTCCGGTCGGCTACTACGGCGGTGGCTACGGCGGCGGTTACGGCTACGCGCCCGCCTATGGCTACGGCGGTGGCTACGGCTACCCGGCCTACGGTTACGGATACTGATCCGACCCTCCCGCGCCGGAACGCTCCCGGTGACAGGATGACGTGACCCACCGATGCGCCCGGCTTCCCCCGGGCGCATCGGCATTTGCATTCAAGCCACACAGCTTCGGCCAAGCCGGCCACGTTCGAATTTATACTTGCAATCACGGTTTCTTATTTGAACTTAGATTTCATTCTGACGTTGGTGGGAGCATTTCACTGAGGAACTCCATGCCACGTCTTAAGATGATTCGCGGTGCCGCCGCATTCTCCCTTCTCGGACTCATGAGCACCGCCGCGCTTGCCCAGGAGGGCGGCCCCTGCACCGACGATATCGCCAAGCTCAAGCGTGAGCTCGGGACCCAGGTGGGCATGGGCGCCCCGGTGTCCCAGCCGGATACCGGGCAGCAGAAGGGGCCGGGCGCCGCGTCGGCCGATCAGACCGCCAGCACCGGCACGGCGAACGCCGCCAAGCCTGGAACGTCGGAGACGGATCGGGCGCAGCAGGGCGGTGCCTCCCGCGAGAGCGGCGGCTCCCCGGGGACGGTCGGCGGTGTCGCCGGACCGGTCGCCGCGGCGGCCGGAAAGGGCCAGGCGAATTCGGTGGCGACGGGTCAGATCGCCACATCGCCGGCCGATGTCCGCGCGCAATCGGAGAACAAGCCGACCGCTGCGGTCGCCGCGTCCAAGGGCGGTGAGGCGTCCGCGTCGCCTGGCCTGTCATCCGAGGACAAGGTCTCGCAGGCGAAAACCGCCCTGCAGCGTGCGACCGACCTCAACGCCAAGGGCGATGCGTCCTGCCGCGAGGCCGTCCAGCAGGCCCGGGCACTGATGCCGCAGCAGGGTCGCTGAGCGTCGCGACCGACAGACCCGGTGCGCGCACCGGCGTCTCCCCAGCCGAAACCTGCCCGATGGCGCGTTCCGATCCTCGGTTCGCGCCATTGGCTCGTGGCGTTGCCCGTCCTGCCGACGACCGGGGCCCGGGATCGCGGGCGGCGCCTCGGCGCGGGATCGCAACCGGTCGCCCGGGATCGCGCGCCGCCCGATCCCGCGTCCCGAACCCGCCCTTCGGATCCCGGCGCAATGACGCGATCGTCCAAGTCGCGGCGCAAATCGACAAGCCCGTCCGACCACCGAGCACCATAGCTCAGATCATTCCCGACACGGGGGCGCCGGTCCGTCGGCGCGCCATCGGGCCACGATGATCGAGAGCCGCGAACGATGCTGCTTCACGCGACGCCTCCGCCCGGCACCCGCCCGCCGGACGCCCCCACCGTGGTCCGGGCCGGCGTCTCCCCGCTGCCGACCCGCGCGGCCAGCGACCGCAGTTTCGCGGCTGGCCGCTGAAGCGGCCGCCCCGCCGCCACGCGACGGGGGTCTTGACGGGCGTGGAGCCAGACCGCCCTTCGACGCTACGCTCTCTCTCCCTCTCGGACCGGGACCATCGCCATGCCCTACGTCACCACCAAGGACGGCGTCGAACTCTTCTTCAAGGATTGGGGGGCCAAGGAGGCCCAGCCGATCATGTTCCATCACGGCTGGCCCCTCTCGTCCGACGACTGGGATGCCCAGATGCTGTTCTTCCTGCACCAGGGCTACCGGGTCGTGGCGCATGACCGGCGCGGCCACGGCCGCTCGGCCCAGGTCGATGCCGGCCACGACATGGATCACTACGCCGCCGACGCCTTCGCGGTGGTCGAGGCCCTCGATCTGCGCAACGCCATCCATATCGGCCATTCCACCGGGGGCGGCGAGGTCGCCCGCTACGTCGCGCGACACGGCGAACCGGCCGGGCGCGTCGCCAAGGCGGTGCTGGTCTCGGCCGTGCCGCCCCTGATGCTGAAGACCGACGCCAACCCCGAGGGCCTGCCGCGCGACGTCTTCGACGGCTTCCGGGCCGCGACGGCGGCGAACCGCGCGCAGTTCTTCCTCGATGTGGCGGGCGGCCCCTTCTACGGCTTCAACCGCGACGGCGCGACGGTGCTTCCCGGGGTGGTCCAGAACTGGTGGCGCCAGGGCATGATGGGGAGCGCGAAGGCCCATTACGACGGGATCAAGGCCTTCTCCGAGACCGATCAGACCGAGGATCTCAAGGCCATCGGCGTCCCGACGCTGGTCCTGCACGGCGAGGACGACCAGATCGTGCCGATCGCCGATGCGGCGCTGAAGTCGATCAAGCTCCTCCGGAACGGGACGATCAAGACCTATCCGGGCTACCCGCACGGCATGCTCACGGTGAACGCGGAGGTGCTGAATGCCGACCTCCTCGCCTTCGTGAAGGGCTGACCCCCCCGACCCCCTCGCCGCCGCGAGTCGCCGCGAGTCGCCGCCCTTGGCCGGACGGCGCCGCGGCGGGGGAGGGCGGGGCGGAAGCGATTTTCCCGTGTTCGGAAGAGATACTTCCAAAACCCAAAACGCTTCCAGAACCCGGATCCCTCCACGGCGTCCGACCCTCGTGCCCGGGGCCCGGACGGACGGGTCCCGCGGGCGGCGCGTCGTTGCTCCCCTTCGGCGGGACGGCCGCGACGGCGTCGCGGTGCGGGACCCGACCCCGTCCCGCGCCGGGACGGTCACACACCCTGCCTGACCCGATGCCCCGGGGAGGATTCGACCCTGCTGCTTCGGCCGTGCCGGCCGGTCGGGCGTGACGGAGTGGTCCGAAGATGAGCGACATAGCCCTGGCGACGGCGACCGACGGCGACGAGCGCATCGCACAGACCTTCCCGCGCCTCGACGACGAGATGGCGCAGCGCGTCGCCGGTTACGGCCGGGAGGAAACCCTGCCGGCGGGCACGGTGATCTTCGCGCGCGGCCAGCGGCGGGTGGATTTCTTCCTCGTCCGGGCCGGACGGATCGAGATGTTCGAGACCGACCATGCCGGCCAGGCGACCGTCTTCACCGTGCATACCGAAGGCCAGTTCACGGGCGAGCTCGACCTGTTCAACGATCGCGAGATCCTGGTCTCGGGACGCACGGCCAGCGACGCGCAGGTGGTGCGGATCGACCGCGCAGCCTTCCGTCGGCTGGTGACCGCGGAGCCGGATATCGGCGAGATCATCATGCGGGCCTTCATCCTGCGCCGGGTCGGGCTGATCCGGCATGGGCGCGGCGGCGTCGTCCTGATCGGCCTCGGTCACCAGCGCGAGACCTTGCGCCTGGAGCGCTTCCTCGTTCGCAACGCCTATCCGCATCGCATCCTCGACGTCGCCCTCGACGAAGCGGCACGCACCGCGCTCGACGGGTTCGGCCTGACGGAGGCCGACCTGCCGGTGGTCCTCGCGCCGGGCGAAACGGTCCTGCGCAACCCGAGCAACGCCGTGCTGGCCGATGTCCTCGGGCTGACGGAGGCGATCGATCCCGACCGCGTCTACGACGTCGCGGTGATCGGGGCCGGGCCGGCGGGCCTCGCCGCCGCGGTCTACGCCGCGTCCGAAGGGCTCGACACCATCGTGGTCGAGGGCATGGCGCCGGGAGGTCAGGCGGGCACGTCCTCGAAGATCGAGAACTATCTGGGCTTTCCCACCGGCATCTCCGGTCAGGCCCTGGCTGGCCGGGCCCAGGTCCAGGCGCAGAAGTTCGGGGCACGGCTCGCGATCTCCCGCATGGCGGCCGGCCTCGACTGCCACGAACCGGTCTTCCGGGTGCTCCTGGAGGATGGCACGGCCATTCCCGCCCGCGCGGTCATCGCCGCCACCGGCGCCCGCTACCGGCGGCTCGACCTGCCGCGCTACGCGCATTTCGAGGGTCAGGGCATCCACTACGCCGCCACCGCCATGGAGGCGCAGCTCTGCACCGGCGCGGAGGTGATCGTGGTCGGCGGCGGAAATTCGGCCGGGCAGGCCGCGATGTTCCTGTCCCGCACCGTGGCCCATGTCCACCTCCTGGTACGGGCGGAGGGACTCGCCGCGACCATGTCCGACTACCTCGTCCGCCGGATCGCCTCGTCGCCGCGGATCACGCTGCACACGCGGACCGAGATCACCGCGTTCCACGGTGACGACACGCTGACGGCGGTGACCTGGACCGACCGGTCGCGCGACCTCAGCGAGACCCGGGCCGTCGGGAACGTCTTCATGATGATCGGGGCCGTGCCGAACACCGGATGGCTCGTCGACTGCCTCGCCCTCGACCCGAAGGGCTTCGTGCCGACGGGGGTCCGACCCGACGGGACGCCCGCCGCGTCGCCCTACGCCACCACCGTCCCGGGCCTCTATGCCGTCGGGGACGTGCGCGCGGGCTCGGTCAAGCGGGTGGCCTCCGGGGTGGGCGAAGGCTCCGTGGTCGTGCAGGCGGTCCACGGCTTCCTGCAGACCGAGCCCTGATCGTCCCGGCCACCGGTCGGGTGCCCTGACAAGTATCGCCGGCCGAACATTTGATCAGCCCCGGACGCCAACTGCATTTAAAGGAAAATTAACCATCCTCTCCCCACAGGTGGCAGGGCCCGTCCGTCTGGTGTCGCGTTTCGGGAAGTGCAGGCAGCGGAGCGATCAGCGGCATGTTGGGATTGGATCGCGTTTCTCTCAGGTCCCTGGCCGCCTTCCAGGCCGGCACGGTCGTGGTGCTCAGCGCCGTCATGGTCTGGAGCAGCCTCGCGCTGACCAGCCCGCCGCGCGGCTCCGGACCGGATGCCGCCCAGGTCCGTCGCACCTCCGAGGCGTTCGCAGGCGCCCTCGACCACGGCCTCTTCGCGGTCTCGCAGGACCTGCGCACCGCGGCCGTCGCCCTGCGCCAGAGCGGCACCGGCCTGATGGACGCCGATCCTCAGGCCGTGCTGCGTGCCTGGGCCGACCTGCGCCCGGCCTATGCCGACATCCTCCTGGTCAGTGCCAACGGACGCGTCCGGGCCGCCGGCCAAGAGGAGATGATCGGCCGCGACGTCTCGGGGCAGCCCTGGTTCACCGGGGCACGGAATGCCGCCACGACCCTCGTCACCGCCTCGGCGACACCCCGTGACCCCGTCCCCTTCGAGGTCGCGATCCCGGTCGCCGGATCGGGCGCCCGCAACGCCGAGTACCTCGTCGCCCGCCTGGCCGACACCTGGCTCGCCGATCTCCGCGGCGGCATCCTGCGCGCGCAGCCCACGCCCGATTCCACCCTCGCCCTCACGGTCCTGGCTCCCGATGGCCGGGCGCTCGTCAGCGGCGCCGCGCGGCCGAGCGCCGACGGGGGCGCCCGCACCGTCGAGCACGCCACCCCGAGTGCCGGCTACGGCGACCTCGGCCCCTCGGGCTGGCTCGCGGTCGCCCGCACGACGGAGTCACGCGGCGCCGGTCTCGGCCTGCCCGATCCGCGCCTCTGTGCGCTCTGGCTCGCCGCCGCCCTGCTAACGGCCGGCCTGGTCTACCTCCTCACCGGGCGCCTGACCCGGCGCCTGGCCCGGATCACGGAAGCCGACGGCGAGGCGATCGTGCCGTCGCGGATCGCCGAGTTCCGGGCGAGCGCCGAGCACCTGGCGGCCCGCGAGCGCAGCCGCGCCCGCGCCCTGCAGGAGGCCCGCACCGCCCTGGCGCGGGTGCGCGAGCGCCTGCGCACCTTCGAGGCGATGTCGGGCTGGACCTACTGGGAGATCGACACCGACGCCGGCAACGTCACCTGGGTGGATTCCACCAGCCCGGGCGTCGCGACCACCACCGACCGGGCCGTGGCGCTGACCGACCTGACGGACGGCATCAAGCCGCAGGATCGCGACCTGATGCAGTTCACCATGCAGGCCGCCCTGGACGGGGAGGGCCCGCACGACGTGGTCCTGCGCCGCGCCGACACGGCGGACAACCAGGAAACCCGTCGCCTCCTCGTCCGCTTCATCCGCGGCAGTGCGGAGGTCTCCGCCCCCGGCGCAGCCCGCCTTCACGCCCTGAGCCGCGAGATTCCCGCAGGCCTGGCCGGCGGTGAGACCGGCGCGCAGGACGGCACGGCCCCCTCCGACAGCACGGCGCAGGCCACCGAACGGCGCGGCGAGAGCATGCTGCGCCAGGTCATCGACGGCGTGGTCGACGACTTCAACAACCTGCTCACCGTGATCAGCGGCAATCTCGGCACGCTCAAGCGCCGGTATGGCCTCAACCCCGACCAGGTGCGCCTGGTCGAGGCGGCCCTGGCGGGGGCGCAGCGCGGCTCCAGCCTGACCCGCCGCCTGGTCCGATTCGTGCGCCGCGACGACGCCACGCTCCAGGAGACGGAGATCGGGACCGCCCTGACGGCCTTCGTGCCGTTCCTCAGCGCCAACGTCCTGAACCAGGCTCCGATCAAGCTCCGGGTCCGCTCCGGGCTCGCGCGCGCCCAGTGCAGCGAGGCCGTGCTGGAGGCCGTGCTGCTGAACCTCGCCTTCCACGTCCGCGATCTCGGCTCCGAGGGCTTCGCGATCGGCGCCGACGAGCGGGTGCTGTCCGAGGAGGATGGGATCGCCCTGCGTCCGGGTCGCTACGTGCGCCTGGTCCTGGCCAGTGGAACGCCGGCGCGGCTGCCCGCCCCGGCGAAGCCGGCCGGGGAAGAGCGCTCCACGGCCGCCGTGGCGAGCCTGCTCAGCGGCATCGGCGGCGGCTTCCGCCTCGTGGCCGACGGGCGCGGCGAATCCGCCTTCCTGGCCGAGATCTGGATCCCCGCCAGCGAGGCCCCGGCCGAGGCCGGACACGAGGAGACCGCCACGGTCCAGCCGCGCCTCCGCGTCCTCCTCGTCGATAGCGACACCCTGGTCCGCGAGAGCTTCGCCGAGGCGCTCACCGATCTCGGTCACCTCGTCACCCAGGCCGGCTCCGCCGAGCATGCGCTGACGCTCCTCGATGCGCCGGAGGGCTTCGACGTCATGATCGCCGACCAGCGCATGCCGGTGATGAGCGGCCTCCAGCTCGCCGCCACGGTGGTCCAGCACCATCCCGGGATCCGCATCGTCCTGGCCGGCCCCCAGGGCCACCTGCCCGAGAGCGCCCGGGCCTTCCTGCAGATCGCGAAGCCGTTCCGCTACGGCGATCTCGCCGCCGTGATGCGCCGGGCCGCCCGCGACCCGGCCGCCAAGGCGGCCTGAAGGCCGCAGAAAGCCTGCCTGAAGCCCGCTCGCGGCCGGCCTCCCCGTCGGCGGCCCCGGACCGTCCGGCGGGGCAGGGCGCGCGACGTCGGGGGTGATCCGGGCGTCACCGCGTTGGCCCTGCGAACCGGAAGCCCCTCGGCGCCGCGCGAAGTGGGTCCGGACGGGACCACGGCGTCGCGCGCGGCCAGGCGGACACAATCCACAGGGCCGTCCTCAGAAAACATCCGGGCCCGGATCGGCAGCCCCCGCGGCGACCGAGACCGCAGGTCCGAGGACCAACACCCCGTCCCGGCCACGCTGCGGAGACGGAGAACCGGGCCGGCACCGCCTCCTCACGCCCCTCGGTTGCATAACCTTGACACTTCGCTGCCCTGACCTGCCCGGATGTTATCAGAATAGCTCCGAAACGCTGGAGATCACCGGACGTTTCTTTGTCAGACTGCTCTTCACATGATCATCGCGACCGCAAATTCTTAGGCAATACCTCGGCGCCAAGAACATCATATGTTGCATGAAAGCACATCGCCGGCCTTCGCGACTTGCGAGATCCAGCTTTCGTGCGCGTGTTAAGTTTCAATTAACCCCGAAGGTCGATGAATTACCGCGAGCGGACGCCGTCGATCTCCATCCATCGCGCGCGAATGCCTCACCGGAACGGATCGTCCGCCTCGATGTCGCGCATCGCCCTTCTCGCCGTGACCCTGCCCCTGGTCCTGGGCCCCTCGCACGCCGCCGTCGCCGCGGACTGGTACACCGGTGCGGAACCCGTGATCCTGGACGAGAACTGGACGGTGGCGGTCGACGCCTCGGTCGCGGTCACCTCCAACAGTTCCGCCTTCGGCTCGGTGACGGGCACGATCGCCACGGAGGGGACGCTCCTCGAGAGCGGTCCCCGCCTGCGCGTGGAGGGCGTCGCCGGCACCTACAGCTATCCCGGGCAGAAGGTGGGCCAGCGGGTGACGGGCTACCAGCAGGAGGGCGCCCTGTCGGGCGGCTACGAGTGGATCTGGCGCGATGCGGCCCTGGCCGGGTTCGTCGGCTTCAACGTCCGCAGCAACCAGCTGTCGATCCTCGATCCGGGCAACCCCGTCGTCGGAACCGGCGTGGGCGCCAAGTTCGCGGCCAACTTCTATGCGCGGCCGACCGAGAACACGATGGTCTCGGCCTACGGCTCGTACTCGACCCAGTTCAACGCCTACTATTCGCGCTTCCGCGTCGGGTACATGGTCGCCGACGGGGTCTATATCGGCCCCGAAGCCATGTTCCTCGGCGACAACTTCTTCAATCAATACCGCATCGGCGGACACCTGACGGGCTTTTCCTTCGGCCCGATCAAGATGGCTGTCGGCGTCGGCTACGTGAAGGACCGCATCCAGGGCAGCGGATACTATTCAACCGTCGAAGCGAGAACCGCATTTTAGCGGACTGTTCAGACTTTGTTAGGTTCGATTTCGTGCGGGTGCACGCACGTCACGTTTTTTCATATGTGCCATCTTACAACAGTTGAGCGCGTTCAATCCCGGACATGCACAATTCCTGCGACGTGTGGCCGGGATTCTGTTGGCAGGTTAATCGCTCAGGTGTTTCACAGGTATTGCGCCGTCCCGTTCCCGCGCAGGTTGCGACCCTGAAGGCCCCCCGGGCCCAGGTCGGCCCCGGCGGAACGCGGGCGACGCGGATTGCGGAAGGGCAGGCTCGTGGCAAGTGCATTTCGTTGGATGGCCTGGATCGCGTCGGCCGCTGCCGTCCTCGTCCTGCTGAGCCAGCCCGTCAGCACGCAGGACCAGCTGATCATGAGCCTCTGCGCCATGGCGGCGATGGTGGTGCTGTGGGTGTTCTTCGACAACCAGCCCGCGCGCTTCGTCTTCCTCGCCCTGGGAAGCCTCGTCGTGCTGCGCTACATGTTCTGGCGCGTGACGAACACGCTGCCCTCCGTCGGCGACCCGGTCAGCTTCGGCTTCGGACTCCTGCTCCTCCTGGGCGAGCTCTACTGCGTCTTCATCCTGTTCGTCAGCCTGACCATCAACGCCGACCCGCTCCGGCGCGCGCCCCCGCCGATGGCCGCCGCCGATGATCCGGAGGCCCTCGACGCGCTGCCCACCGTCGACATCTTCGTGCCGAGCTACAACGAGGATGCGGGCATCCTCTCGGTCACCCTCGCGGCGGCCCGCCTGATCGACTATCCCGCCGACAAGCTGACGGTCTGGCTGCTCGACGATGGCGGCACCGACCAGAAATGCGCCGATCCCGATCCGGTGAAGGCGCAGGCCGCGATGCGGCGGCGCATGGAGCTCCAGGCCCTGGCCGCCTCCCTCGGCGTCGAGTACCGCACCCGCGCCCGCAACCAGCACGCCAAGGCGGGCAATCTCAACAACGGGCTCAAGCACTCGCAGGGCGAGATCGTCGTGGTGCTCGATGCCGACCACGTCCCGTTCCGCTCCTTCCTGCGCGACACGATCGGGTACTTCGCCCAGGACCCGCGCCTGTTCCTGGTGCAGACGCCGCACGCCTTCCTGAATCCCGACCCGATCGAGCGCAACCTGCGCACCTTCGACCGCATGCCCTCCGAGAACGAGATGTTCTACGCGGTGACGCAGCGCGGCCTCGACAAGTGGAACGGCTCGTTCTTCTGCGGCTCGGCCGCGCTCCTGCGCCGGCGCGCCCTCGACGAGGCGGGCGGCTTCTCGGGCGTCACCATCACGGAGGATTGCGAGACGGCCTTCGAGCTGCACGCGCGCGGCTGGAACAGCATCTACGTCGACAAGCCCCTGATCGCCGGCCTGCAGCCCGAGACCCTGGAGGCCTTCATCGGCCAGCGCTCGCGCTGGTGCCAGGGCATGTTCCAGATCCTGATGCTGAAGAACCCGCTCTTCAAGCGCGGCCTGCACACGATCCAGAAGGTCGCCTACCTGTCGAGCATGACGTTCTGGTTCTTCCCGGTGCCACGGCTGATCTTCATGTTCTCGCCGCTGCTGCACATCTTCTTCGACCTGAAGATCTTCGTCGCCAGCGTGGATGAATCCATCGCCTATACGGCGACCTACGTCGTCATCAACCTGATGATGCAGAACTACGTCTACGGGAAGTTCCGCTGGCCCTTCGTCTCCGAGCTCTACGAGTACGTCCAGGGCCTGTTCCTGTTCCGCGCCATCGCCTCGGTCATCGTCTCGCCCCGGCGCCCGACCTTCAACGTCACCGCCAAGGGCACGACCCTGGAGCAGGACCACCTCTCGGCCCTGGCCTGGCCGTTCTTCGCCGTCTACGGCCTGCTGCTGCTCGGCTGCGCCACGGCCCTCTACCGCTACCTGTTCGAGCCCGGCGTCACCAACCTGATGCTCGTGGTCGGCCTGTGGAACTTCTTCAACCTGCTCATGGCCGGCGCCGCCCTCGGCGTCGTGGCCGAGCGCCGGGTCACCGAGGCGAGCCCGTCCCTGGCGATCAACCGGCAGGGCCGGATGATGCTGGCGGGGCGCGCCCTCGACGTGGCGGTGGACCGCGCCTCGGCCGTCGGCTGCACCGTCCGGTTCGGGGCCGACGTCCTGCCGTTCGGCACCGGCAGCACCTACCGCACCGGCCAGCTCACGGTGCAGCCCCTCGACGGCGCCCCCGCCGGCGGCGTGCTGCCGTTCGAGGTCGGGACGATCGCCCATGCGGGCGACGACGTGGTGGTGACCCTGCGCTTCCAGCCCCTCGACGCACAGGGCTATGCCGGCCTCGCGAGCCTGATGTACGGCGATGCGGGCGCGCTGCTGCGCTTCCAGCAGAGCCGGCGCCGGCACAAGAACATCGTCTCGGGCACGCTCCAGCTGATCTGGTGGGGCCTGGTCGAGCCGTTCCGCGCCGTCAGCTACCTGTTCAAGCCGCGCCCGCAGGCGGCCGCCGCCCCCACCACCGACACGGCGCTTCCGCGCGCCACGCCGCGGGCGCCGCTCCTGCCCGGCGGCAGCCCCGGCGGGGCGGAGGCCGCCCGGCCGCGCCCGGCCGAGAATCCCCTGCCGGCCCGGCCGAGCTTCGCGCGCAGCAACGACGGCGAACCGGGGACCGACTGGGTCCGCCTGATGCTGGAATTCGAGAACGATCGCCTGCTCGGCGGGGCGGCGGGCGGCGGGCGCGGCGCCGACCTGCACGCCCGGTCGTGAGGGAGGCTCGCATGCGTGTCACGACGATCACCCGCGGGCTTCTCGCGCTGGCGCTGGTGGGCGGGGCCACGGAGGCCCGGCCCCAGAGCTTCATCGGTGCCGGCCCCGCCGAGCGCTTCTCGGTTCCGCCCGCGGGCGACGCCCTGCGCCGCGGGGGCGAGCCCATGCGCGGGCGCGGACCGGCGGCCGCCGTCGCCCCCACGCCGGCTCCGGCGGTCCGGGAGGGCGCCCTGGCGACCATCGGGCCCGCCCGGCGCCTGCCGGCCACCACCGGCGGGTTCCGCCTCGAGGGCGAGGAGGACGTCCTGCGCTTCCCCGTCTACGTCACGGAAGCGCAGAGCCGCGGGCGTCCCCGTCTGCGGGTGTCCTACCTGTCCGCCATCTCGGTGGCGCCCGAGACGTCGGAGCTCGTCGCCAGCGTCAACGGCGTCGTGGTCGGCCGCACCCGCATCCAGGCGCCCGGCGCCGTCAAGGTGGTGGAGTTCGAGTTGCCCGAGGGCAGCCTGAAGCTGGGCTACAACGCCATCGATCTCGCGGCGAGCCAGCGGCACCGGGTCGATTGCTCCCTCAACGCGACCTACGAACTCTGGACGCAGATCGATCCCTCGCGCTCCGGCCTCGTGGTGGCCCCCGTGGCGGCCGCCGGGATCGAGCTGAAGGACCTCGCGGCGCTGGAACCCGACGACGGCGGCGCCCTGCCGGTCCGCGTGGTGATCAACGACAAGCCGAGCCTGCCCCGTCTCGAGCGGATGTTCCACGCCATCGAGGCGATCGGCCTCGTCGGCCGCATCGCCCGCCCGGTGGTGGAGTTCGGCTCGGTGATGACCGGCCGCAGCGGGATCAACCTCATCGTCGGCACCGCGGCGGAACTGCGCGGCACGCCGGACATCGAGGCCGTCGGCCCGATCACCGGACCGAAGCTCGCGATGCTGCCGCCGCGGGAGGATCGGGCCCCCGCGCTCGTCGTCAGCGGCACCAGCTACGACGAGATCGAGTCGGCGATCGCGACCCTGGCCCGCGGCACCGAACCCTACGGCACGCCGCGCGGCCTGAAGGCCGCGGCGCTGCTGCGGGGTGCCCCCCTGGAGAGCGGCGACCGGATCGCCCTGCACGCCCTCGGCGTGGCGACGCGGGAATTCTCCGGCCGCCTCCTGACCACCCGCTTCGACGTCCAGCTGCCGCCGGATTTCCTGCCCGCCGATTACGGCAAGATGCTCCTGAACCTCTCGGGCGCCTACGCGTCCGGTCTCGCGTCGGAGGCGCGGATCCTCGTCGACCTCAACGGCCGCAACGCCGCCAGCGTGCCCCTGCCGCAGACGCGGGGCGAGGTCTTCGAGAACACCACCATCCCGCTGCCCCTGGGCCTGTGGCGGCCGGGCCTGAACCGCGTCGAGATCTCGGCGCAGGTGCCGACGCCCGGCGATGCCACCTGCGCCGCGAGCACGAGCGAGTCGAAGCGCGAGCGCTTCCTGTTCCTCGACCGAACCACCCTGAGCGTTCCGAACCTGGCGCGCGCCGCCCGGATCCCGGATCTCGCCGCCACCACCAGCGGCGGCGCGCCCTTCCTGGAGGACGGCAAGCGGCCGCGCCTCGTGCTGCCCGTTCTGGATCGGGACACGGTGGCGGCGGGCGCCATGATCGCCGCGCGGCTGGCAAGCGCGGCCGGGCGGGTGATCGATTTCGAGCTGGCCACCGAGGCGCAGAGCGGGACGGGACCGACCCTGATGGTCGCGCCCGTCCGCGCCGTGGCGCCCGCGACCCTGACCGGGCTCGGCCTCGATCCGGAGCAGATCCGGCGGATCTGGGAAGCCCGCGCCGAGACGGCCCGTCCGGCGGGTCAGTCCGGCTCGGTACCGGCTCCGACCCTCGATCGCCTGCGCCGCAACGTGCCGGCACGCTGCAGCCTGCCGGATCTCAGCTTCCGCGTGGCCGGCCCGGTGCCGCCGCGCGGCGCGGGACCGGACGCCCCCGCCGGGGGCCGGACGGGCCGGGCGTCTGCCAGCGACGGCGACCTCGTGACGAAGTGGGACGAGACCCTGCGCGCCCGCCATCCCCTGGTCGAGGCCGCCGACGGCCTCGTCGAGCGGGCCTCGGCCACGGTCCGGGGCCTGCTCGGCGAGACGCGGACCTGGATCGATGCGGATGCCTCCGAGCGGGCCGCGGCCGTGCCGCCCCGCGCCTCGCTGATCCTGGCCCAGGCCCTGTCCAGTGGCGGGATCGGCGTGGACGACACCACCACCCTGATCACGGCGCCGAACCCGCTCCTGCTCAAGGCCTCCGTGGCCTGCCTCATCGATCCCGGGGTCTGGTCGCGGATCGGCGGGCGCTTCGCCTTCCTGGACGCCGCCGACGGCCGCCTGGACACGGTGGAGCCCGACACCGTCCGCATCGTCGAGACCCGCCCCCCCTCGCTCTGGAACCTCCGGCTCGTCGTGGCGGGCTGGCTCTCGATGAATCCCGCCGTCTACGCGGCGCTGGCGCTGGCCCTGGCGCTCTGCCTCGGGCTGACCACCGCGCTCATGGTCCGCAACGTCGGCCGGAGGAATGCATGAGACGCCTGCGCATGAAACGCCTGCGCCTACGACGCCCGCGCCTGAGACGCCCGCTCCGGGCCGTCCGCCGCGCAGCCCTCGCGGCCGCCCTGGCCACGGGATGCGCGACCGGCTTCGCCGCCGGGCCCGAGGCCCGGGCGCAAGGCGGGCCCGATGCCCGGATCCAAGGCGGACCCGCCCTGATGCCCGCCGGCTCGGCCCGCGATCCCCAGCCCCGTGATCCCGCCATGCCGGACCTGCCGAGCTCCGTTCCGCCCGCCATCGCCCTGCCGGCGGCGCCGCAGGTCAAGGACGATTCCGCCCGCACGGCCCAGCCTCTGCTCGGGAGCCTGAAGGACCAGGACGGCTGGCGCCTCTACCGCTCCCGCTTCGTCACCGAGGCCGGCCGGGTGGTCGACACCGCCAATGGCGGGATCAGCCACAGCGAGGGCCAGGGCTACGGCATGCTCCTCGCGGTGGCGGCCAACGACCGGCCCACCTTCGAGCGGCTCTGGGGCTGGACCCGCGCCAACCTGATGGTGCGTTCGGATTCGCTCCTGGCCTGGCGCTGGGAGCCGGCCAAGCGCCCGGCGGTGGCGGACATGAACGACGCCACCGACGGCGACATCCTCGTCGCCTGGGCGCTGACGGAGGCGGCCGAGGCCTGGGACGATGCCGGCTACCGGGTCGCGGCCCGGCGGATCGCCGTCGAGGTCGGCCGCCGCGCCATCCTGTTCAAGGACCGGAACGGGGCGCTGCTGCTGCCGGCGGTCACGGGCTTCTCGGCGGGGGAACGCGCCGACGGTCCCCTGATCAACCTGTCCTACTGGGTCTTCCCGGCCTTCGCGCGCCTGCCCCTGGTGGCGCCGGAATACGACTGGGACGCCCTGACCCGCAGCGGCTTGCGCCTCCTGCGCCGCGCCCGCTTCGGCAGCGCCAACCTGCCCACCGAATGGATCTCCCTGAAGGGGGACCAGCCCCGTCCCGCGGACGGCTTCCCGCCGCTCTTCTCCTACAACGCGATCCGGATTCCCCTCTACATGGCCTGGGCCGATGTGGGGCGGCGGGAGGATTACGACCCCTTCGTCGCCCTCTGGTCCGGGCCGGACCGCGAGCGCCTGCCCATCGTGGACACCAGCGATGGGCGCACGGTCGAGTGGCTCGGCGAGAGCGGCTACGCGGCCCTCTCCAGCCTGCTGCTCTGTACCGTGAAGGGAACGCCGCTCCCCGACGGCTTCAGCCAGGTGCAAGGCAACGAGAACTACTATCCGACCACGCTGCATCTCCTGGCCATGGTGGCCGCGCAGATGAGGGGACCGTCATGCTTGAAGCGTTAGCGCGCCGGCGGAGCCGTGGCCCCGCGCCCCTCGGCCTCCCGATGGGCGTCGCCCTCGCGGCCCTCACCCTGCCGGCCCTCACCCTGCCGGCCCTCACCCTGCCCGCCCTGGCCCAGGGTCCCGGCGCCGAGGAGGCCAGCCGCGCGCCCGCCATCGTCGTCGACCCCACGGGATCGGCGGCCAACGGCATGGTCGACGAGAGCGCCCTGCGCTACTACGCGGCGCAGAAGCAGACCGCCCGGATGAAGGCGGAGGCCGCCCGGCTGAAGCAGCTCTACCCGGGCTGGACCGAGCCCACCGACCTCGACACCCTGCAGCCGAGCCCCCCCGAGGAGGCCCCCCTCTGGGACCTCTTCACCGCCGGCCGCTTCGACGACCTCTACGCGGCCATCGCGGCGCGGCGCACGGTGGACGGGAGCTGGCAGCCCTCCGAGGAGCTGGCGCGCAAGCTGCGCCGCGCCGGGTTCCGCAGCCGCCTCAAGGGGCTCGCCAGCGCCCGGCGCAACCTCGACGTGGTCGCCCTCTACCGCGCCGATCCCAGCGCCCTCGACCCCAGCGACGTCGAGAGCATCTGGATCGTCGCCGACGCGCTGGCGGCCGAGGAGGCCACGGCACAGGCCTACAACCTCTACAAGTCCGTCTTGGATACCAGCAACGACACGGGCGCCCGCCTGGCCACCATCCAGAAGGCGATGTCGAACCTGCCGATGGCGGCGGCCGAGCAGCTCATCGCCCTCGGCCGGACGGATTCCGACGGCAATTCCGAGTTCCGGCGCATCGCCATCGACATCACGCGCGCGCGGATCGTCGCCTTCCTGCACGACGAGGCCGCGCACGAGCCCACCACCACGGACATCGCCGCGTTCCAGGCGCAGGCCCGCAAGACCGGTGACCCGCGGGAGACCGGTCTCCTCGGCTGGTACGCCTACAAGCGTCAGCAGTTTCGCGAGGCGCTGGACTGGTTCAAGCTCGCGATCAGCCGCGGCGGCGACGCGATGATCGCCCACGGGCTCGCCCATTCGCTGCGCGCGGTCGGCATGACGCGCGAGGCCGAGGAAGTGGCCTATGCCTGGCGCGACAAGTACGTCGGCAACAGCATCCTCTTCATCGAGCTCCTGGAGCGGAAGCTGACCCAGGCGAATCCCGCCTTCATCGACCTGGACCGGATCAACCGCTACGCGAAGGTGACGCTGGCGTCGAGCTCCGGGGAGGGCGCTCAGGCATTGGGCTGGTACGCCTACAATTCCTGCCAGTTCGACGCCGCCCTCGAGTGGTTCCAGCACGGCATCGCGTGGCTGCCGAGCGAATCGACGGTGCTCGGCTACGCCCTGGCGCTGCAGCGCCTGAAGCGGACGCGCGAGTTCCTCGAGATCGTCAACCGCTACGACGGGCTGTTCCCGAAGGTGGTGGACCTGCTGTTCCGCGAGGGTCCGGAGGGGCCGCCGCTCGCCTGCAGCGTCGCGGCGGCACCACCGGCCGGCGCACGTCAGCCCGCAGCCCCCGCCGCGACGGCCGTACTCGCGAACAGCGCCCGCGCCCCCGCCGCCTATGGCCGCGTGCCGAAGCCCGACATCTCGGCCAACGGCGCGGTGCGTCCCCTTCCGGTCCTGCGCAGCGAATTCCCGCTGTCCGTCGCCTCCGAGAACCCGTTCCGCTACCTGCCGGCCGCCCTGGCCCGACAGGTGCCCGAGCGCAGTGCCGGCGGCTTCCTGGCCGAACCCGCGACGGGTGCGCCGCCCCTGGTCGCCCGCCGGGTGCCGGGCGCCGGGACGATGCCCTACGAGCGCTACGGCTTCGCCCTGCTGCCGGGGTACAACGGCCTGACCCAGGCCTCCACCCTGTCCGATCCGCCCGCCGGCACCCAGTGGCAGGACCAGCAGGCCGCCGGCGCCAACGGCCAGACCCGCTCAAGCCGGGAATCCGACCGCTTCGGCATCCCGGGATCGCAACGCGCCACCTTCGTCGAGGCGGGCCCCAACGCCGGACAGCAGCCATGAGTCGGATACGGCATTCCGGAACCGCGGCGGCGCTGGCGGCCCTGGTGATCCTGCCCTCGCTCCCCGCCGCCGCGCGGCCCGGCCGCGCGGCGCTCGAGTTGCCGGGCGCCGGACCCGTGTCGGACGTGGCGCAGAATTCATCCCGCGACGGGTATTCCCAGCGGATCACCTTCCGGGACGATCCGCGCGGCGTCGCCGAGGTGAGCGTGCGCAACGGGGAGGGGGGCTCCGGCCCCGCCCTCGCCATGGCCAAGCCGAGCCGGACGGGGATCGCGGCCGAGTTGCGGGCGCGCTTTCCCGGCGAGACCATGCGGGTCGTGACCCAGGCACACCGCAACGCCCACGGACCGGTGGGCCTCGCCCTGGGCAACGACTGCCTCTACGCCTGGCAGTGGATCGACCTCGGCGGCGATGCGGCGCGGAAGCGGCCGTCCGCCCTGTTCGGCAGCGATCCCGGCGCACCGGCCGCTTCGGTGCGGATCAAGCTCTGCCGCACGGCAACGACCACCCTCGCCGACCTGACCCGCTCGGTGGAGTCGATGCGCTTCTTCGCCAATCCCGCTGAGGCCCCCCGCCTCCAACCGGAGACGGTCGCCCGCCGGCCTTCGCCGCCGCGGCGGCGCGAGGCGGTCAGCCGGCCGACGGGGACGCCGCGGGAGACCGCGCCGGGATCGGAGACCGCGCTCCGTCCGCCCGGCCCGATGGAACGGCCCGGCGCGGAGAAGCGCCCGGAGGCCTCGGCGCGCCGCATGGCCTCCGAGCAATCCGGCGAAACGCAGCGTTACCTCGTGCCGGGGCCCGCCGCCGTGGCACCCGCGGTGCCGGTTCCGGTGCCTCCGGGCGAGGGGCAGGCCCCGCGCTACATCACGGACGCCGCGCTGGCGGACGGCACCGTCGCGATCACCGTCCCCAGACCGGCACCGAACCGGGCCGAGGTCGAGGATCTCATGGCCCGCGAACTCCCGGCACGGGCCCTTCGGCCGCCGCCCTGAGGCGGCCCCCGCCCGACGGCGAAGGGCCATGCGATCTGTGATTTTCTCGATCTGCCGCATTTGCAACCTTGAATACCCATTCCCGGCGCGCGAAGAAGCAGACAGCGGGGGTGGTGGGTCACGGATATGGTCCGGGTCGACGCGTGCGGTGTTCCGTCGGGCCCGGTTGGGTTCGCCCTCAGCGGAGGGCCTGACCTGAGCGGAGGGCCTGCGGATCGCGGGATCGCCGCATGAGCCGCGCGGCGGATGTAGCCGGCGCCGATGCGCCGGCGCCGTCCGGCCTCTTACCCGTGTCCAAACTTCGTCTCGCCTTCACCGCCACGGACCACGTCAGCCTCGCCTACCAGGCGAACGGGATTCCGGTGATCCGGGAGATCGTGATCGCCAACGACACGGAGGCCGATCTCGTCGATCTCCGGCTGCGCGTCGAGAGTCAGCCGCCCGTGGTCAGTCCGCTGACGCTGCGCATCGGGCGGGTGGCTGCGGGTTCGAGCCATCGAGTCGAGACGCCGGACCTGCACCTCGATGCCGGCCTCCTCGCCGCCTGCACCGAGGCCGGCCCCCTCGCCCTGACGATGATCCTGGAGGATGCGGAGGGCGAGCGGGGGCGGGCGGTCGCCGAGATCCGTCTGCTGCCACCCGCGCACTGGGGCGGCGCCCGGAATGCGCCCGAACTTCTCGCCGCCTTCGTCCGGCCCGGCGATCCGGCCGTCGACGCCGTCCTGCGCGATGCCGCCAGGAAGCTCGGCGCGGCCGGCCGCCAGACTGCGCTGGACGGCTACGGCAGCGGCGGCAAGGTCCGGGCCTGGGACCTCGCCGGGGCGCTCTGGGCCGCCCTGGCCGACCATCGCCTCGCATCCATCCTGCCCCCGGCGCGCTTTGAGCAGGCCGGACAGACGGTGCGCGCTCCCGGCGAGGTGATCGAGGGCCGAGCCGGCACCTGCCTCGACCTCTCCCTGCTTTACGCCGCCTGCCTGGAGCAGGCCGGCCTGAACCCGGTGCTGGTGCTGACCGACGGCCACGCCTTCGTCGGCCTGTGGCTCCAGGACGAGACCTTCGCGAGCGCGACGGTCGACGACCGGCAGCAGCTGCGCAAGCTTCGCGATCTGCAGGACCTGATCCTCGTCGAGACGACGCTGCTGACGCACGATCCGCCGACGGCTTTCCGGACCGCGGTGGATCACGGTGCCGGGCTGGTGGAGGACAACGCTGCGGGGGGCCTCGACGTCGCCCTTGATATCCGCCGCTGCCGCCGGCGCGGCATCTGCCCGATGGATCTCGGCGGCCGGGGCGGGGAGGCCGCACCCGGTCCGGTCGAACCGCTGGACCAGGCCCTCTCGGAAGCCCCCGCCTTCGACAGGGTGGAGACCCCGCATGTCGACGCGGCGCCGGAGACCGCGGTCGGACGCCTGGAGCGCTGGAAGCGCAAGCTCCTGGACCTGTCGCTGCGCAACAAGCTCCTGAACTTCAAGCCCGGCAAGGGTGCCATCGTCCTCGAGGGTATCGAGCCCGGTGCCCTGGAGGACGGCTTGGCGGCCGGACACGCATTCCGGCTGATGCCGGTCTCCGACGGGCCGGTCGGGTCCGAAGGGGCCCTGGCCCGGAAAGAGATCCCCACCACCGCGACGGAGGCCGATCTCGATGGCCGCCTGCTCGATCTCTATCGCCTCGCCCGCGGCGGCTTCGAGGAGGGCGGAGCCAACATCCTGTTCCTGGCGATCGGGTTCCTGTCCTGGACCCGCAAGGCGGGCGAGGCCACCCACCGGGCGCCGCTGCTGCTGATCCCGGTCACCCTCCGGCGGGCCAGCGTCCGCGCCGGCTTCCGCCTCGCGCTGCACGACGACGAGGTGCGGATCAACCCGACCCTGCTTGAGATGCTGCGCCAGGATTTCCGGCTGCGGATGCCGGATCTGGAAGGCGACCTGCCCCGCGATGCGTCCGGCATCGACGTGGACGCGATCGTCCGAAGCGTCCGGGGCCACACGCGCGACCTGCGCGGCTGGGAGGTGGTGCCCGACATGGTGCTGGCGACCTTCTCCTTCTCCAAGCACCTGATGTGGAAGGATCTCGTCGACCAAGCCGGCCGCCTCACGCGCAACCCGGTGGTGCGCCACCTTCTCGAGACGCCCAAGCACGCCTACGGCGAGGGCGCCCCCTTCCCCGATCCGTCGCAGCTCGATCGGGACCATCCGCCCGAGACCGTCTTCGCACCGCTCTCGGCGGATTCCTCGCAGCTCTCCGCCGTCCTGGCGGCGGCCGGCGGCAAGGACTTCGTCCTGTTCGGGCCGCCCGGCACCGGAAAGAGCCAGACCATCGCCAACATGATCGCCCAGTGCCTGGCGCAGGGACGCACGGTGCTGTTCGTCTCGCAGAAGACGGCTGCCCTCGAGGTGGTGCAGCGGCGCCTGCAGGAGATCGGACTCGGCGATTACTGCCTGGAGGTGCATGCCACCAAAGCCCAGAAATCGGCGGTGCTCGGGCAGTTGCGCCGGGCCTGGCACGCGCGCGCCGCGCCTGAGCAGGCCGAATGGCCGGGCGCCACGCGCGCCCTCGCGAGCCTGCGCGCCGAGCTGAACGGCCTCGTGCAGGCCCTGCATCGGCGGCGGGAGAACGGGTTGACGGCCTACGAGGCCTTCGGACGCGTCATCGCGGCGGGGCCCGACGTGGAGCACTTCGTCCTCGCCTGGCCCGACCACCGGACCCACGAGCCGGACACCCTCGTGGCCCTGCGGGCGGCCTGCCGGGACTTGCGCCCCGTCCTGGCCTCGGTGGGGTCCCCGGCCGACCATCCGCTGCAAGGCGTCAGGGCGACCGAATGGTCGCCGGTCTGGCGCGACGGCCTGGGCGCCGAGATCGCCGCCGCCGTCGAGTCCCTGACGGCCCTGCGCGCGAGCGGCCGGGCCTTCGCCGCGGCGGTCGGACTCTCGGCCTTCCCGTCGACCGAGGCGGAGATCCGCGGCCTCCTGGATCTCGGCAACGCCCTGATACGTCCCGAGGCTGCCTGCGGAGGCACCTTCCTGGCGGACAGCGCGGGCGACCTGCGCCGGGCGGTGGCGGCGCGCGACCGCTTCCAGGCAACCCGGGCCGCGCTCCGCGGCCGGCTCACCGGCGCGTACCGGCCCGGCCTCCTCGACCAGGACCTGTCCGGGCTCCTCGCCGAATGGATCGCGGCGCGCGGCGCGAACTTCTTCGTTCGGGGCGGGCGCATGAGAAAGGTCCTGCTTCAGGTTCAGCCCTATGCCGACGGCGCATTGCCGGAGGATCTGGGGCCGGACCTCGCCGGCCTGATCGAACTCGCTCGGCACGGCCAGACCGCCCGGCCCGAGGAGGAGACCCTCGGCCAGCTGGGCCCGCCCTTGAGCGACCCGGAGGGGCCCGCCTGCGACTTCGGGCCGGCCATCGCCTGGGCCGAGACCGTGGCGCAACTCCTGCCCCTCCTCGGGTCGTCGAGTCTTGGCCCCGAGGGCCTGCGCGACGACGTCGTCCGGCTCGTCACCCAGTCGTCCCGGAGCCGGGAGGCGGGCGGTCCCCTTGCGCAGGCCTACGCCGCCTTCGCGCAGGATCACGCCCGGACACGCGCCGCGATGACGGCGTTGTCCCACCGAGCCGGGTCGGTCAATCCCGAGACGCTCCCGGCCGCGCAGGCGGACTGGATCGGCGCCAATCTCGCGCTGGCCCGGCGCTGGGCCTCCGGTCTCGGACGCGCCCAGGGCTGGTGTGCCTGGCAGGGGGCCGCCCAGGCGGCGCGCGACCTCGGCCTCGGCCCCCTGATCGAAGCCCTGGAGGCAGGCCGGATCAAGCACGACCGAGCCGAGGCGGCCTTCGAGATCGCCTATGCCCGCTGGTGGATCGATCGCGTCGTCGGCGACGACCCGGTCCTGCGCGGCTTCCTGCCCGAGCGCCATGAGGACGCGATCGCCCGGTTCCGCGCCGCGGATGCCCAAGTCGGCGACCTCGCCCGGCAGGTCGTCCGCGCCCGCCTGGGGAGCGGTATCCCGGGTCCGACGGCCTTCGGGAACGACCCCGAATGGGGCACGCTCTCGCACGAGCTGACCAAGAAGCGGGCACAGATTCCCCTGCGCAAGCTATTCGGCACGGTGCCGAACGCCCTCGCGCGGCTCACGCCCTGCGTGATGATGAGCCCGCTGTCGATCGCCCAGCACCTGCCCCCCGATGGGGCGTCGTTCGACGTCGTCATCTTCGACGAGGCCTCGCAGATCGCCCCCTGGGACGCCATCGGGGCGATGGCGCGGGGCAGTCAGGTGGTGATCGTCGGCGATCCCGAGCAGCTGCCGCCGACCAGCGTGGGCGACCGCGCCATCGACGACATCGAAGATGGCGGCGAGATCGCGGACCAGGAATCGATCCTCGATGCGTGCCTCGCGGCCAACCTCCCGCGGCGGACCCTCGACTGGCATTACCGCAGCCGCCACGAGAGCCTGATCGCCTTCTCGAATGCCCGCTACTACGGCGGCCGCCTCGTCACGTTTCCCTCGCCGGTGACCGAGGACCGGGCGGTGCGCCTGACCTTCGTCCCGGACGGCGTCTACGAGCGCGGAACCGGCCGCGTGAACCGCCCCGAGGCCCACGCCGTCGTCGCCGACATCGTGCGCCGCCTGCGCGATCCGGATTTCGCGCGGGCGCGGCGCTCCCTCGGCATCGTCACCTTCAACGGCGAGCAGCAGCGACTGATCGAGAACCTGCTGGACGCAGAGCGGCGATCCGACCCGGAGTTGGAGCCGTACTTCGACCGCGACCGCTGGCACGAGCCCGTCTTCGTGAAGAATCTCGAAACCGTGCAGGGCGACGAGCGCGACGTCATCCTGTTCTCGGTCGCGGTCGGCCCCGACCCGGGCGGCCGAACGGTGAGCACGGTGTCGTCCCTCAACAAGGATGGCGGACACCGCCGCCTGAACGTCGCCATCACGCGGGCCCGGCAGGAGCTCGTGGTCTTCGCCTCGATCCGGCCCGAGCAGATCGACCTCGGCCGCACCAGGGCCCGCGGGGTGCGCGACTTCAAGCACTTCCTCGAATTTGCCGATCGGGGCGCGCGGGCCCTCGCCGAGGCCTGTGCGCCCACCGGCGGAGCGGTCGAATCGCCGTTCGAGGCCGCCGTCCTGGCGGGGCTGCGGGCCCAGGGCTGGACCGTGCACGTGCAGATCGGAGTCTCGGGCTTCCGGATCGATCTCGGCATCGTCCACCCCGATGCGCCGGGACGCTACCTCGCCGGCATCGAGTGCGACGGCGCCACCTATCACCGCTCCGCGACGGCCCGCGACCGTGACCGCCTGCGCGAGCACGTGCTGACCGATCTCGGCTGGCGCATCCGGCGGGTCTGGAGCACCGCCTGGTGGGCCGACGCAGCCGGAGCCCTCGCCGAACTCGACCGGCGCCTGCGAGATGACCTGGAGACCGACCGCGCCAAGGCCGCCGAAGCCACGGCAGCGAGCGATCCGCGCGACGCACCCGCGCCCGATGCCCCGATCCTGACGGAACCCGCGGATCAAGCGACCGCCGCGGCGATGACGGGTGTCCCGAGCCCGACACCCCTTGCGGAGCCGGACGACGCGATGACGGCCCAACGACGCGACGCCGGGCTTCCCTCCGCCTGCGCACCGCCGCCGATTTCGACGATGCCGCCCGATCCGGCCTACCGTCTCGCGGATCCGTCCGAGATCGGCCTCGCCCTGGAGCCGGAGCGCTTCTACGACACGGCCTATCGCCCGGTCCTGGCGGCCCTGGTTGCGCACGTGGTCACCGTGGAGGGGCCGATCTACGAGGACGTGCTGCTCCGCCGCGTGGCCCGGGCCCACGGCCTGCAGCGGGTGGGACCCCTCATCCGCGAGACGATCCTCGATCAGGTCCCCGTCTCGGTGGCCCGCAGCGACGATGACGGCCGCGTCATCCTCTGGCCACCCCACGCCGAACCGCGGGCGCGTCATCCCTACCGGGTGGCACCCGCCGGGCTGCGCAGCCACGCCGACACGCCGATGCCGGAGCTCGTCGATCTCGCCGGGTCGGTGGCCCCGGGGACGTCCGAGCCCGAGGGCACGCGGCTGATGGGCCAGGCGATCGGGCTGTCGCGGGTCGAGGCGGCGACCCGGGTCCGGTTCGCGCGCGCGCGCGAACGCGCCGGAGAGGCGGGCCTGCCCCATGGCGGGCCACCCGAAGCCTGAACGGGCTATCGCCCCGAACGCCACCCGCCTCATCTGTCCGGTGCAGTTCGCGGAGAACGCCACGTGCGTGGCACGGCGCGAATTCGCGCGCCGGCCGTCTGGCCTCAGGCATGCGCATTCTGCCGAATCGGTAGGCGCGGACGCGGCGGAGCGCGCTCGTCGGCCGCGGCCGGGCCCGACAGCCAGTCAAACACCTCGGACCCTTTGCCAGCATCGGGACGTCGCGTCCGCCCACGCTCGAAACGCGGCTCCACCAATGTTCGACCTTGGTCCACCTGTCCCGGCGACAGATTGTGGGCGCGGATCCTGCCCTTGCCCGCCTATGCCACGGGGTTTATATCGCATCGCAACAAAAAGACCCTGCTGTGATCCGAGAGCATGTTCCTTTGTTCTATCAAGCAACCATCGAACTGAGCCTGACGCGCGATCCTATAGTTAGACAACTTACTTTTATGGCCGCGAGACAACCGTTAATTGTCGCACAAACCGCAGCGCGAAAGGGCGAGCAACGCCGGCCGTCGCGGAGAAAACGTCGATTTTCCAACTCGCGAATAATTGGCTTGGTTTCTGCTTCATTAGGAGAGATAGACGTGCACCGGAGCGAAATGGGACGAACCTGTCCCGATCCGCTCCAAGGCCACGGGCTTATGGGAATCAATGTCTGCTTATCCTGAGGGCACTGTCACGATGGACACCACTTCTGCTCGGAAGGGCCTTCCCGTGAGCGCCACCTCGACTGCGCTGACCGAAGTCCGTTCCAGCCGAGCCCGTGCCGCCCTGGCGGCCCTGCGCCCCGCCCTGGACCAGACCCTGGCCGCCCTGGCCCTGTTCCTAGTCGCCCCCCTCCTGGTCCTGGTCGCCCTCCTGGTGCGCCTGGACAGCAAGGGCCCGGTCCTGTTCCGCCAGACCCGCACCGGCAAGGACGGACACCCGTTCCAGATCTACAAGTTCCGCACCATGCGCGTGCTGGATGACGGGGCGGTCGTCCACCAGGCCACCCGCGGCGATGCCCGGGTGACCCGCGTCGGCGCCCTCCTGCGCCGGACCAGCATCGACGAGCTGCCCCAACTCCTCAACGTGCTGCAGGGCGACATGGCCCTGGTCGGCCCGCGTCCCCACGCCCTGGCGCACGACCTCTACTACGGCGCCGAGATCCCGACCTACCGCCACCGCTTCGCCGTCAGGCCCGGCATCACCGGATGGGCCCAGATCAACGGCTCGCGCGGACCCACCCCCACCCTGGCCGACATGCAGCGCCGCGCCGCCCTCGACCTCTGGTACATCGAGAACCAGAGCCTGCGCCTCGACCTCCAGATCCTCCTGCGCACCGTCCTGGCCGAAATCACCCGCCGCACCAACGCCTTCTGAGCACAGCCGTACGCCCTGCCTCGGGAATGACCTGACGCGGTCGCGACCGCGCCGAACGAGCGCCGATGGGACGGGACAGCCGAAGCGCCCGCTCGGGGCTGCCCTTCACCCAGCCGATGCGCTTGCGATAGGCTGGTGCGTGGTCGATTCACCACCCGCCTTCACGCAGAGCGACGCCCGATGCCCGCCTCCAACACTTTCGGCGCAAGGCTCGAATCCCTCCGGGGTTCGATCCAGCGGAACATCCACGTGGCCCGCCTGGCCGCCACCGTGGAAATCAGCAAGCCGCGCACCCGCGGCACCGGCTACGCGCTCTTCGCCCTCGGCATCGCGCTCGGCGTCCTGATCTCGTTCCTGCTCCAGTTCCTGGCCGTCCTGGTCATGATCGCACTCGGATTCGCCCTCGGCTACGCTGCCCGGTCCTACGTCTCGAAGCGTCGCAAGGACCGCTTCCTGCAGGAGCGCTTGTTGCGCTGAGCCGATTCCGGAGGGGTCGTCCCCCTGCGGCCCGTTCGGACGAAGCTCCGCCCGGCACAGAACCCTTCTTGCTCGGGACGTAACGTGGGTGAATGCCGCCGCCCGACGTGCCTGTCACAGTCGAAGGGCTGGCCGCGTCCCCCCGATGGCCAGTGTGGCCCTGCTTCGCGTTCCCCCCAATCGACCGCGGGCGGGGCCACCCCTTCGGAGAGGCTCGCCGGAGCATCTCTGCGCAGGAGATCCTCCTTCGCCGCGGGTCTGGGCTCGTCCCCTCAAAGAGGGCGCGAAGCGCGCATGCGGGCGAGCTCCATCGCGGCCAGCGCCATGGGGATGCCGATGAGGAGGAGGGCGAAGAGGAGGGCCATGCGTCACCGTCCGGAGGCGTCGGGTTGAGGCAGGCTGTCCGAGCACGCGGGGGGCCCGAGGCGAGACCCTGCCCGAGGGATCAGCATCAACGCCGCATCCGGGCAGAGGGTTTCGCGATTCCGCGAATCCGACGGGCATGCCCGCCAGGATCCGGTGCGCGTACATCCGGCGTCACCCGATCCGGCGGCATGGCCGTCGCCGGTCTGGCACCCCGAAGGCGCCACCGGCTTGAGCACACCCTGACGCATCATGGTTAAGGATTGATGAAGGGCCGGGCCTGCGGCGAACAGGATCGGGAACCCGGAGCCCTGCCGCCGACGCGGCGCCAAACGCCGCAGAGCTTGACCCGCGCTCGGCGCCGCGCCCCATATGGGGGCATGCCAAACCGGTCCGCCGAAACGCGCGCCTTCCTGATGAACCTCGCCCGAAACCTGCGCGCCGCCCGGTTGCGCCTCGGCCTTCCCGTGGAGAACCTGGCTTTCCCGTGGAGGACCTGGCCTTCCCCTGGAGGACCGGGCCTTCCTGGCCGAGGTCGATGTTTTGGTGATCCAGGCCGTGGAGCGGGGGGAGGGCGACGCGATTGATCTCGCCACCCTCGGCCACCTGGCCTGGGCCCTCGGCGTGACCCCGGACGCCTGCTCGCACAGCCGGGCAGATAGACCCTGCGCCGGGACGCCCTAGCGCAGGGAAGCGCCACTTCAAGAATGTCGCGTACAGGCAAGCTTTGCTATTCGCCTGTCCACAGGAACGGGACGGGGACGTATGACGGCAGAGATCGACACGCGGGTGCGCGGCGCCCGAACGGAGGAAACCCGGGCCGACAAGGCCCGGGCCCTGCGGCTCCGGCGGCTCTGGCGCAGCCACGACACCACGCTGCAATCCAGCGGCCTCGCCCTCGGCCGACCGGTCCTGACCTCCAAAGCCGCCACCGCGCGGCCGGACACACCCCAAAGTTCGGCAGGCGGCCTCACCGCCCGCGAACTCATCAACATGGCGCGCGCCGCGCGGCGCGACCGCGCCGGCACCCCATCCTGCCCCTCCTCCTGACGACCGGAACACCGCCTCGCGGCTCCCGTTGACGTGGGAACAGGGAGTGAAACCGATGGTCGACGTCTCGCAGATCAAGGAACATGCCGACGTGGTCGGCTCGGACGGCGCCCATGTCGGCACCGTCGATCACGTCGACAAGGGCGAGATCAAGCTGACGAAGAAGGACGCGGCGGCGGGTGGCCTTCACCATTTCATCCCGGTCGACTTCGTCCAGTCCGTCGAGGGCAACACCGTGCGCCTCGACCGGCCGGCCGAGGAGGTCAAGCGGGAATGGTCGACCTCCTGATCGCCCCGCGCCCCTTCGCCGGGTCCGTCGGCGACCGGGTCCGCGCATCCGCCTCGCCGACCCGAAGGAAGAGAACCCATGGCTGATGTCATCACGGGCGATTTCGGCACGAGCCGGGAGGCCCTGGCAGGCCTGGAGCGCGTCTTCGGGGAAGCGGCCGGCCTGCGGGTCGGCCTTCGCCGCATCGAAGCGCCCCACGGCGACGAGCTTCAGGTCACCGTCGGAGCACAGGCGCTGTCGGTTCCCCGGCCCGTGGCCGTCGTCCTGGCCAATGCCGCCGGTGAGGACGAGGCGGACCGCATCGGCAAGGCCGTCCTCGAGGCACTCCAATTAGCGGAGAGCCTGGGCACAGGGCCATTCTGAGAAGCGGCCTTTCTGAAAAAGCGGCCGTTCCGAACCGGTGCACCGATCAATTGACGCTTTTCATCTTGCCAGCCGGCGTCCGAACCGCTTTCCTTCCCGGGCTGCCCGTGCTGGTCCTCGGGTGATTGGCAACAACCTTCAGCGCCCGCGGCCCACCGGCCTGCGGGCGTTCTTCTGTCGGGTCGCCAGATGTCGGTGCGCCAGGACTGCGCTCAATCCACGGCCGCCCCGTGCAGCTCCGCGCTGGTAAAGCGCTGCTGCTCGGCCATCACGAGGCCGGCGAGTTCGCGCTTGAGGGCGTTGAACTCGCCCGAGGCGGTGTCGCGCGGGCGCGGAATTTCCACCGTCATGTCGCGCTTGATGCGCCCCGGCCGGTAGGTCATCACCAGGATGCGGTCCGCGAGGTAGATCGCCTCCTCGATGGAATGGGTGACGAAGATCACCGTCTTGCGGTACTCGGCCCAGATCCGCAGCAACTCGTCCTGCAGGGTCCGCCGGGTCAGGGCGTCGAGGGCCCCGAAGGGCTCGTCCATCAGCATCACCGGCGGGTCGAGGGCCAGGATGCGGGCGATGGCCACGCGTTGGCGCATGCCGCCCGAGAGGTCCTTCGGGTAGCGCTTGCGAAAATCCGACAGGCCGAGGGTGGCGACGATGCGGTCCACCGTCACCGTGGCGTCGGTCCGCGGCACGCCCCGGATGTCGAGACCGAAGCGCACGTTGTCCTCCACGTTCATCCAAGGAAACAGCGCGTATTCCTGGAAGACCATGCCGCGGTCGGGTCCGGGCTCGGTGACGGGGCGGCCGCCCATGATGATCTGCCCGGCGCTGAGCGGGGTGAAGCCCGCGATGGCGTTGAGCAGGGTGGACTTGCCGCAGCCGGACGGCCCGAGCAGGCAGAGGAACTGCCCCTCCGGCACCGTGGCGGTGATGTCGTCCAGGGCCGGCACGGCGCCGTCGCCCGTCCCGAACACCTTGCTGGCGTGGGCGATCTCGATTTGCGCCGACATGATCAGGCGTCCCGGTTCAGCGTTCAAGGCCGCGATGCCAGCGCAGGAGGTGGTCGTTGAGGCGCGACATCGCCCCGTCGATGATGAGCCCGAGGACGCCGATGGTCAGCATGCCGCCGATGATTTTGTCGGACCACATGTACTCGCGGGCCTCCAGGATGCGGTAGCCGAGCCCGTCCGAGACCGCGATCATCTCGGCGACGATGACCACGATGAAGGCGGTGCCGATGCCGATGCGCATGCCTGCGAGTACGAAGGGACTCGCCGCCGGCAGGATCACCCGGCGAAACATCGTCCAGGAACCGGCCCCGAGGTTGCGGGCGGCGCGGATGTAGATCGAATCCACTTGGCGCACCCCCGCGATGGTGTTGACCAGCACGGGGAAGAAGGTGCCCAGCGCGATCAGGAACAGCGCCGGCGGATTGCCGAGGCCGAACCAGACGATGGCGAGGGGAATGTACGCGATCGGCGGGATCGGCCGCAGGATCTCGAGGAGCGGGCTGAACAGCCCGTAGAGCCGGTCGCTGGTCCCGAGGAGGAGCCCGACCGGCACCGCGAGGCCGGCGCCGAGGCAGAACCCGGTGAGGACCCGGGCGAGACTGGCGATGGCGTCGTGGGGCATCTCGCCGGAGAACACCCAGTGCCAGTAGCCTTCGGTCGCCGGGTCGTAGGGCAGCCCGGGCAGAATGCCCTGGTACCACTTCACCGCCACCGCGCTCGGCGGCGGCAACACGATGGGGGAGAACACGCCGGCCCGGCTCAGCACCTCCCACAGGATCAGGAGAACGAGGGGGACGATCGCGCCGCGGAGCCGATGCATGGGTCCGCTCAGTTCGTCTTGAGTTCGGCTTTGGCCTTGTCGAGGAGGTCGGTCTTCACCCACTCGGCATCGGATTTCGGCGGGTTCACCATCTTACCGAGGCCGTACTTGACCATGTAGTCGGTCGTGGTCTGCATGTGCCCGGCCGGCACGTCGTAGGTGTACTTGGCGTTGGCCATGCCGTCGCGGAAATCCTGGCTCGAGAGCTGGCCCTTGAACACGGTCTCGCGGACGTATTTCTCGGCCAGCGCCGGGTCGTCGATGAAGGCCTTCGTGGCGGCGACGAACAGCTTGAGCACCTTGGCGGCGACCTCGGGACGCTCGTTGTACATCTTCTCGGTCATCACCAGCGGACGCACCGGCACGCCGATGGGCGTGTCGTAGGGCTTGACCACCTCGGTGGCGTAGCCGGCGCTGATGGCCTGGGTCGATTGCGGCTCGCTCTGGCAGATCACGTCGACGTATTTCTGCGCCAGGGCCTGGTTCAGGTCGGCGTAGTTGTTGAAGTAGATCAGTTGCACGTCCTTGCCGGCCCGCTCGGACCAGGTCATCCCGTGCTTGTCGAGTTCAGCCAGGAGCATCAGGTCCTGGGTGCCGCCGCGGACGGTGGCGACCTTCAGGCCCTTCACGTCCTTGAGGGTCTTGACGGTGTCGAGGTCGGGCCGGCGCAGGATGCGCACGCCGCCATTGGCGAAGCCCGCCACCACGTAGAGCTTCACGCCGTTGCCGCGCGCGGCCACGGCGCCGTCGGCGCCCGAGGCCGAGATGTCGATCTGGTCCACCGCCATGGCGGGGTAGATGTCGGCCCCCTTGGCGAAGACCTTCTCGTCGATCTTCAGGCCGAATTTCGGAGCGATCTCCTTCATGTAGGAGATGGCGCCGTAATGGGCGAATTTCAGGTTGCCGAGGCGCACCACATCCTCGGCCCGGGCGCTGCCGAGGCCCCCCAAGGTCGCGAGAACGAGCAGGGCTGCGCGCGCGGTCGCGTGGCGCTTGAACATCGGCTTCCTCCGGTCGCGGGTCGTGTCGCCCACTTCGTCCGCCGCGAAAACGGTCGGTACAGGGTTGAATAAGCGTATTCTGGATTCGAAAGTAAACCCGCCCGGGAGAGAGTTTTGACAGCCATGGAAATGGATGAAATCGAACGGGTCACCGTGTTGGGCTGCGGAACCCTGGGCGCCAGCTGGGCGGCCCTGTTCCTCGCCCACGGCCTCGACGTGGCGGCCTACGACCCGGCGCCCGGCTTCGCGGCGGCGGCCGTCCGCGCGGTCGAGGCGGCGCGGACGCAGCTGGCCGAGCTCGGCCTGACCGGGCAGGGCACGCTGCGCTTCCACGACCGTCTGGAGGACGCGCTCGCGGGCACGGGCTTCGTGCAGGAGAACGCGCCGGAGAACGAGGCGGTCAAGCGCGCCCTGCTGGCGGAGGTCGATCGCCGGCTGCCCCCGTCGATCCTCGTCGCCTCGAGCACCTCGGCGATGCTGCGCAGCGCCCTCGTGGCCGACTGCGCCCGGCCCGAGCGGATCGTGGTGGCGCACCCGTTCCACCCGCCCCACCTCGTGCCCCTGGTGGAGATCGTGGCCGGCGACCCTGCCACGGCGGCCCGGGCCGCCGCCTTCTACGCCCGGCTCGGGCGCCGGCCGGTGGTGCTCGCCCGCGAGATGCCGGGCCATATCGCCAACCGCCTCGCCTCGGCCCTCTACCGAGAAGCCGTCAACCTCGTGGCCGAAGGGGTGGCGAGCGTCGCCGACATCGACGCCGCCCTGTGCAACGGCCCGGGCCTGCGCTGGGCCGCGATGGGGCCGCACATGACCTATCATCTCGGGGGCGGGGAGGGCGGCATCCGGCACTATCTCGACCACCTCGGTCCGAGCCAGGTCCGGCGCTGGGCCAGCCTCGGGACCCCGGAGCTGACCGAGGACGTCAAGGACCGGATCGTCGCCGGGATCGAGGCGGAGGCTGCCGGCCGCTCGCTCGCGGTCCTGGCGGAGCGCCGCGACCGCGCGCTCATCGAGATCCTCAAGGCCCGCACCGAGGTGGCGGGGCAGGACCCCTGAGCCACCGCACGCCGCTCGATCCCGGATCGGCCCCGCCCGCATTCCCGAAGGCAGACCCAGCGTGAGCGAATCCCGGCACGAAAGACCGCCAGACCTCCGCCCCCTGGTGGTCCTGACCAATCCCATCCATCCGGAGGCCGTCGCCCGGCTCTCGGGCGAGGCCCGGGTGCTCACCGCCGCGGACACCCGGCCCGAGACCCTGCGGGCCCTAGCGGCCGAGGCGGCAGGCCTGATCGTGCGGGCGCAATTGCCCGACGACATCCTCGACCACGCGCCGCTCCTGCGCGGCATCGTGCGCCACGGGGTCGGGCTCGACTTCGTGCCCCTGGAGGCGGCGACGGCCCGCGGCATCCCGGTGGCCAACCTGCCCGGCAGCAACACCCAGGCGGTGGCCGAGTACGTTTTCGCGGCCCTGCTCCACCTGCGCCGCCAGCTGGCGCCCCTGGACCGCACCCTGCGCGAAGCCGGCTGGCTCCCGGCGAAATCCCGGGCGAGCGACCTCGGCGAGATCGGCGGGACGACCCTCGGCGTCCTCGGCACCGGGGAGATCGGCCGCCGGGTCGCCGCCATCGCCCGCCACGGCTTCGGCCTGCGGGTGCTCGGCCATTCCCGAAGCCCGAACACCGCCGGCGGACTGATCGAGCCGGTGGACCGGGAGACCCTGTTCACGGAAAGCGACGCCGTGGTGGTCGCCTGCCCGCTGACGCCCGAGACCCGCGGCCTCGTCGATGCGGGGCTGATCGGCCGGATGCGGCCCGACGCCGTGCTGATCAACGTGGCGCGCGGTCCCATCGTGCGGGACGACGCCCTCGCGGCGGCCCTGCGGGCGGGGGCGATCGGGGGTGCGGCCCTCGACGTGTTCGGAACCCAGCCGCTACCCGCGGACCATCCCTACTTCGCCTGCCCGAACCTACTCCTGACCCCGCACGTCGCCGGCACCAGTGCCGCGAGCCTGCGGGTGATGGGCCTCGGCGCCGCCGAGGCGATGCTGTGCATCCTGCGCGGCGTCGCGCCTCCGAACCTCGTCAACCCGGAGGCTCTGCAAACGGCGGACTGAGCGCGGCCGGCGGCTCGGCTGCGCCACGCACAGGACGGTTAAGGAATTCCTGCCTCGCCATGCATGGAGCGCATCATCGTCCCGTCGTCAGAGCGATTGCTGCAGCGCAACATCGGGCCCAGATCACTCTTACCGCGAGCGTGCTGCTCGCCCCCGTCCCGACTGCGCGAGATCGCCATGTCCGCTTCCCCCACCGTCTCCCCGTCCGTCCTGCCGCGCAGCCCGGCCGCCGACGGCCTGTTCGTCCGCATGATCCAGGCCTGGCTCGGCCACTACCAACGGCTGATCGACGCCGGCGCCCATCCGGTCTGAGCGGCCGGCCTAGTCACCGGATCCCGGCCCCGGCCCGGCGAGTTTTCCCTCCCGGACCGGCGGAACGTCGTCGGCCCCCGCTTATCGCCGCCGCCGCAAGCCTGTAGAACAGCCCTCGCCGGAGGGTGGAGCACACCGCCCCCGGGACACGCCTCGACCGCCCGTCGAGAGTGTTCAGCGCGGAGGAGCGGCCGATGGATCTCGGATTGCGCGGCAGGACGGCCCTCGTCCTCGGAGCCGGCGGAGGCCTCGGGCGCGCCATCGCCACGGCGCTGGCGGCCGAGGGCGCGCGGGTCGCGGCGGCCGACATCGATGCCGGTGCCCTCGCGCCCACCCTCGCGGCCATCGCGTCGACCGGGTCGGAGGGGATGGCCCTGACCTGGGACCTCGCCGACCTGTCGCAGATCGAGGGGCACGTCGCCGCCATCGAGGCGCGGCTCGGCCCCGTGGACATCCTCGTCAACAACACCGGCGGCCCGCCGCCGACGCCGGCCTCGGGCCAGGCGCCCGAGCTCTGGGCCCAGCACTTCCAGGCCATGGTGGTCTCGGTCATCGCGATCACCGACCGGGTCCTGCCGGGCATGCGTGCCCGGAAATGGGGCCGGGTCATCACCAGCACCTCCTCCGGCGTCGTCGCGCCGATCCCGAACCTCGCGATCTCGAACGCGCTGCGGCTCTCCCTGGTCGGCTGGTCCAAGACCCTGGCGCGGGAGGTCGGGGCCGACGGCGTCACCGTCAACGTCGTGCTCCCCGGCCGCATCGCGACGCAGCGCATCCTGTTCCTCGACAACGCCAAGGCCGCGCGCGAGGGCCGCGCCGTGGAGGCCGTGACGGCCGAGAGCACGGCCGCGATCCCCCTCGGGCGCTACGGCGATCCGCGCGAGTACGGCGACGTCGTCGCCTTCCTGGCGAGCGCCCGGGCCGCCTACGTCACCGGGTCGGTGACCCGGGTCGATGGCGGGCTGATCCCCAGCGTCTGACGCCCCGAGGTTCCGGGCGGCACGGCCGCGCGGGCGATTCTGCTACTCCGGAGGACACCATGGCTCTCACCAGCGCGATCAAGGGCGTGATCCCGATCGCCCCGACGCCCTTCCATCCCGACGGCCGGGTCGACGAGACCTCCCTCGACCGGATGTCGGATTTCTTCCTCGGCGCGGGCATCGACGGCCTCACCATCCTGGGCCAGCTCGGCGAGGCGCCGAAGCTCGACCATGCCGAGGCGGTGGCCATCGCCCGGCGGGTCATCGGGCGCATGGACGTGCCGGTCCTCGTGGGCGTCTCGGCCCCGGGCTTCGCGGCCATGCGCTCGCTCGCCCGGGAGGTGATGGAGCTGGGTGCGGCCGGCGTCATGATCGGGCCGCCCAACACCCTGCGCACCGACGACCAGGTGGTGGCCTATTACCGCAACGCCGCCGAGGCGATCGGCCCCGACGTGCCCTTCGTGATCCAGGATTACCCGCTCACCTTCTCGGTGGTGATGACGCCCGCCGTCATCCGCCGGATCGTCACCGAGACCCCGTCCTGCGTCATGCTCAAGCACGAGGACTGGCCGGGCCTCGACAAGATCACCGCCCTGCGCGGCTTCGAGCAGGATGGCTCGATGCGCCACATCGCGATCCTCACCGGCAACGGTGGCCTGTTCCTCGACTTCGAGATGGAGCGCGGCGCGGACGGGGCCAATACCGGCTACGCCTTCCCGGAGATGCTCGTCGACGTCGTGCGCCTGTCGCGGGCCGGCGAGCGCGATGCGGCCCACGACCTCTTCGACGCGCACCTGCCGTATTTGCGATACGAACAGCAGCAGGGCCCCCTGGGCCTGGCGGTGCGCAAGTACGTCTTCCAGAAGCGCGGGATCTTCGCTTCGGACGCCCAGCGCAAACCGGCCGCGAGCCTGTCGGCGCAGGGCCGGGCGGAGGTCGACTACCTCCTGTCGCGCATCGCCCGCGTCGACCCGCGGGCCCGCGTGGCCCCCTGACCCCCGGAACCGGACGAGCATCATGAGCAAGGGTCTGCGCAAGGGCCTCACCAGCTACGGCGACGCGGGCTTCTCCCTGTTCCTGCGCAAAGCCTTCATCAAGGCGGCGGGCTACTCGGACGACGCCCTCGACCGGCCTATCGTCGGCATCACCAACACGGCGAGCGACTACAATCCGTGCCACGGCAATGCCCCGGCCCTGATCGAGGCGGCCAAGCGCGGGGTGATGCTGGCCGGCGGCCTGCCCATGGTATTCCCGACGATCTCGATCCACGAGAGCTTCGCGCACCCGACCTCGATGTTCCTGCGCAACCTCATGGCGATGGACACCGAGGAGATGCTGCGGGCCCAGCCGATGGACGCCGTCATCGTCATCGGCGGCTGCGACAAGACCCTGCCGGCGCAGATCATGGCGGCGGCCAGCGTCGACCTGCCCACCGTGGTCATCCCCGTGGGTCCCATGGTGGTCGGCCATCACAAGGGCGAGGTGCTGGGCGCCTGCACCGATTGCCGCCGGCTCTGGAGCGCGCACCGCGCCGGCGAGATCGACGAAGACGAGATCGAGCGCGTCAACGGCCGCCTCGCCCCCTCGGTGGGCACCTGCATGGTGATGGGCACCGCCAGCACCATGGCCTGCGTGACGGAGGCGCTCGGCCTGTCCCTGCCGATGAGCGCCACGGTGCCGGCGCCCCATGCCGAGCGGATCCGCATCGCCGAGTCGAGCGGGCGCCGCGCCACCGAGATGGCCCTGTCTGGCGGCCCGCGCCCGAGCGCGCTCCTCACCCCAGCCGCCTTCCGCAACGCCGAGGTTGTGCTGCAGGCGATCGGTGGCTCGACCAACGGCCTGATCCACCTGACCGCCATCGCCAACCGGACGCCGCACGGCATCGACCTCGACGCCTTCGACACCCTCGGGCGCGCGGTGCCGGTGCTCGTTGACCTGAAGCCCTCCGGTCAGCACTACATGGAGCACTTCCACCATGCCGGCGGCGTGCCGGCCCTGCTCCGGAACCTCGGATCGCTGATCGACCTGGAGGCCGCCACGGTCGCGGGCGGGACCCTGCGCGACGTGGTGGCGGCGGCCGAGGCGGTGCCGGGGCAGACCGTGATCCGCTCCGCCGACGATCCGATCAAGCCCGTGGGCGCCATGGCGGTGCTGCGCGGCAACCTCGCTCCGCGCGGCGCCCTGATCAAGCACAGCGCCGCGAGCCCGGCCCTGCTCCAGCATACCGGCCGGGCGGTGGTGTTCAACTCCATCGCCGACATGACCACCCGGATCGACGACCCCGACCTCGATGTCCGGCCGGACGACGTCCTCGTGCTCCAGAACGGCGGCCCCAAGGGCGCGCCGGGCATGCCGGAGGCGGGCTACCTGCCGATCCCGAAGAAGCTCCTGGCGCGCGGGATCAAGGACATGGTGCGCATCTCCGACGCCCGGATGAGCGGCACGGCCTTCGGCACCATCGTGCTCCACATCACGCCGGAATCGGCCGTCGGCGGTCCCCTCGGGCTCGTCCGGACCGGAGACCGCATCCGCCTCGACACCGCCGGCCGACGCATCGACGTCCTCGTGGACGACGCGGAACTGGAGGCCCGCCGCGCCGCCCTCGGCCCGGTGCAACGACCGGACTGGGCACGGCGCGGCTACGCGCACCTGTTCTACGGGTCGGTTCTGCAGGCGGACGAGGGCTGCGACTTCGACTTCCTGCGCGCCGAGCCGATGCCCGACAGCGAGGGCTAGGGCCGCCCTCGTCACGCCGCGGGGGCGACCGCGCGGGATGCCGGCTGCCGCGTGAGGACGAAGACGCCGAGGGCGGCGGCGAAGATGACGGCACCGAATGCCGCCGCGATCCCCAGCACGAGGCCGAATCCGCCCCGGTCGTGCAGCAGGGCGATCATCGGCACCACGAACCCGCTGATGGTGAAGCCGAGGAAGTAGCGCACGCTGTAGGCCCTGGCGCGGTAGAGCGGGGGCACGTAGCGGGCCACCATCGCGTCGTTGATCACGACCTGCCCGTAGAGGGCCGCCATCGTCAGCACGAGGCCGGCCAGGAGCGGGACGCCCGTGCTCGCCGCCGCGAGGCCGAGGCCGAGGGGCTGCAGGACGGACAGGCCGAGGAAGAGGACCGGCAGGCTGTAGCGGTCGATCAGGCGGCCCATCAGCAGTTGGGTCAGGGCACCGAAAACGAAGACGAGCGTGGCCACCGATCCGATCAGCAGCAGGGGCAGCCCATCGCCGACGCGCTCGTCGACCACCTTTGGCAGGGCGATCGTGGTGATGTTGAAGGTCATCCCGCCCGCCACGATCGCGAAGGCGAACACCAGCAGAAGCGGGATCGGGCGCGCGACCGGGATGACGGGCTTTGCCCCGGCTTGGCCCTGCGATCCGGTGCCGTCGCCGGGCACGAGGGCCAGGAACGCCGCCCCACAGGCGAGGCAGAACAGGCCCGGCACGACGAAGGCCGCCTGCCAACCGAATGCCGTGGCGAGGAGCGCCGTCACACCGGAGGCTGTGGCGGCCCCGAGATTACCCCAGACGCCGTTCACGCCGAGGTCGCGCCCCAGGCGACGGGCATGGCTCACCAGCATGGTGGAGCCGACGGGGTGATAGATGGCCGAGGCGAGCCCGAGCACGCAGAGCCACACCATGAACGCCGTCGGGTTGCCGGCGCTCGCCACGCCGAAGCAGGAGAGGCCGTAGCCGAAGAAGAAGATCGCCAGCAGGGTGCGGCGCCCGAATCGGTCGGCGAGCCAGCCCATCGGCAGGGCGCAGAGCCCGAAGGCCACGAAGGCGCCGGTGGCGAGCTGGATCAGTTCGCCGTAGCTCAGGCCCGTCTGCGTCGCGATCGCGATCACCGCGGTGGGGTAGATCAGCAGGACGAAGTGGTCGAGGGCATGCGCCACGTTGACGAAGCGCAGAGTCCGACGGGACAGGGTTTCGGCGTCCATCGGTCGGGCCTCTCCTCCGGCAGGAATCCTCCCGGGCTGCGGCTGGTGCTGACGCACCGGCCGCCTTCCGCAGGGACTTGCCTCCCGTTTATCTGACCCGTTGAATGGCGTCGGGCCGAATGTGTACGCGATCGGGCCAGGGAGACGCCGATGCGCTCGATCCGGGCGGAAGATTACCAGGTTGTCCCGCGTGCGGTCGCGGTGATGCCCAAAACCTTCGCGGCCGGCAGCAGCACGGACTGGCACCACCATCCGCGGGCCCAGTTCCTCTACGCCACCGCCGGTCTGATGATGGCCACGGCGGAGGCTGGGACCTGGGTCGTGCCGGAAGGCCATGCCCTGTGGATTCCGCCGGGCCTGCCGCACGCCGTCGTCATGCACGGAGATGTGGCGATGTGCTCGGCCTATCTTGCACGGGATGCGATTGCCGGCTTTCCCGGTCGGGCCCGGGTGATCGAAGTCTCGGCCCTCCTCGCTGCGGCGCTGGTCGCCCTCACGAACGAGCCTGTGCTCTACGACGAGACCGGCCGGGGCGGGCACCTGGAAGCCATCATTCTCGACGAGATCGGACGCGCCCCCGAGACGCGCCTGACCCTGCCCCTGCCACGCGATGCCCGGCTCCGCCGGGTCTGCCTCGGGTTGATCGACGACCCGGCGGGAGCACGCGATCTCGATGCCTGGGCCGAGTGGGCGGGCCTGAGCCGCCGGACGCTGACGCGAGGATTCCGCCGGGAGACGGGTCTGACCTTCGGGCAATGGCGGGCGAGGGCCCGGGTCGTTCGGGCCCTCGCCCTCGCGGTCGATGGACAGGCGCCGCGCCAGGTGGCGGCCTCGGTCGGCTACCGCAGCCTCCAGGCCTTGCGGAGCCGGACACAGGCCCTGGTCGGCGGTGCGTGGGATGCCTGACGGGATCTCCCGTCCCGGCGGCGGCGTCCGGTGCCGCTGGCGAAGCGCATGAAAAAGCCCGCCCGGGCAAGACCGGGCGGGCGTCCTGATAGTGCTGTCGGCGTCAGGCGATCAGCAATCGTCGCCCTTCTTGCCGATCTCCTGGTTCGCGCCGGCATTGTTCATGGCACCCACCGTCCCGGGCGAGGCCGGCTGCTGGCCGCCCGCGAGGTTCTTGCTGGATGTGCCGACGCCGCCGCCCTGGTCGTTCTTGGCCTCCGAACCAGGCTTATCACCGACCATCTGGTTGGCGCCGACGTTGTTCATCGCGCCGACCGTTCCGGGGGAGGCGGGCTGCTGGCCGCCCGCGAGGTTCTTGCTGCCCTGATCGGCCGTCGAGCTCTTGTCGTTCATCGTCTGCTGGCCCGGGCTGGTGCCCTTCGTCGAACCGGTGTTGCAGGGCGCGGCGAGCGCGGTCCCGGCCGTGATCGCGAAAATGGCAGCGGCTCCGGCAATCGTCGAGATTTTCACGTGGCGTTCCTCCGAGGGTGATGTCGGGAAGTATAATTCCGCGCCCGCGGATCGGTTCCCCGCCAGGATGGATCGTCCGGCAATAGAAATTGCCAACATGTCTCTGCATATCTCTGCCGCGCGTGCGCGATCGCCTGCACGCCGACGCCTGTCGCCCAATATCATGGCGCGGCGACAGTCTCTTTTTCGCAGCCGGCATTATTCGGTTGCCGGCAAGATCGTTCAGCCCTGGGCTCGGCCAATGCGCCGGTTGATGAAGACCCACGGGGCCGGCTCTTTGTTCTGTCACGCCCTCTCGACGCTGTTTTCGGGTCCGGATCGGTGCCGACGGCGCAGCTTCGTCCGCCCGATCTCCCTAGCAGTGGCGCCCCGCGCTGAGGCGGAAAGCCGAGCGAGCCCACTCGGCCGGAATCGCCCACCGGCCGACGCAAATATCCGCTAGAGGCTGGGTATCCGGCCCGACGCCGCGAAGAGGTTCGCCATGTCAGATATCATGCCCTCAGATATCCTGCCCTCAGATATCCTGCCCGAAGCCGTACCCGAAGCCTTCGATCCCCAGCCTGCCGCGGACCTGCTGCTGGCCGCCTATCGCGCGGGGCGGCAGCTCGTTGAACTGCCCGAGGCCGTACGTCCGCGCACGATGTCCGAGGGCTACGACGTCCAGGACCGACTCGTGGCTGCGCTCGGTGCGGAGTCTGCTGGCTGGAAGCTCGCCATCGGCAGCCACAAGGGCAAGCGCGGGTCGGGAGTCGGCCGCTCCATCGCCGGGCGGGTGCTGCGGGACCGGCTCCATGGGAACGGGGCCCGACTGCAGATGCCGCATGCCGGGGCGGTGACGATCGAGTTCGAGATCGCCTACGGAATCGCCCGTGACATCGCCCCCGACGCTCCCGTGGTTCCGGCGGCCGAGGTCGTCGGCGAGACCCGGGCGGCGTTCGAGCTCGTGCTGTCTCGCTACGTCGACCGCCGTGCTGTTGGCTGGCCGAGCTTCGCGGCCGACAATTCGGCTTTCCAGGCCCTGGTGCTCGGCCCCGTGCTGGCCACGGGAGACCTCGCCGAAGTGGCACGCAGCCTCGTGGTCGAAGTCGACGGCGTGGAGCGGGTCCGGGCCGTCACGGGGGAGGACGAGACGGATCCCCTGTCCGCACTCACCGACCTGATGGCCGTGGCGCGCGAGCGCGGCATGACGATCCCGGCCGGCAGCCTCGTCTCCACGGGTACGCTCTCGGTGCCCTTCGACCTGACCGGCCCGGGTCGGATCACGGCCCGGTTCCTCGGCCAAAGCCTCGGGTTCACGCTCCTGCCGGTTTGACCGGATCGCTCGCGGAGCACTCGGCCTCCGCCGCCCGCCGTGCCGCGCAGTCCGCCCGGATCTCGGCGCTCGATGCCCCCAGGGCCGGCGGCATGTGGCGGACGGGCAGGCGCTCCCCGTCGAGGCGAAAGGGTGGGGCGAGGACGTAGGCAGCAGGGACATGGGCGGCAGGGGCATAGGCGGCAGGGACATGGGCGGCGGGATCGGCGTCGCCGCCCTGCGGCAGCACGAGATTGCCGGCGCGGGCGCGGTCGGAGGTCAGGGCCTCGTGCAGGCCCAGGACCTCGCCGCAGGGGATACCGGCTGCGTCCAGCCGGGCGATGAGGTCGGCTCGGGTCCAGCGGGCCAGTTCGGCCTCGATCGCCGGCAGGAACTGCGCGCGGTTGCGTGAGCGCTCCAGGTTCGTGGCGAAGCGCGGGTCCGCGGCGAGGTCCGGTCGCTCCAGGACCGCCTCGCAAAGGCGGCGGTACTGCCCGTTGTTGCCTACCGCCAGCACGATGGGCCCGTCGCCGGCCTGGAACACGCCGTAGGGGGCGATGGACGGATGGGCGTTGCCGGCGCGGACAGGATCGTGCCCGCGCACCATCGCCTCCAGCCCGCAATAGGCGGTGAGCGCCAATCCGCAATCGAACAGGGCGAGCTCGATGTGGCGCCCGCGCCCGGTGCGCTCGCGCTCGAACAGGGCGGCGAGCACCCCTTGGGCCGCGTATTGCCCCGTGAAGAGGTCGACCGCCGCGAGGCCGAACTTGAGGGGCGGCCGCTCGGCCTCGCCGTTGAGCGCCATCAGGCCGGCCTCGCCCTGGACCACGATGTCGTAGCCCGGGCGGGTCGCCTCCGGCCCGTCCGAGGCGTAGCCGGAGATCGAGCAGTAGATCAGGCGCGGATTCTCGGCGCTCAAGGTCGCGTAACCGAGGCCGAGGCGGTCGGCGCCCCCGGTCTTGAAGTTCTGCACCACCACGTCGCAGGTGCGGGCGAGGTCGCGCGCCACGGCGAGGCCCTCCGGGGTGGCAAGGTCGAGGGTGATCGAGCGCTTGTTGCGGTTGGCGGCGTCGAAGTACGAGGTGTTGCTGGGCCCCGTGCGCAGGCCCCAGTCGCGGGTGTCGTCGCCGCGTTCCGGATGCTCGACCTTGATCACCTCGGCGCCGAGGTCGCCGAGGCACATGGCGCTCCAGGGCCCGGCGAGCACGCGCGAGAGGTCGAGGACGCGGATGCCGTCGAGCGGCAGAGGCCGCGCAGGAGAGCGGGGGCCGTCATCGCGCGCCGTCGTCTCGACCATGGTCCGTTCCTCTCTCGTGCGGGCGGCATCCGTTCCGGCATCCGGGGCGCCGCTTCAAGCCGCGCCTGTCTATCAGGTTCGGTCCCGACCCCGGAACCGATTCCGGGCCGGACAGGTGGCCTCTCGGACGGGGCCTGATAGGATTGCCGAAACACAGAAACCCGAGGAACCGCCCATGAACGCCCCGACGCGCCCGCCCGGCTCCGCTGCGCCCACCGCCCCCGCCTCGGCGAGCTTCGCCTGGGACGACCCCTTCCTCCTCGACGACCAGCTCACCGAGGACGAGCGCGCGATCCACGAGGCCGCCCGGGCCTTCGCGCAGGAGGAGCTGCTGCCCGGCATCGTCGAGGCCTACGCGCACGAGACCAGCAACCCGGAGCTGTTCCGGAAGATGGGCGAACGCGGGCTCCTCGGCGTCACCCTGCCGGAGGCCTACGGCGGCGCCGGCGCCTCCTACGTCGCCTACGGCCTCGTGGCCCGCGCCGTCGAGGCGGTGGATTCCGGCTACCGCTCGATGATGAGCGTGCAATCCTCCCTGGTGATGTATCCGATCCACGCCTACGGCTCGGAGGCGCAGCGCCAGAAATTCCTGCCCAAGCTCGCCGCGGGGGCGTGGATCGGCTGCTTCGGCCTGACCGAGCCCGATGCCGGCTCGGATCCCGCCGGCATGAAGACGCGGGCGGTGAAGGTCGACGGCGGCTACCGCCTGTCGGGAGCCAAGATGTGGATCTCGAACGCGCCCTTCGCCGACGTCTTCGTGGTCTGGGCGAAGTCCGACGCCCACGACGACGCGATCCGGGGCTTCATCCTGGAGAAGGGCATGAAGGGCCTCTCCGCGCCGACCCTGAAGGGCAAGCTCTCCCTGCGCGCCTCCACCACGGGCGAGATCGTGATGGAGGATGTCGAGGTTGGCGAGGACGCGCTCCTGCCCAACGTCTCGGGCCTGAAGGGACCGTTCGGCTGCCTGAACCGAGCCCGCTACGGCATCGCCTGGGGCGCCATGGGGGCGGCGGAGGACTGCTGGCACCGGGCCCGGTCCTACACCCTGGAGCGCAAGCAGTTCGGCCGGCCGCTGGCTCAGACCCAGCTCGTGCAGAAAAAGCTCGCCGACATGCAGACCGAGATCGCCCTCGGGTTCCAGGCCGCCCTGCGAGTCGGGCGCCTGTTCGACGAAGGCCGGATGGCGCCCGAGATGATCTCGCTGATCAAGCGCAACAATTGCGGCAAGGCGCTCGACATCGCCCGGGTCGCCCGCGACATGCACGGCGGCAACGGCATCATGGGCGAGTACCACGTGATGCGTCATGCCCAGAACCTTGAGACGGTGAACACCTACGAAGGCACGCACGACGTGCACGCGCTGATCCTCGGCCGGGCGCAGACGGGCCTGCAGGCCTTCTTCTGACGGAGCCGTCGGGACGCGGCGGGTCCACATCCGCATCACGCCGCGTCCCTGGTCTTCCTCGGAAAGGACTGGCATCGTTTCTCGGGGAGAGGATACCGCGCCGTGGCTCAGAGGGACGTGATGCCGTCGCCATCCCGGCGCCTGGGTCGCCCGCCGCGCGGGACCGAGGGCGACGTGCTGCTGCGCGTCCTCGACGCCGCCCGGGTCGTATTCCTCACCGAGGGCTTCGAGGCGGCGAGCATCGACGCCATCGCGGGCTCGGCCGGCCTCTCGAAGAAGACGATCTACGCGCGCTTCGCCTCGAAGGTCGATCTCTTCGAAGCCGTGTGCGTGCGCTTCATCGAGGAGAACGTGCCCTCCATCGAGAAGGTGGCGGCGGAAGCCGGATCAGTGGAGGAGCGCCTCCACCGCATCGCCCTGGCGATCCTCGAGACCGTGGTCACGCCGGACTGCATCGCGTTCCGGCGGGTGATGGTGGCCGAGGCCGGACGCTTCCCGGAATTCGCCCGGGCCCTCCACGATTTCGGACTGGCGCGGGTGGTGCCCCTGGTGGAGCGCTGCCTGGAGGACGGCGTGCGCTCCGGTGCGATCGCGGTGGACGATGTCCGGCACGCGGCCGATGCCTTCCTGGGCCTGACCATCCGGGGATTCGTCGACCGGACGGAGCTGGGCCTGGAGCGGCCTGGTATGACCCACGTCAAGCGCACGACGCTGAAGCGCTCGCTCGATTTCTTCCTGCGGGCGTGCCGGCCCTGATCCGCGGTCAGGCGGCCGGCGGGGCAGGGCGCCGGAGGCCGGCCGCCAGGGGCAGCGCCCCGGCACAGAGCGCCGCCATGCTCCAGAACGCATCCGCCCCGAACCGCCCGTAGAGCCACCCGGACAGGCCGGTCAGGACGGTGTTGGCGAGCCCGAGGCCGAGAGTCGCGTAGAGGGTCTGCGCAGTGGCGCCGCCGCGGGCGGGCACGAGGTCGGCCAGGAGGCGCATATTCGCCAGATGCAGCAGCGCGAAGGTGAAGCCGTGCAGCGCCTGGCCGATCGCCAGCATCGGCACCGCCACCGTCGTCGCCATGATCGCCCAGCGTAGGATCCCGGCACCGGCCGCCAGCATCGCAGCCCCGGCGGTGCCCAGGCGCTCCAGCAGCCAGGAGCCGCACAGGACGAACACCACGACCTCCGAGAGCACGGCCAGGGACCAGAGCAGGCTGACGGTGCCGGGGCCGAGGCCCGCCGCGCGCCAGCGGATCACCGCGAAGGCCTCGTGCAGGGCGTGGCTGCCGATGACGAGGGCCGCCACTAGGAGCACCCGCCGGAAGAGTGGAACCGCGAGCAGGTCACGCAGGGCGTTGCGGGTGGGCGCCTCCGGAAGCGGCGAACTCGGGTGCCCGATCCGTGGGGTCGCGGGCACCCGGCGGACGGCGAGGGCGGTGAGCAGGAACAGCAGGCCGCTCGACACCAGGATGCTGGGCAATCCGGCCCAGGCGACCGCCTGACCGGATACCAGGGTCGCCAGGATGAAGGCGGCCGAACCAGCGCCCCGGACCCAGCCATACGCGAAGGTCTTCTCCCGCTCCATCGCCGCGAGGGTGAGGGCGTCGGCCAGGGGCGCGAGGGCTGCGAGGGCGACGGCCTGCGCCAGGCCCAGGACGAGGAGCGCGGGAAAACCGTGCCCCAGGAGGGTGGCGAAGGCGAGGAGCCCGGCAGCGGCGGCTCCGGCGGCCAGGACAGCCCGGGTGGCGTCGAGGCGATCCGCGATCCGCCCCGCCACCGGTCCGGCCACGAGCCGCATCAGCGTTCCGGCGGCGAGAACGATCCCGATCTCGGAGGCGTCGAGCCCGCGCGCGTCGAGGAAGCTCGGGAGGAAGGGCGAGACCATCCCGTAGGCGGCGTAGAGGCAGCCCTGCAGGGAGACGAAGGCCGTAAAGGAGCCGCGCCCGGACCAGGCAGGGGGACCGCGCATCCGTCCAGCCTCCGTTCGTGCGCTCTGGGCCTCGGACTCCGCGTCCGGTTCCTCAGGGTGGCTCGACCCTCAGGGGGCCTTGGAAGGCGGGAAGGCGGTGCCGGGGCAGTTGGCGGCCAGCCCGGTCTCGCCGACGCGGTCGGGCGCGCAGGCGGGAATGGCCGGACGTCCGCCATTCTCGATGCGCGCCTCCTGCAGGCGGTCGTACTTCCAGAACCCGAGGCCGATCACCACCAGGATGGCCAGGAGGGCGGCACTCGCCAGGGGCAACCAGCGCGGCATCAGCGGGCGCTCGCGCCGGCTTCCGGCACAGGCTGGGTGTGGGCGGTGTCGCCGTGCTTGACGAAGGTGAACAGGATCACCCCCGCCAGGAGAGCGACGGCGGCGATGAAGACGGGGAACAGGCGACACATCGGGAGGAAACCACGCTGATAGGACGAACCGCCGAAATCGCGCCGGCGGGTGCGGGTAACGCGCGGGCCGGGTCCGCGGTCGCAGGGCGGGCCTCACAAATTCGGCGAAGCGCCCGTCAGGCCAGGGTCGTCACCCGCTGGCCGGCCTCGCCGTAGCCGAGGCGCGCCCCCTCGCGGTTGACGATTCCGAAGCGCAGGGTCGCCTCCTGGAGATAGTCGATGGCCGCGATGAGGGCGCGTCGCGCCGGCTCCACGGCCTCGGGCTCGTCGTCGGCCGGCGTCTCGGCGAAGTTGACGGCGGCGATCAGCACCCGGTCGCGCTCGTCCTCGATCCGGCGGTCGCGCTCGACGCGGCCCCGGATCTCCGTGTCGAAGGCCGCCACCACGGCGAAGGGGAAGTCGTCGCGGCGCGATCCCCGGGGATAGGCTAGGGTCAGGCGACGGGCGACGTCGGCCGCGCGCCGGACCTGATCCGCGAGCTTGGCCTCTGCTAGCTTGGCCTCTGCGAGCTTGGCGTCCATGGAACACTCCGGCGCTGACGGGGGCCGTCGGCGCGGGGGCAACGCACCGCATCCGGTCCCTGGTTCCGGCCGTGCACCAATGCCGCTCCACCGCGTTATCGCCCCATGACGCATCCCACTTCGACCGATCCAGCCCCGACCGATTCCGCACCGCGCCTCGGCTTCTGCTGCAAGTTCATCCTCGAACCGCCCTCCGAGCCCTTCAAGACCCTGAAGGCCGCCCGCGAGGCGACCCTGCAGATGAACCTCACCCACGCCACCATGGCGCACCTGAAGAGCCTCGCGCCCGCCGCGCGTCGGGACAAGCTCGAAGGCCTCGTGCGCCACAACCTCGGCGCCCTGGAGCGCCAGGTGACCTGGGTCGCCGCCCGCCCCGTGATCGAGCGCCTGCTGCGGATCGCCAGCAACGTCCTGCCCGGCTACACCCATGCGGTGGCGCAGGACATCTATGCCGAGCCCGAGATGCGCCGCCTCGTCGAGGACGGCCTCGCCCGGATCGGCGGGATCGCCCGGGCCGGGGCGGTGCGCCTGAGCTTCCATCCCGGCCCGTTCTGCGTCATCGCCTCGCAGAACCCGGCAGCCCAGCGCAACGGCATCGAGGAGCTGGAGCACCACGCCGAGCTCATGGCGATGCTCGGCTATGGCCAGGGTTGGCACCCGCACGGGGCTCACATCAACATCCATGTCGGTGCCCGTGACCCCGGCATCGAAGGGTTTCGCGCGAGCCTGCCGAAGCTCTCCCAGACCGCCCGCGATCTCTTGACCGTGGAGAACGATGAGAACTTCTTCGGCCTCGACACGGTGCTCGGCCTCGCCGACGTCGTGCCGGTGGTGCTCGACCTGCATCACCACTGGGTCGAGAGCCGGGGCGCGTATATCGAGCCCGACGATCCCCGCGTCGCGCGGGTGCGCGAGTCCTGGCGGGGCGTGCGCCCCGTGGCCCATATCAGCGTCTCACGCGAGGGCCTGCTGGAAGGGCACGCCGCCGACGCCCTGCCGGACTTTGCCGCCCTGACCGAGGCGGGTCACAACTGGCGCGATCTCGCGGCCCATTCGGACATGATGTGGAACCGGGCCGTGAATGCCCTGGTGGCCCGTCACATGACCTGGGCGGATTTCGAGATCGAGGCCAAATCCAAGAACATCGCCTCGGCCGGCATCGCCGCCGAGATCGCCGCAACCCTGCCAACGGCGCAGATCGAGGTGGCGGCCTGACAAGAAGGCCCTTGCGCGATCACCGCAACCCTGCCCACGGCGCCGATCGCGGTGGCAGCGCGAAAAGGGTCTCAGCCGCGCAGGAGTTTTCCGCGCGCCGTTCAATGCCCGTGGTCGTGATCGTGGCCGTCAGGCTCCGGCAAGCTCAAGCCGAAATGGCTGACGAGATCCTGCACCTGCCCCGGGCTGAGATGGCGCGGGTTGAGGTTGCGCAGGAGGAGGTAGAGCTTGGCCGTCTCTTCCAGCTCCTCGGTGGCGAAGACGGCATTTTCCAGGGTGGTGCCGGCTACCACCGGGCCGTGATTGGCCAGCAGAACCGAGGCGTAGCGACCGGCCAGACCCCGGATCGCATCCGCCACCGCCGGATCGCCGGGGCGATAGTACGGCACCAGGGCCGTGGCCCCGGCCCGCATCAGGTAATAGGGCGTCAGCGGCGGCAGCACCGCCTTCGGGTCGATCTCGGGCAGCATCGACACCGCCACCGCGTGGGTCGAGTGCAGGTGGACGATGGCGCGGGCCTCCGTTCGGCTGTCGTAGAGCGCCGCGTGCAGTGGGATCTCCTTCGTCGGTGCATGGCCCGAGACCAGGGTGCCGGCGGCGTCGAGGCGCGTGATCGTCGCCGGGTCGAGGAAGCCCAGCGAGGCGTTGGTCGGCGTCACCAGCCAGCCGCCGTCGTCGAGACGCAGGGAGATGTTGCCCGACGAACCCGGCGTCAGGCCGCGCTCGAACAACGAGCGGCCGAACCGGCAGATCTGCTCGCGAAGCTTCGATTCGCTCATGGGATACCTTCAGGTCACCGGAGGGCGGGGCGATCTCAGGCGGTGGCGCCCGCGATCAGTTCGTAGCCGAGATCGACGGTCTCGGCCGGGCCGTCGGCGGCGAGGCGCTCGGCGGCGGCGGCGCCGATCTCCAGGCGCGGCGTGCGGATGGTGGTCAGTGGCTGCGGCAGGGCGGCGGCGATGTCGAGGGCGTTGAAGCCGAACAGGGCGAGGCGTCCCGGCACCGCGATCCCGTCCGTCAGGCAGTGGAAGTAGCCGCCCAGCGCCATGTCGTCGTTGGAGAAGTAGACCGCGTCGAGGTCGGGCCGGCGGGCGACCAGCCGCGCCAGGGCTTCCCGCCCGGCCGCGGCCGAAGATGGTCCGGACGCGATCTCGCGCTCCGCCAGGGGACAGCCCGCCTCCTGAAGGGTTTCGCAGAACCCCGCGAGCCGCTTGGCGGCGCGGAGATCCTGCGTGATGTCGTGGCCAACATAGCCGATGCGTCGGTAGCCCCGCTCCAAAAGGTGCCGGGCGCTGTCGCAGCCCACCGCCCGGTTCGAGAATCCCACCACGATGTCGAGTCCGGCCCCGTCCGTGTCGATCATCTCGACGATGCGGATGCCGCTCGCCCGCAGGCGGGCGAGCGCGCCGGGCGTGTGCTCCAGACCGGTGACGATGAGGCCGGCAGGACGCCAGGAGAGGAGGGCGCCGATCAACGCCTCCTCGCGCTCGGGGTCGTAATCGGAGACCCCGATCACGCTCTGGAAGCCGCCGCGGTCGAGGACCGCCGTGGCGCCCCGCAGGAGGTCCGGAAACACGATGTTGGTGAGCGACGGGATCACGATGCCCACGAGCTTGGCCCCCGCCGTGGAGCCGGAGCCTGCCAGCATGCCGGCGAGGCGGTTCGGGACGTAGCCCAGGCGAGCCACCGCCTCCGCAACCCGATCCTGCGTAGCCTTCGAGAACGAGCCCTGGTTGCGCAGGACGCGCGAGACCGTGCTCTCGCCGACACCGGCTTCGCGGGCCACGTCGGACAGGGTCACGAGTCGGCGCTCGGGCTCCTGCAGGGACCTCTGGACGTTCATCGTCGACCTTCATCTCTGGTCCCGGGCTGCACAGCCCATAGCAAGCTTAGTCGAGCACAACAATCAGATTGGCAGCGCTGCCAACATCTGTTACGCAAGATGCAAGCGCTGCCAAGACGAGTAGTGCCGCGATAAGATGGTGCAACGCCAGAACGGCGACGCGCAAAGCGCGCCGGCAGGAGGAAACATGAGCGTGCAGGCCGCAACCGCGCGGGGCGTCGATGCGCCCGCAGCGGATTTCGTCGAACAGACCTATCGCAAAGTGTTCTGGCGGCTCGTGCCGTTCCTGATGCTCTGCTACGTGGTCGCCTATCTCGACCGCGTCAACGTGGGCTTTGCCAAGCTGCAGATGTCCCAGGAGCTCGGCTTCAGCGAGACCGTCTACGGCCTCGGCGCCGGCTTGTTCTTCATCGGCTACTTCCTGTTCGAGGTCCCCTCGAACGTGATCCTGCACCGGGTCGGTGCCCGGGTCTGGATCGCCCGCATCATGATCACCTGGGGCATCATCTCCGCCGGGTTCATGTTCGTGAACTCGGCCACCTCGTTCTACATCATGCGCTTCCTGCTCGGCTTGGCCGAGGCCGGCTTCTACCCGGGCGTGATCCTCTACACCACGACCTGGTTCCCGGCCCATCGTCGCGCCCGCGTGATCGCGGTGTTCATGTCGGCGATTCCCGTTTCCGGCATCTTCGGCAACCCGCTCTCCGGCTGGATCATGGACGCCTTCAACGGCGCCTACGGCCTGTCCGGCTGGCAGTGGATGTTCGTGGTCGAGGCGGTGCCGGCGGTGCTGGTGGGCCTCGCGGTGTTCTTCTACCTCGACAACCGTCCCTCCGAGGCCAAATGGCTCAATCCGGCGGAGCAGCAGGTCATCGAGCGCGATATCGCCGCCGACGGCGCCGGCAAGGAGCAGAGCCCGCATTCCATCGCCACTGTGTTCCGCAACGGCCGGATCTGGTTCATGAGCCTGATCTACTTCGCCTTCGTCACCGGCCAGTACGGCCTGACCTTCTGGATGCCGACCATCGTCAAGGCCTCGGGCATCCAGGGCAACCTGAACATCGGCCTCGTCAGCGCGATCCCGTTCCTGTTCGCGGTCTTCGTGATGATCCTGCTCGGCCGCAGTTCCGACCGGATGCGCGAGCGGCGCTGGCACCTCATCGTCCCCGCCCTCTGCGGCGCGGTGGGCTTCGTGGTCGCCGCGAGTGCGGGCAGCACCGTCGTGGCCATCGCGGCGCTCGCCGTGGCCGCCGGCGGCGTGCTCACCTGCGCGCCTCTGTTCTGGTCCCTGCCCACCGCTTTCCTCAGCGGCGCCGGGGCGGCCGCCGGCATCGCGCTGATCAACTCGGTGGGCAACCTCGCGGGCTTTGCCAGCCCCTACGTCATCGGCGCCCTGCGGGATTCCACCGGCAGCACCGCCGCCGGCATGTATGCCCTCGCCGGCATGCTGGTGATCGGCGCGGTCTGCGTGTTCGTTACTCCGAAGCACGTGGTCAATCGCTGAACCGCCGACGCCGGCGGCTCAGCCCCGCCGGCTTCTTTCCCGACAGGATACCCGACAGGTCCCCATGAGCAGCAACACCCAGACCCTGCGCGCCGCCGTCATCGGCCTCGGCTCCATGGGCGCCGGCATGGCCGGCGCGCTCCTGAGGGCCGGCTTCGAGGTTTTGGCCTGCGACGTGAACGCGGACGCCGTCGCGCGCTTTGCCGCGACCGGTGGGCGGGCGGCGGCGAACCCCGCGGCGGCGGCCGAGGGCGCCGACGTGGTGGTCTGCGTCGTGGTCAACGCCGCCCAGACCGAGGCCGTGCTGTTCGGGCCCGGCGGCGCCGCCGAAACCATGCGGGCGGGCGCTGTGTTCGTCTCCTCCGCCACCATGGACCCGGCCGTCGCCCGGCGCCTCGCGGCGCGTCTGGAGGAGACCGGCCGCCACTACCTCGACGCACCGATGAGCGGGGGCGCCGTGCGCGCAGCCGAAGGCGAACTCACCTTCCTGGCGTCCGGCACCAAGGCGGCCTTCGACGCGGCGCGCCTGGCCCTCGAGGCCATGGCCGGCAAGCTCTACGAGCTCGGCGACGCGGCCGGGCAGGGCGCCGCCTTCAAGATGATCAACCAGTTGCTCGCGGGCGTGCACATCGCCGCCGCCAGCGAGGCCATGAGCTTTGCCGCGAAGCAGGGCCTGGATCTCCGCAAGGTCTACGAGGTGATCACGGCCTCGGCCGGCAATTCCTGGATGTTCGAGAACCGCATGCCGCATGTCCTCGACGGTGATTACAGCCCGAAAAGCGCGGTCGACATCTTCGTCAAGGATCTCGGCATCGTGCAGGACATGGCGCGGGCGGAAAAATATCCTGTACCGGTCGCAGCCGCCGCGCTGCAGATGTTCCTGATGGCGTCCGGCTCCGGCATGGGCCGGGACGACGACGCCTCGGTGGCCCGCCTCTACGCGCAGGTGGCCGGGGTCACCCTGCCGTCGTCCAAGGCCTGAAGGGAAACCGAGACCATGCCGCGCTTTGCCGCCAATCTCACCCTGATGTTCACCGAACACGCCTTTCTCGACCGCTTCGCGGCGGCGGCGCAGGCGGGCTTCACCGCCGTGGAGTTCCTGTTCCCCTACGACCATCCGCCCGAGGCCATCGCCGAGCGTCTGGCGCGGTTCGGGCTGACCCAGGCCTTGTTCAACCTGCCGCCGGGCGACTGGGCGGCGGGCGAGCGTGGCCTCGCCGCCCTGCCGGATCGGTTCGCCGAGCTGCAGGCGGGCGTCGAGACCGGGCTGACCTACGCGCAGGCCACGGGCGTCGCCCGGGTTCACCTCATGGCCGGCATGGCCGATGCCGCCGATCCCCAGCCGCAAGCAGCCTATCGCCGGGCCGTGGCCTGGACGGCCGAGCGCGTGGCGCGCGAAGGGCTCGACCTTGTGCTGGAGCCGATCAATGCCCGCAACATGCCGGGCTATTTCCTCAACGACTTCGGCAACGCCGCCCGCCTGATCACGGACCTCGCCCTGCCGAACCTGAAGCTTCAGTTCGACCTCTACCACTGCCAGATCCTGCACGGGGACGTGACCACCCGCCTGCGCGACCTGATGCCGATGGTCGGGCACGTTCAGACCGCCAGCGTCCCGGCCCGGCACGAGCCCGGCACCGGCGAGATGAACGACGCCTTCCTCTTCGCCGAGCTCGACCGGCTCGGCTACGCGGGCTTCGTCGGCTGCGAGTACAACCCGGCCGCCGGCACGGAGGCGGGCCTGCGCTGGTTCGAGCCCTATCGCGCCTCGCAGGTCCGGGAGGCCGGCCGATGAGCCTCGCCCTCGGATCGGTGGCCGACGATTATACCGGCGCCTCGGACCTCGCCAACACGCTCACCAAGGGGGGGCTGCGCACGGTGCAGACCATCGGCATCCCCACCGACGACCTGGATCTGGCCGGCGTCGACGCCGTGGTGGTGGCCCTGAAGAGCCGCTCCATCCCGGCCGCGGAGGCCGTGGTGCGCTCCCGTGCGGCCGAGGCCTGGTTGCGCGGACAGGGCGCCGCCCACGTCTTGTTCAAGATCTGCTCGACCTTCGATTCCACTGATGCGGGGAATATCGGCCCCGTCCTGGACGCCCTGCGCGGCGATGCCGGCGAAACCATCGCCCTGGTCACCCCCGCCTTCCCGGAAACGGGGCGTACGGTCTACCAGGGCAACCTCTTCGTCGGCGCGGTGCCCCTGAACGAAAGCCCGCTGAAGGATCATCCCCTCAATCCGATGCGGGACGCCAATCTCGTGCGGGTGCTGGGCCGCCAGAGCGCATCGCCCGTGGGTCTGGTGGATTTCGCCACCGTGGCGCGGGGCGCCGAGGCCGTGGCCGCGCGCCTCGAGGCGCTCGCCGCCGAGGGCGCTGGCGCGGCGATCGCCGACGCCGTGCGGGAGGCCGACCTCGAGACCCTGGGCACGGCGGCGCTCGGCCATCGGGTCTCGGTGGGCGCCTCAGGCCTCGGCCTCGGCCTTGCCCGCGCCCTGGTCGCGGCCGGGCGTGCCTCGGCGCCGGACAGCGCGGCGGATCTCGGCGCGCCGGTGGGCGGGCTCTCCGCCTGCCTCGCCGGCAGCTGCTCGCAGGCGACCCTCGGCCAGATCGCGGCGGCCGAGGCTCTGATGCCGGTGCGCCGCCTCGATCCCGAGCGGGTGCTCGCGGGCGAGGCCGAGATCGAGGCCGCCCTGGCCTGGGCCGGCGCGCACATCGGGGGCGGCCCCGTCCTCATCGCCAGCAGTGCCGAGCCCGAGACCGTGCGGGCGCTCCAGGCCCGTCACGGCGGCGACCGGGTCGGCCACGCCCTAGAGGACGCGCTGGCCCGCATCGCGGAAGGCCTGGTGGCCCGCGGCGTGCGCCGCCTCGTCGTGGCGGGCGGCGAGACCTCGGGGGCGGTCGTGGACCGGCTCGGCCTAAAGGCCTTCCGGCTCGGTCCCGAGATCGCCGCCGGGGTGCCGGTGCTGCGCACTCTCGGGCAAGGGGCATCGGGCCCTGGCAATCCCATGCTGCTCGCTCTCAAATCGGGCAATTTCGGTGGGCGCGACTTCTTCCCCCGCGCCCTCGACCTGATGCGCTGACCCCCCATCCGGAGACAGACGACCCATGCACGCACTGATCCTCGGCGCCGCCGGCATGATCGGCCGGCGCCTCACCGACGCCCTCGCCACGCAGGGCGATGCCCGGGCTCTCACCCTGGTGGACGTGGTGGAGCCGACGGCGCCCGCTGGCTTCACCGGCTCCGTCGTCACGGCCGCCGCCGACCTCTCGACTCCAGGAGCGGCGGAGGCTGCGCTGATCGGCCGGCCGGACGTGATCTTCCACCTCGCGGCGATCGTCTCGGGCGAGGCCGAGGCCGACCTGGAAAAGGGCTATCGGGTCAACCTCGACGCGACGCGCCTGCTTCTCGACGCGATCCGGCACGCCCACGTCGCCGAGGGCTATCGCCCGCGCGTGGTCTTCACCTCGTCGCTGGCGGTGTTCGGGCCGCCGCTTCCGGGCGTCATCCCGGACGACATGATCCTGACGCCGGCCACCTCCTACGGCACCCAGAAGGCCATGGGCGAACTGCTGCTGGCCGACTACAGCCGGCGCGGTTTCCTCGACGGCATCGGCCTGCGCCTGCCCACGATCTGCGTGCGCCCGGGCAAGCCGAACAAAGCGGCGTCCGGGTTCTTCTCCGGCATCATCCGCGAGCCGCTGGCCGGCCAGGAGGCGATCCTGCCGGTGCCCGACACCGTGCGCCACTGGTTCGCCAGCCCGCGCTCGGCCACCGAGTACCTGCTGCACGCCGCCCGCATCGACCTTGCCCCCCTGGGCCTGCGCCGCAGCCTCACCATGCCGGGCCTCTCGGCGACGGTGGCCGACGAGATCGAGGCCCTGCGCCGGGTCGGCGGCGACGCGGCGGTGGCGCTGATCCGGCGCGAGCCGAACCCGGCGATCCAGGCCATCGTCGAGACCTGGCCGGAGGCCTTCGACACGCGCCGCGCCCTCGCACTGGGCTTCACGGGCGACGCGAGCTTCGACGCGCTGGTGGAACTGCATCTGGCCGAGACGCAGGGCTGAGAAGCCGACGCTCGTCGGCGACGGCGCGCCTCTCTCCCGTGTGGAAGAGAGACGCGCCGCCTCAGGGCGGGTCCCTGCGGGAAGCCCTCACCCCCGCGGGCGGCCCTCGATCGGGTAGGCCGGGTCGTTGTAGCCCGGCGTCGAGGGGTGGCCGGTGACGACGTGGGCGTCGACGAGGGCCTCGTCCTCGTCCGTGAAGGCGTAGCCCAGCGCACCCAGATACTCGTCCCACTGCGCCTCGGTGCGCGGTCCGGCGATGACCGAGGTGACGGTACGGTTGGCCAGCACCCAGTTCACCGCGAACTGCCCCGCCGTCAGGCCCCGTGCGGTCGCATGGGCCTGGAAGGTCCGGGCGATCACCAGGGATTCCGGGCGCCACTCCGTCTGCATCATGCGAGTGTCCTGGCGGCCTGCGCGGGTGCCCTCGGGGGGCGGGGCGTCGGGGTCGTACTTGGCCGTGAGCACGCCGCGCGCGAGGGGCGAGTACGGCACGACGCCGAGGCCGTAATGGGCGCAGGCCGGGAGATGCTCGGTCTCGGGCATCCGGTTCAGGGCGTTGTAGTAGGGCTGGCTGACCACGGGCCGGTCGATGCCGAGGTCGTCGCACAGGCGGCAGATCTCGGCGACCCGCCAGGCGCGGTAGTTCGAGACACCGAAGTAGCGGATCTTGCCCTGGCGCACGAGCAGCGCGATGGCGCCGATGGTCTCGGCCAGCGGCGTGGAGTGGTCCTCCTTGTGGAGGTAGTAGATGTCGATCACGTCGGTGCCGAGCCGCCGGAGGCTGGCCTCGGCGGCGCGCAGCACATGCGCGCGGGACAGGCCCCGGTCGTTGACGCCCGGCCCCATCGGGTTGGCGACCTTGGTGGCGAGCACCCAGGCCTCGCGGTCCCGGGCGATCGCCCGGCCCACCACCTCCTCGGACCGGCCCTCGTTATAGACGTCGGCAGTGTCGAGGAAGTTGATGCCGGCGCCCCGGGCGCTGTCGATGATGCGGCCGGCGGTGGCCTCGTCGGTAGGGCCGCCGAACATCATGGTGCCGAGGCAGAGCGGCGAGACCTTGAGGCCCGAGCGGCCGAGATTGCGGTACTGCATCGTGTGCGTTTCACTCCGTTAGGGCTCAAGCCCCGTCCCTGATCCATTGGACCACACCGTCGGACCGACGAAAATCCTCCAACGCATGAACCTGCGCCTCGGGCAGGGCCGTGCGGGCCATGGTGGCGAGAGCGTGGCCGGGGCCGAGCTCGAGCACCCGGGTCGCACCGAACTCGCCGACGCCCTCCAGGCAGGCGGCCCAGTCCAGGGTCCGTGCCACCTGTGCGGCGAGCTTGGGCAGGCCCGCCTCCGGCCGGAACACCGCCGCTCCATCGAGGCCGCTGAGGAGGCGCGGGGCCGGACGCGACGGGGTCGCCAGGGGGGCGGCTTGAAGGCGTTCGCGGAAGGCCTCGGCGGCTGGCGCGAGCAGCGGCGTGTGCGAGGGGATGTGAACGGGCAGGCGAACGGCCCGGGCCGCGCCCGCCGCAAGCGCCTCGGTGCAGAGGGCGTCCAGGGCCGCGACGGCACCGCCCACCACCACGCTGTCGGCGGCGTTGCGGATCGCCGGATGGCACCCATGCGCCTCGGCCATGGCGAAGGCCCGCGCGGCGGGCAGGCCGCGCAAGCCGGCGAGGCCGTAGCCGGGACCTGCCGCCGCATCCATCGCCTCGGCACGGGCGGCGGCGAGCTGCAGCACCGTCTCGGGCGCGAACAGGCCGGCACAGCCGAAGGCCGCAAGATCGCCGATGCTGTAGCCCACCACCACGGAGCGCGCGGGTTGCGCCCTCCGCACCAGGGTCCAGGCGGTCAGGCCCGCGACGCAGCACAGGATCTGCCCGGTGCGGTTGGTATGCAGGTCCTCCCCGGAGCGCACGAAATCGCGCGGGTCCTGTCCGAGGAGGGAAGTGGCGGCCGCAAAGAGGCCCTGCGCCTCCGGAAGGTCGGCGGTGAGGTCGAACATCCCGGGATGCTGGCCGCCCTGGCCGGAAAGCAGGACCGCGAGCGTCATGAGCGGTCGACGATCATGGTCGCTCCCAGGCGTCGACGAACAGCGTCATGGCCAGCAGGTCGGCCGCCCCGCCGGGGCTGAGGCGGCGGGCGACGAACGCTCGGTGCAGGGTTTGCGCGTGCGAGAACCAGTCATCCCGCGCGATGCCCCCCGCGGCGAGGAAGCGGGCGGCTTCCGCCCGTGCGAAGCCGAACCCCTCCGGGCCGCCGCGATGCAGGAGGTTGGTGTCCTCGAGGGTCGCGATCAAGGCGAGGCAGGCCTCCACCCGCGCCGCCTCGGGCGATTCGGGGCGCCGGGTTCGGGCCCGGCGCAGGGCTGGCAGACCAGTGCCGTAGAGGGTCGGGAAACCGGCTGCGGCCTCGGCCGGCGCGCCCCCGACCCCGTGCCGCCGCCGCGCCCGCGCGCCCGGCGCGTGCAGCAACTCGGGCCCGTCCAGGATGGCGTCGGCGTAGCGTGCGCGGACATGGGCGCCGAGACTGCCGGCCGGGGCGCGAGGCCCCACGGCGCCGGCCGCGGCGCTGAGGAGGCCGAGGCCGAAGATGGCACCCCGATGAGTGTTCACGCCGCCCGTGGCGGCTCGCATCGCCGCCTCCGCCGCCAGCCCGATGCGGCGAAGATGCGCCATCGCTGCGCCCGCAGCGCCGGCCGCGGCGAGTTCCACGAAGTAGGGCTCCAGGGCGGAGGCGCTCGCCCGGAAGGTGCCCGCATCCATGTCGGCATGGCTGCCGCTGTCCACGTGGCTGACGAGGCCAGGCTTGGGATAGGTGGCGAGTTCCAGACGCAGGCATTGGGTGGCGAGGCGGGCAATACCGTCCGGGCGGCCGACGCTCGAAGCGAAGAACCGCAGCTCCGACAGAGCCGCCGGCCTCAACGAGAGGGCACGCATCGGCATGGCTCAGGCCGCCGGCGTCAGGGCGGCGCCGCGAAGGGCCGAAACGGGCCGGAGCTCCAGCCGCCCCAGGCCCTTGGCGAGGATGGTGTCGCCGGGGCCGGCCGCCTGCAGCTCGCGCCAGTTCACCGCGAAGCCGTCGGCAAGGCCGATCTCGCCGTCGAGGCCCATCGGCGCCTGCGCCGCGAGGTCGGCGAGGCCGGCGAGGAAGGCCGGGCCGACGGGCCCGGGCCAGAGCAGGTCGAGGTCGGAGGAGGCGGAGAGGTAGGGCAAACCCGTCAGGGCCTGCCAAAGCAGGCTGCCGAACACCCGGGGCACGCGACCGTGGACGGCCCCGTGCGCCAGGAGCGCGTCGAGGGTGGGTTGCCAGGTGGCGGGCGCGGCCGCGCGTGCCTCGGCCAGGGTCAGGCCGGAGCGCGGGCGCACCGCCGCGGGTGGGAGCGCGAAGCCGATGCGTCGCTTGCCGAGGGAGGGCGGCAGCGGCAGCCCGGCCGGAACCAGGGCGCCATCCTCGCCGGGCACGCGGCGACGCACGATCACCGGCCAGCCGCGCGCGGCCCAATCGGCCAGATGGGGAATCCCGTCGAGGTCCGGCCGCTGCGCCAGCAGCGGGCCCCAGGCGGCGGGCACCACCGTGAGGAGGTCGTGGCGCGCCAGATCATGCACCCGGCGCCTCGCGCACCACCCTGTCCTGCGCCCCGCGCACCACCTGAGCCTCGCGCACCACCTGGGCGGCGATGTCGTGGGCGAGCGGGCGCCCGCCCCGTTCACGACCCAGCGCATCGCGGGTATCGACCGCCGGGCTGTCCGCGATCAGCGCGGCAATCTGGGGACCGAGGGGCTCGCCGGGGTCGAGGGTCGCCTGCACGGCGCCCGTCTGGACCATGTTGTCCAGTCCGGGCGCGAAGACCGAGGTCGAGCGGGCCATGTCCTGCAGCGTTTCCAGGGGCAGCTTGGTGACGCGGGCCACGGAGGGGAGGTCCATCACGCTCGGATGGGCGCCGGGCAGGGCCGCGAGTACGCGGGTGGCCAGGGCCGTGGCGATGAAGGCACCGGCCGCGCTGTGACCGTAGAGCAGGCCGATGGTCGGGTGGCCCTGCGCGTCGGCCAGCAGCAGCGCCTTGGCGAGATGCGCGAGGTACTCGTTGAGGCCGAGGAGTTCGTCGCGCCGGCTCATGCGCTGACTGTCGGAATCGATGAGGACGAGGATGGGCCTACCACCGCCCGCCCGCACCACGTCGAGGACGCACCCTGCCAGGAAGCAGGCGCCCTCGAGTCCGAGCGCGGTGTCGCCATCGATGCCGATCACCGCGAGGCGGCCGTCGGTCAGCGGGCCCTCGCCGGAAATCAGGCCGTCCGCCACCGTGACGGCGTGCCCCGCCGGGAAGAGCGAGGCGAGAAGGGTGTCGAGGGGCATCTTATCGCGCATGGTGCGAGCCCTCCGGCAGGCTGTCGAGCAGGGCGTCGAAACCCTCGGTGGTCAGGCTCGGGACGGCGGCGGGGTCGTTGACGCCGAGGCGGCCCCAGATCTCGGTGGCGTCCCGGGTGTCGCCGAAGCGTTCGAGGCGAGCCTCCAAGCGGGCCTGCTCGGCCTCCAGGGTGGCGAGGTCGAAGGATGGGGCTTCCGGGATCGCCGCCAGGGCGGCCTCGCGGAAGGCCCCGATCGTGTCGGCCACGAAGGCATCCGCCGCGCCGAGGAGGCGCCGGTGCTTGCCGCCCATGGTGCGCCAGACGAGGGCCCGGTCACGGGAATCGAACTCCTCGGCGCCCTTGTTGGTCTCGATCACCTCGGGACCGGAGACGCTGAGGCGTCCCCCCTCGGAGATGACGAGGTGCGCGCAGGTGCCGGCGATGAGGCCGCCGCCGCCGTAGCAGCCGGCCCGGCCCCCGATGAGACCGATGACCGGGATGCCGGCGGCGCGGACTTGGGTGATCGCCCGCATGATCTCCGCGATGGCGGTCTCGCCCGCATTGGCCTCCTGCAGGCGCACGCCTCCGGTGTCGAACAGGATCAGCACGGCGGCGGGCTTCACGGCGAGGGCGGCCCGCAGCAGGCCGACGAGCTTGGCGCCGTGGATCTCACCGAAGGCCCCGCCCATGAAGCGGCCTTCCTGGGCGGCGGCCAGCACGTCCCGGCCGTCGAGGCGCCCGCGTCCGACGATCATGCCGTCGTCGAAGGCGCGGGGCAGGGCGAAGAGCGGCAGGTGCGGGCTCATCTGCCGCTGCTCGGGGCCGATGAATTCCTGGAAGGTGTCCACGTCGAGGAGGCCGGCGAGGCGGGCGCGGGCGCTCGCCTCGTACCAGCTCTGGTCGCGGGGCTCGGCGGAGAGGGCGACCGGCTTCCAGTCCATCACGGCAGCTCCATCAGGCGGGCGCCCTGGGCGAGGCGCAGGGACACGGTGTCGGGGCGGGCGCCCCCGTCGTTGATGGTGATGGTCAGCCCGCCGGGCTGCCGCCGGGCCACGAAGTCCGCCACCACCGCGGCCCAGACCTCGGCGTAGCCCTTGATGGCGGTGTCGATCTCCACGTGGCAGGCGTCGGGCGCCAGGTTGCGCTCCAGCAGCACTTCGAGGTTGCCGGAGGCGACGACCCCGGTGATCGCGCTGGCCCGCGTGCCGGGGAGCGCCGTCCGGGTGGTGTGGCGGAAGCTCAGCTTCTCCATGACGCGAAATCCCTCACCAGTTCCGGAACTTGGCCGGCGGCTCGTAGAGGCCGCCCGACCAGTGCACGAGGTCCTTGATCGAACGCGCGGCCAGCAGCGACCGGTCGGCGTCGAGGGGCTCGATGCCGAGATCCTCCGGCCTTCGGATAATGCCGCGGGCACGTAGGCGCTCCACCTCGGCGTGGTCGCGCCCCCGGCCCACATCGGTGTAGCCGGCCACCCCGCGGATCGCCTGCTCCCGCTCGTCCAAGGTCCGGCACAGCAGCAGGTTGGCGATGCCCTCCTCGGTGACGATGTGGGTGACGTCGTCGGCGTAGACCATCACGGGGGCGAGTTCGAGGTTGAGCTTGCGCGCGAGTTCGAGGGCGTCGAGCCGCTCCACGAAGGCCGGCACCAGCTTGTCGCCGAAGGTCTCGACGAGTTGCACCACGAGCTTGCGCCCGCGCCGCAGGGCCGGGTCGCCCGTGCCGCCGGCCTCCTGCCCCGCCTTCATCCAGGTATCGGAGGGGTGGCGCCGCCCGTGCGGGTCCGAGCCCATGTTCGGCGCGCCGCCGAAGCCTGCGACGCGGTTCGTCGTCACGGTGGAGGAATGCCCCTGCAGGTCGATCTGCAGGGTCGAGCCGATGAACAGGTCGCAGGCATAGAGGCCCGCCGTCTGGCAGAAGGCGCGGTTCGAGCGCAGGGACCCGTCGGAACCCGTGAAGAACACGTCCGGCCGGGCGCGGATGTACTTGTCCATGCCCACCTCGGAGCCGAAGCAGTGGATCTGCTTCACCCACCCGGATTCGATGGCCGGGATCAGGCTTGGATGCGGGTTGAGCGCCCAATGGGTCGCAATCTGGCCCTTCAGGCCGAGGCGCTCGGCATAGGTCGGGAGCAGCAGTTCGATCGCCGCCGTGCCGAAGCCGATGCCGTGGTTGAGGCGGCGGATGCCGTATTCGGCGTAGATGCCCTTGATCGCCATCATGGCCATCAGGATCTGCGTCTCGGTCACGGCGCCGGGGTCGCGGGTGAAGAGCGGCTCGACGTAGAACGGGGTGTCGGCCTCGACCACGAAGTCGACCCGGTCGCCGGGAATGTCGACGCGGGGCACCCGGTCGACGATCTCGTTCACCTGCGCCACCACCACGCCGTTCTTGAAGGCGGTCGCCTCCACCACGGTGGGCGTGTCCTCGGTGTTGGGCCCCGTATAGAGGTTACCGTCCCGGTCGGCCGAGACGCCGGCGATCAGGGCCACGTTCGGCGTCAGGTCGATGAAGTAGCGGGCGAAGAGCTCGAGGTAGGTGTGCACCGCCCCGAGCTCGATCTGGCCACCATAGAGCATCTTGGCGATGCGGCCGCCCTGGGGACCCGAATACGAGTAGTCGAGCCGCCGGGCGATGCCCTGCTCGAAGATGTCGAGGTGCTCAGGCAAGACGATCCCCGACTGCACCATGTGCAGGTCGTGGACCCGGGCCGGGTCGCAGCCGCTGAGGCCCCGGGCGAGGCAGTCAGCCTGCTTCTGGTTGTCGCCTTCGAGGCAGACGCGGTCGCCGGGCTGGAGGATCGCCTCCAGGAGATGGACGACCCGGGCCGCCGGCACGACCTTTCCGTCGGCGTGCAGCCGCGCTCGTGCGAGGCGCGCGTCGCGGGCGGTGCGTTCCTGATGCCAATCCATCATCCGATCCGCTCCCTCGTCACGGCCGTGTATACCGCCCAGCCCGATCGGCACCCAATGGAATGCCAATTACCGTTTTCATGGGTAATCAGTATTCCAAATTGCGTTCATGTCAATCGCTTGTATACTGACGACAATCAAAAACGAATCACGGAATACACAGGAGTGACGTCCCATGCGCCAGGCCGCCCGAAGCTCATGTCCGACAACGCGCGAGGCTGCCCGATGACCATCTTCGGCGTCGCACTGCTCGCGCTCTGCACCCTGATCGGGGTCTTCCTCGGGGACCTGCTGGGCGTCGCCCTCGGGGTGAAGGCCAATGTCGGCGGGGTCGGCCTCGCCATGATTCTGCTCATCGCCGCGCGGTCCTGGCTCCTCGCGCGCGGCCAGCTCGGACACGGGGTGAAGCTCGGGGTCGCGTTCTGGTCGACCATGTACATCCCCATCGTGGTGGCGATGGCCGCGCAGCAGAACGTGGTGGCGGCCGTGCGCGGCGGCCCCATCGTGCTCATCGCCGCCACGGTCTCGCTGCTGCTCTGCTTCGCCTGCGTCGCCCTGCTCGGCCGCTTCGGTCGGCCGGAGCCGGCGGAGGACGCCCAGATCCGCCACGGCGGCGCGGTGATCGGCGGCGACCTCGACGACGACGACGCGGCGCCCGTCGCGCCGCCCCACTCCGTCGGGAAGGCGTGATCCCATGCTGCACATGATCGAACACGTCTTCGTCGAGCAGAGCCTGGTGGCCGCCTTCGCGGTGGTCGGTGCCCTGATGCTGGTCTCGAATTTCGCCAGCCGCCGCCTCACCGCCGGCCGGGTTCACGGCTCGGCCATCGCCATCGTCCTCGGGCTGGGGCTCGCCTACGTCGCCGGCCTCTACACCGGCGGCAAGAAGGGCGTCGCCGACCTGCCGGTCTTCGCCGGGATCGGCCTGATGGGCGGGGCGATGCTGCGGGACTTCGCCATCGTGGCCACCGCCTTCGAGGTCGACGTGGTGGAAGCCCGCCGCGCCGGGCTCCTCGGCGTCCTGGCCCTGGCCCTCGGCACCGTGATCCCCTTCATCGTCGGCGCCCTGACGGCGGTGGCCTTCGGCTACACCGACGCCGTCAGCATCACGACGATCGGCGCGGGGGCCGTGACCTACATCGTCGGGCCGGTGACGGGGGCGGCGCTCGGCGCGGACTCGGCCGTGATGGCGCTCTCCATCGCCACCGGCGTCACCAAGGCCGTGATGGTCATGGTCGGCACGCCCCTGGTGGCCAAGCTCATCGGCCTCGACAATCCGCGCTCGGCCATGGCGTTCGGCGGCCTGATGGGCACGGTGAGCGGCGTCGCCGGGGGCCTGGCCGCAACCGACCCGAAGCTCGTGCCCTACGGCGCCCTGACGGCGACCTTCCACACCGGAATCGGCTGTCTCGTCGGTCCCTCGCTGTTCTACCTCACGGTTCGGGCCATCGTGGGATGACGGATGGGGTCTCGCACGTCCTGGGCAGGGAGCGAGCCGGGGGAGAGCGGATGATGGACGAGGGTGCGATGGACGAACCGGTGGCGGAGCGCGGGCTCCTGTCGGACCAGATCCGCAACGCGCTCACCGACGAGATCGCGGCCGGCCGCCTCGCCGCCGGCACCGCCCTCGACGAGCAGGACCTCGCCGACCGCTTCGGCGCCTCCCGCACGCCCGTCCGCGAGGCCCTGCGCCAGCTCGCCTTCAACGGATTGGTGGAGCTGCGCCCGCGCCGGGGGGTCGTGGTCACACGCATGACGCCCGAGCGGATCATGGACATGTTCGAGACCACCGCCGAGTTCGAGGCGATGTGCGTCCGGCTCGCCACCTACCGGATGACGCCCCTGGAGCGCAGCCACCTGATGGACCTGCATGCGCGCTCCGGCGACATGGTCGCGGCCGGGGACGTCGACGCCTACGACACCCTGAACCGCAGCTTCCACGAGGCCCTCTACGGCGCCACGCATAACGGCTTCCTCAAGGAGCAGGCGCTGGCCCTGCGCACCCGCCTCTCGGGCTTCCGCCGGACGCAGCTGCGCCACGGGGACCGCATCCAGGGCTCGCGCGCGGAGCACGGGGCCATCCTGGCGGCGATCGCCGAGGGCGACGGCGAGGCCGCCGCCCGGCGCATGCGCGCCCACATGCTGAATGCGGCCAGCGCCCTGCGCCATTACATCGACGCCCACTCCGATGTGTGATGCAGCACACGCATAGGGGAGAGGGTATTTCCCGGAAGAAATGCGCCGAGCGCATGCATCGCGTGTTGCAGCGCACACCGTCCCGAACGCGTGCGTCGTATATCGAGATCGTACCAAGAAGAACGGCCCCCGGACATCCTGGACGTGATCCTCGAATGTTTGACGGAGACCGGACCTGTACATCTGGATACCACGACCATGAAGACTCGTCTTGCTTCCGCCGCCGCTGCCCTGGTCCTGACCCTCAGCGCTCCCGTCTCGTCCGCCCTCGCGCAGAGCTACAACGCCCCGGCCGGCATCCCCGTCACCGCCGCGCCCGGCAGCCGCGTCGTCGGTGCCTTCGATGACGTGACCACCGGTTCGATCACCCGCCGCGCGGACGATTCGGCCAAGGCCGGCAACGCCGAGCAGAACAACAAGCCCACCGCCAATTACGGCACCACCTCGGGCGGCCCGGCCTACTGAGGCGGCCCTGGGGCCACGGCCGAGGGCCGGCGCGCACGGCGCACCGGTCCGGGGCCGAGACCCACCCGAGCGGACAACGGCGGGGCGCGAGCCCCGCCGTTGTCCTGCGTCGCGAGGTCCGGCGCCCGCGGCTCAGCGCGCGAGGTAATCGGTCAGCGTCATCCCGAACAGGATCGCGACCCAGAAGAACCCGACCCCCGCGAACAGGCGCACCAGGGGCGGCTCGTGGCGGACCTCCATCGAGACCAGGATGATGATCGCCGCCATGACGGCGACCACCGCGAGCTCGACGAGCCAGACCTGCTCGAACGGTCGCGTCGCCCCGAGCGCCACGTTCACGGCGAGCAGCGCCAGCAGCGCCAGGAAGGTGCGCACCGGCGTGCGCAGGCGACGCCGAAGGAGCGCGCGGTCGGCGGGGCCGAGGCCATGGAGGGAGAGGGCATGCAGGGGATTGCGCAGCGCCGCCTCCTACCGGTTGACCACGTAGAGGACCGGAAAGGCGATGATCCAGATCAGGTCGATGAAGTGCCAGTACAGGCCGTAGACCTCGATCCAGTTCTGGTGCCGCTGCAGGAAGCCCGGACGCGACGCCTTCCAGGTGATGCCGAGCAGGATGGCGATGCCGGTGAACAGGTGCAGGGCGTGGAGTGCGGTCGCCACGTAGTAGAGGTTGACGAAGAGCCGCGTCGCCGGCTGCTCGGCCAGGGCGTAGGGCCGGCGGGCCAGGAAGGGCATCATGTGCTCCTCGTAGTCGGCGTAGTACTCGTAGCCCTTCAGCATCAGGAACAGCGCCCCGAGGCTCGCCGTGGCGAGCAGGCAGCCGACCATCATCCGCTGCCAGCCCAGTCGCGAGAGCTCGATGGCCGCCGACATGGTCAGGCTGGAGCAGAGCAGCACCACGGTGTTGGTGGCCCCGATCCAGAACTTGAGATGGCCGGCCGCCGCCTGCACCGCCTCCGGGTGGAGCAGACGCAGGATCAGCGCGGTGAGGAACAGCCCGGCGAAGAGCAGCAGTTCCGTCAGCAGCCACGCCCACATGCCCAGCGTCGCGGCGTGGCGCTGCTGACCGACCGTGGCGAAGTGCTCGGCGCGGGTGACGCCGACGGGGTCGGCGGCGGGGTTCGCACCGGTGGCATCGGCGCTCACGTGTGGTGGCTCCCGGTCTCGGGGGCCTGGATCGGGTAGTCGTACGGGACCTTCGGCACCTGCGGCACGCCCGCGAAGTTGTGGGGCGGGGGCGGGGAGGCGGTCTCCCATTCCAGCCCCTTGGCGTCCCAGGGGTTCGCGCTCGCCCGGCGTCCGAACCAGAGGGAATAGACGAGATAGACCATCGGGAAGAGGTAGCCGGCCGCCAGGATCGTCGAGCCCGCGGAGGACAGCACGTTGAGGAGCTGGAATTCCGGCGGGTAGGTCGCGTAGCGCCGCGGCATCCCGAGGTAGCCGAGGATGAATTGCGGGAAGAAGGTGACGTTGAACCCGATGAAGATGAACAGCGCGGAGATCCGGCCCCAGGGCTCGCTGTACATCCGCCCGGTGATCTTCGGCCACCAGAAGTGCAGCCCGCCGAGGAAGGCCAGCACCGTGCCGCCGACCATGATGTAGTGGAAATGCGCCACCACGAAGTAGGTGGCGTGGATGTGCTGGTTGATGGCCAGCGTCGCGAGATAGAGCCCCGTCAGCCCGCCGAGCACGAACAGGCCGATATACCCCATGGCGTACAGCATCGGGGTGTCGAGGCGTAGGCTGCCCTTATGGATCGTGGCGGTCCAGTTGTAGACCTTCACCGCTGAGGGCACCGCCACCGCGAAGGAGAGGGCCGAGAAGGCGAGGGAGGCCAGGTCGCTCTGCCCGTTGACGAACATGTGGTGGCCCCAGACGAAGAACGTCACGGAGGCCAGGCCGATGGCCGCGTAGGCGACGAAGCGGTAGCCGAAGAGCTTCTTCTGGGCGAAGGCCGGCACGATCTCGGAGATCACGCCCATGCCCGGCAGCACCATGATGTAGACGGCCGGGTGCGAGTAGAACCAGAACAGGTGCTGGAACAGCACCGGGTCGCCGCCATAGGCCGGGTCGAACACGCCCACGTGGAAGGCGCGCTCGGCGATGAGCAGGATCAGCGCCAGGGTGATGACGGGGGTCGCGAGCAGGAAGATCAGGCTCGTGGCGTAGTGCGTCCAGACGAAGATCGGCAGCCGGAACCAGGTCATGCCGGGCGCCCGCATCGTGTGGATGGTGACGACGAAGTTGAGCCCCGTCAGGATCGAGGAGAAGCCCACGATGGTGACGCCGATCAGGGCCGGCAGCACCCAGGTGTTCGAGAAGGCCGTGGAGAGCGGCGCGTAGAAGGTCCAGCCGGTATCGACGCCGCCCAGCACCACCGCCACCAGGGTGAACAGCGCCCCCGTCATGAAGATGTACCAGCTCGTCAGGTTGAGCTTCGGGAAGGCGAGATCCTTGGCCCCGATCATCAGCGGGATCAGGAAGTTGCCGAAGGTCGCCGGGATCGACGGGATGAGGAAGAACCACACCATCACCACCCCGTGGATGGTGAAGGCCTTGTTGTAGGTGTCGTTGGTCATGATCGCGCCGTCGGGGACGACCAGGGCGAGGCGCACGAAGCCGGCCGCCACCGCGCCGATGACGAAGAAGGCGGTGATGCTGGCGAGGTACAGGAGCGCGATGCGCTTGTGGTCGGTGGTGAGGAACCACGAGCGCAGGGTGGACTGGGCATGGAGGTAGTCGTCCGGCCGGTCGAGGGTCGGCAACGGCGTGTGGGGATCGCGCGCGGCGGCGTCGCCGTGCAGGGTGCCGGCGCTGCTCATCGGGGGGCTCCTTCCGCGACGCGGTCGTAGGCTTTCAGGTATCCGACGAGGCGGTCGAGATCGTCGGCCGGGATCACCCCGCGAAAGCTCGGCATCACCTGCTTGTAGCCGGCCTTGCCGCTGCCCTTGCCGCTGCCCTTGCCGCCACCCTGGCCGCCACCCTCGCCTTCACCGTCGCCGGCGAGCCGGTTCTCGTTGGGGTTGAGGATCTTGGCGCGGATGTAGTCCGCGTCCGCCGTGAGCGTGCGGCCGTCGGCGAGGTGGACCGGGCGGCCGTAGAGGCCGACGAGGCTGGGCGCCTTCACGCCCGCGACGGCGCCGTCGTGGCAGCCGGCGCAGCCGTAGGCTTCGTAGATCACCCGGCCCGCCGCCAGGTTCGATTGCTGCGCCCCCCCATGGGTCAGCCACTCCTGGTACTCGGCCTGGGTCATCAGCGTGAGGTTGCCGTCCATGACCGAGTGGTCGGTGCCGCAATATTCCGAGCAGTAGAGCCGGTAGGTTCCGGTGCGGTCGGCCTTGAACCAGATCTCCGTCGTCCGGTCGGGGAGGGCGGCGATCTGCAGGCGCAGGGCCGGCAGGTAGAGCGCGTGGATCACGTCCTGGCTGGTGATGCGGATCCGGACCGGCTGGTCGACGGGCAGGTGCAGGTCGTTGATCTCGGACTGGCCGGTGGGGTGCTGGAACTTCCACATCCACTGCCGGCCCACGGCCTCCACCACCATGGCGTCCGGCGGCGGATGCCGGGAGGCGATGAAGAGCTTCGCCCCCCAGCCGAAGAAGAACAGCGTCAGCACGTAGGGGATCAGCATCCAGCTGATCTCGATGAGGAAGCTGCGGCGCTCGTCGGTGCTGCGGTCGGCCTGCTCGCCCTGGCGGTAGCGCAGGGCGAAGTAGGTGATCGCGAGGAAGACCGGCACCGTGAGGAGCAGGGTCAGCACCGTGAAGCCGAGGATGATGTGGTCGGTCTCCACCGCCGTGGCGGAGGCTGCCGGCGGCCAGAGCGCGAGGGCGGACTGGGCCTTCATGGTGCCGTTCCCGTCCGGGGTTGAGGAGACTCCGCCGAGTCCCGGGCCGGTGCGGCGGGCTCCGGGTCGAACGGCCGGCCGGCCATGAGCGCCATGGCCCGGTCGACCGGAATGCGGGCCCGGGTGCGGTCCGCATCGAGATAGGCGTAGCCGGCGAGGCGGCCGGCCTCGTCGGCCTCCTTGGCGTCGATATCCCCGTAAGGGTCCGCCTGCAGGTTCGGCGGCGGCGGCCGGATCGCGGCGGTCTGCTGGGCCGTGAGGGGCGGCAGGGCGGCACGCTGGCGGCCGAGCACCAGGTGGTTGAGGGCGAGCACCGCCCCGATGGTGACGATCACCGCGCCGGCGAGCCCGAGCATCACCCAGGCGGTCTTGCCGGCCTCGGCGTCGCTGCGCTCGTAGTCCCAGTCGTCCCCGTGCGGATCCTGCGGCGTGGCCGCGGCGGACGGCGGCACCGCGCCCGTTCGGCGCAGGATCAGGCCGGCGAGGATCGCCGGGACGAGGGCGAGACTGGAGCGGCGCGGGGCCTCGGGCGGGCTCATGCGGCGACCTTTGCGTCCATCGGGGCGCGGCGCGCCAGGAGCGGCGCCAGCATCGGGGCGAGGCCGGCGGCGACGGCGGCGACGCCGAGCCCGGCCAGGACGTCCGGCCCCGTGACCACGAAGGCGCCCCGCGCGGCCGGCGTGACGAGCCAGGCCATCTCGCCGGCGTGGACCGCCAGGGTCAAAGCCGCCACCGCCCGCGTCGTCCACGGGCCGGGACGCAGGGTGAGGGCGGCGGCGAGCAGGGCGGCGGTCCCGCCCGCGAGGCTCAAGCCCCGCCCGAGCAGGCCGCCGCGGGCGAGGTACCACGACACTTCGGCGGGCAGGTTGGCCGACCAGACCACGAGGAACTGCACGAAGTGCAGGAAGGCCCATGTCGCCGTCAGCAGGGCCAGGGGCAGCAGCCCGGCCTCGGGCCGGCGCGTGACCAGGAGGGCGGCGGCCAGGGCCGCGCCGCTCCAGGCCACCAGCATCAGGAGCCCGATCAGGCTGGAGCCGAGGCGCGGGTCGAGGGCGGTGATCAGGTCGAAGCTCACCAGCGTCGCCAGCACGGCGTGGAGTCCGAGCACGAGGGCGGCCGGCCCCCGTCCCGCCGCGGCCCGGCGGCCGAGCCAGAGCCAGAGGGCGAGGGCCGCCACGAGGCGGGCGGCGAGGAACGGCGGCGTCGTCCAGATCGCCGCCAACGGGGTCGCGGCGGGGGTTCCCGTCGCGAAGGGATAGAGGACCGGCACCACCGCGATCAGGGGCAGGGCCAGCAGGGCCGCCACGGGCATCAGGCGCAGGCCGCCGACCAGGGCGGGGCGCAGGATCGCGAACCGCTCCGGCGCCAGGGCGTCGAGCCCGGCGACCAGGGGGAGGGCGCCGAGGGGCAGGGCCAGGAGCGTGAGCCAGGCCGCCAGGTAGCCGGCCTGCCAGTCGCCGAGGAGGACCGCGAAGGCGAGGGCGGCCAGACCGGCAGCGAGGCGGAGCAGGGGGCGGGCGGCGGTCATCGGGCCGCCCGCATCGCGCCGTCCCGCAGCCTGGCCTGGTCCTCCGCCGGCAGGCTCGCCACGTCGGCGCCCTGGCTCAGCTGCAGGACCCGGAGATAGGCGACGATGGCCCAGCGGTCGGCCGGTGCCACCTGCGCCCCCATGGGAAACATCGCCCCGTGGCCTTCCGTGATCGCGGCGTAGAGCCGGTCGGACCGCGCCGACCTCAGGCGCTCGTCCGCGAAGGACGGCGCCGCCGGAAAGCCGCGCGCCACGATCATGCCCCGGCCGTCGCCGCTGCGGCCGTGGCAGGGCGTGCAGGCGATGCCGTAGCGCTCCCGGCCCCGGTCCAGCAGGGCCGCGTCGATGACGGCGGGGCGCGGCACGAAGCGCGCTGGGTCGGTGCGGGGTACGGTGCCGGTCACGGGCGCGCGCATGGTCATGCCCTGGGGGAAGAAGCGGTTGGCGTCCCAGCTCTTGGCCTTGGCCTGGTCGTGCATGTTCGCCTCGCCGCAGCCGACGAGCGCCAGGAGCAGCCCCAGGCCGGGCAGCTGGACGGGGAGGCGGTGGAACCGGCGCCTCATCGCGGCACCCGCGCGATCGCGAGCGGCCGCCCGGCCCCCTCGGGCAGGGCGGCGAGCTGGCGCACGATGCGGTCGGCATCGAAATCCGGGCCGCGCGCTTCGGCGGCCAGGAAGTAGCGGTCCTGGGTGACCCGCCCGAAGCCCGGGATGTTGAAGGCCGGATGGTTGAGGCGCGGCAGGCGGTTCACGAACAGGAGCACCGCATGCACGGCGAGCGTCCCGCTCATTATCGCGAAGGAGACGCTCGGCACCACGAAGGAGGGCCAGGAGAAGCGCGGACGTCCGCCCACGTCGAGGACGTAGCCGTACGCGGTGGCGTAGACGCACATCCCGTAGAAGGCGGCCCCGCCGGCGAGGGCCGCGCCGAGGGCGTAGGGCAGGACCGAGCGGTTGTGGCGGCCGAGGGTCTTCAGGGCATCGGCCATCGGCACCGGGCCGAAGGCGTCGAGGCGGACGTTCCCGCCGCGGCTGGGATGGCGCCGGGCGAGCGCCCGCATCGCGGCGGCGAGCTGGTCCTGCGTCGCGAATTCCGCGCTGACCGCCCAGATCGGCGTGCCGGCATCGGGCGCGGGGGCGTCCGCCCTGGCCTGTGCCTGAGCCGGGCCGTCGCCCGGGTCCGCCTGACGGCGCAGGTCGCTGAGCGAGGCCACCGGCAGGGCGCGCAGGAACAGGAGCAGCAGGACGAGGAACATCCCCACGGACCCGGCGAAGGTGGCGAGGCCCCAGAGCCCGACCCGGTAGTCGAGGGCGGAGGAGGGCAGGAAGTCGTGCGACAGCGTCACCACCAGCACCATGACGTGGTCGGCATAGGCACCCACCGCCACGAGGCCGCCGACGAGGGCCAGGGCCAGGGGCGAGCGCCGGAACCGCGCCCACCAGAACAGCTGGACCGGCAGCAGGGCACAGGTCAGCACCGCCCAGGCCGCCCAGGCATGGGGGCCGGTGAACCGGCGCACCAGGGTGGCGCGTGCGTAGGCGTCGCCGTGCAGGAAGCCCGAGAGGAGCTCGGCCGCGTAGCCGTAGAGGCTGGCGAGCCCGAGGCCGAGCAGGAGCCGGGCCAGGATCTCGGCATGGCGCAGGGTGACGACGGCCTCGAGGCGGTAGACCGAGCGGACCAGCATCGCCAGGGCGGCGATGACGGCGACCCCGGAGAAGACGGCGTTCACCAGGAAGGTGACGGGCAGGATGGTGTCGTGCCAGCCCGGCAGAACGGAGCCCGCCAGCATCACCGAGGCTCCGGTCTGGAGCGAGACCACGAGCAGGATGCCGAGCAGGGCGATGATGCGATAGGCCTGCGCCCAGAGCTGCCAGTGGGAGGCGGAGCCGCGCCAGCCGGCGGCGGCGATCCCGTAGGCCTGCGCCCGCAGCATCGGCCAGCGCCGCGGCCGCCCGGCGCGCTCGGACGTCGCCTGCGCCTCCGCGAAGGCCCGGTCGCGCAGGGTCGCGAGGTCCGGCAGGAGCCCGACGTACCAGAGGCTCACCGTGACCACGAGGAAGCTGACGATGTCGATGGCGTCCCAGACCAGGGGCGAGCGGAATTGCGGCCACAGGCCGAGGGTGTTGGGGTAGGGCAGGTTCCAGTAGAAGAACCACGGCCGCCCGAGATGGATGATCGGGTAGAGCCCGGCCGCGATCGTGCACAGCAGGGCATTGGCCTCGGCCAGGCGGCTGATCGCCCCGCGCCCGAACGCGGCCTCCCGTGACGTCCCCGTCAGGCGCAGGGTACCGGCCAGGGCGAGGCTGCCGCAGGCGATGCCGATCCACCAGTCGTAGGAGGCGATGTCGAGGGCCCAGACGACGGCGTTGTTGTTGTTCCAGATGCCGACGCCGGTGAAGAGCAGGTACAGGATCACCCCGAAGAACAGGGCCAAGAGCCCGGAGGCCGCCGCGAAGGCGATCCACCAGCGCCGGCCGAGGGGGTCGTGCAGGGCCGCATCGGAGACGGCGCGTCCGATTCCGCCGGGGCGGGTCGGGGTGTCGGGGGTGAGCACGGCTCCGGCCATGGCGCCTCAGCCCTCCCGGCCCGGCTCGGCGCCGGGCGCCAGGCTCGCGAGGTAGGTGGTGCGCGGCCGGGTGTTGAGCTCGCCGAGCAGCGCGTAGTTGCGCGGGTCCCGGCGCGCCGCCGCGACCTTGCTGCTGGAATCCGAGAGGTCGCCGAACACGATGGCGCGAGTCGGGCAGGCTCCCTGGCAGGCGGTCTCCACCGTCCCGTCCGGGATCGGCGCGTGGGCGTCCTTGGCCGCGTCGATGCGCGCCCCGGCGATGCGCTGGAGGCAGTAGGTACACTTCTCCATCACGCCGCGCGCCCGCACGGTGACGTCGGGGTTGCGCTGCTGCTGCGCCACGGGCGCCATGCCGCCGGTGTAGTCGAGGTAGTTGAAGCGCCGGACCTTGTAGGGGCAGTAGCTCTGGCAGGTGCGGGTGCCGATGCAGCGGTTGTAGACCTGCAGGTTCAGGCCCTCGCTGTCGTGCACCGTCGCCTCCACCGGGCATCCGAGCTCGCAGGGCGCCGCCTCGCAATGCATGCAGGGCACCGGCTGGAAATGCGTGTCGGGCGCGTCGAGGTCGCCGGCATAGTAGCGGTCCACCCGCAGCCAGTTCATCCAGCGCCCGCGCGCGACCTCCTCGCGCCCCACCACCGGGATGTTGTTCTCGGACTGGCAGGCCGTGAGGCAGGCATTGCAGCCGATGCAGGCATCGAGGTCGATGACCATGCCCCAGGCCCGGCCGGCGCGTGCGCCCTCGTCCGCGGACGCCGCGCCCCGCCCCGCCGAGGGCGGCGCGGCATAGAACGACGGCACCACCGCGCCCGGCGGGTCGCCGACGCTCGGAGCCCCCAGGGCCTGGACGCGCACGAAGTCGTGTCCCTGCATGGTGCCGAGATCCTGCGTGGTCACGGGCCTGGCGCGGCGGCCGGTCTTCGTCAGGGTGACGTCGGGCAGGCGATAGGGCGTGGCGGCGGGCCGCAGGGCCTGGGCGTCGTAGCCGAGCCCCTGCGCGAGGTGGTCCGGCACCCGGCGGCCGTAGCCGAGGGTGAGGGTCACGGTGTGCGCGGCCTGGCCCGGCAGGATCCAGGCCGCGCCCTCGAGGCGCCGGCCGTTCGCCTCCACCGCCACGACGTCGCCGGTGACGAGGTGCAGGCGCTCGGCGAGGCGCGGGCTCACCGCGACGACGTTCTCCCAGACCACCTTGGTCAGGGGCTTGGGCAGTTCCTGCAGCCAGCCGAGATCGGCCGAGGCCCCGTCCCAGACGCAGGGGTCGGGCCGGAAGACCGCCTCGATGCGGTCCGCGGCGGCCCGATCCTCCGCGGCGGAGGCCGGCACGGGGTCCGCGACCCGCCCGGTCAGCGCCACGCTCTCCATGGGCAGGGCGGTGTCCGGCAGGAAGCCGAGGTGCAGGGCTTCGGCGAACCGGGCCTCGAAGGCGGCGGCGTCCTCGCCGGGACGGCGCCACTGGCGCTTCAGCAATCCGAGCCCCCGCTCGGGTCCTTCCTGTGCGGGGGTCTCCGGCTCGGGACTTTCGGAGCCGAACAGGGTCAGGATCTCGTGGGCCGAGCGTCCGCCATAGAGCGGGGCGACGGTCGGCTGGATCAGCCCCACGGTGCCGTCGAGGGAGCGGGCATCGCCCCAGCTCTCCAGCGGGTGCGCGAGCGGCAGGTGCCAGTCGGCATGGGCGGCGGTCTCGTCGAAATACGTCCCCGCATGGATCTTGAACGGTACCCGGGCCAGGTGCTCGGCGAAGGCGAGCTCGCCCGAGCCCTCGTAAACCGGGTTGACCCCGAGCATCAGCAGGGTGCCGACGCGCCCTCCGACCATCGCCTCGGTCAGGGCGGACACGTCCTCGGCCCCGCTCACCGGAACGGGCACGGTGTGCACCACCGTGGTGCCGGTGTTGCCCAGGGCGCCGTTGATGCGGTGAACCAGGGCGTGCACCGCAGCCGGCTGGCCGATGCCGGCGGTGACGAGACCCCGGCCCCGCGCGGCCAGCAGCGCCGCGCCGGCCCGCCGGAGCCACGCCGCCCTCGGCCCGTCCGCGGTCTCGGCCACCGGCTGGGGGGGTGCGCCCTCGGCGATCCGCAGGAGATCCGCGGCCAGGCGCGCCAGGTCGTCCGAGCCGGCCGCCAGGGTGTGGTCGGCCTTGACGCTGGTCAGCCCCGGGGTCGGCGCCGCCGCGTGCAGGGTGAGGAAGCGGCCCTCGGCCTGCGCGGCCCGGCGCGCGTCGATCCAGCGGCGGGACAGCCCGACCTGGCCCGGCCCGACGTCGAGGAAGTCGCCGTCGAGGCTGACCAGAGTGCGGGCGGCCTCGAACCGGAACTGGGTTTCCAGGGGCCGGCCATAGGCCTGCCGCGCGCCGTCATAGAGCCCGTCCCGCGGCACCGTCTGCGAGACGTGCCAGCGCAGGCCCGGATAGGCCGACCGCAGCCGATCGATCTCGGCGGCCAGCGCGGGCGACGTGACCGGCCCGGTGAGGAGATGGAAGCCCGCACCGCCCGTCTCGCGCAGGGCCGCGAGGCGCGCCAGCAGGGCGCCGCGGAAGGCCGACCAGGCGGCGGGCCGCCCGAGATGCTGCACCGCCTGGCTGCGGAAGGGGTCGTAGAGCCCGAGCACCGAGGCCTGGCCCAGCACGTCGGTACCGCCCCGGCTCCAGGGATGGTCCGGGTTGCCCTCGACCTTCAGGGGACGGCCGTTGCGCGTGGTGACCTGGATGCCGTTCGCGAAGCCGTCGAACAGGGCCGAGGTGGCGTAGACCAGGGGAGCACCGGCGACGATCCGCTCGGGCTGCACCACGTAGGGCACCTCGCGCCCTCGCCCGTCGAAGGCATCGCAGGCCGAGAGCCCGGCAAGGGCGAAGGAGGCCGCCATCAGCTTGAGGAAGCCGCGTCGCTCCGGCCCCTGCGCCAGGGGCACGGCCCCGGGGAATTCGGTTCGCAGATAGGCCTGGAACGCCTCCGTCCCGGCCAGCGCATCGAGGCTGCGCCAGAAGGCGGGGCCGTCGCCGGAGGCGAGGCGCCGGCGCAGCTGCGGGAGATCGAGGTCCTGAGCCATCAGCGGTGACAGATCCCGCATTCGAGGAGCCGGTCGCCCCCGTGGATGTGGTTCTTCGCCACGAGTTGCGGCCCGAGGGTCGCTTGGTTGGCCGGCGGGCTCCAGTTCATGTTCCAGACCTGGTCCGGCGTGCGCACCCAGCGTTCGGGCGCCTGGTGGCAGTCGAGGCAGAACTGCATCTCGAAGGCGTTGGCCCGGTAGGTCATCTGCATGGTGGTGACGTCCCCGTGGCAGGTGGAGCAGCCGATCCCCTTCGTCACGTGAACGGAGTGATTGTAGTAGACGTATTGCGGCAGCTTGTTCAGGCGAACCCAGCGCAGGGGCTCGCCGCTGGCGTAGCTGTCGCGCACGGGCTTCAACATGTCGGAGCCGGTCCAGATCTGCGAATGGCAGGTCATGCAGGTCTGGGTCGGCGGCAGCCCGGCCGTGGCCTGCGTCTCCACCGTGGTGTGGCAGTAGCGGCAATCGATGCCGAGTTCGCCCGAATGGTGCTTGTGGCTGAAGGGGACCGGCTGGGCCGGGGCGATCCCCACGCCGGTGACGTAGTCCGAACGCGCGATCCCGGCCACCAGCACGGCCCCGCCGGCGATCAGGGCGGCCCCGGAGAGGAGGGCCAGGCGCAGGAGCGCGTCGGCGCCGGGCGCGAAGAGTTGCGCCATCAGGCGCGGCGCCCGCCGGTACGCAGCATCAGGCTCGGGATGTCACGGGGTCGTCTCATCCGCACTCGCTTCTCCCGGTCCGTCTCGATAACCGCGATCTGACGGCTACGGTTCAGTCCGGCCTCTCATCCCGCGGGATGCGAATCCAGCCCGGGCCGGCGCCGCACCGGCCGAACGGAACACCCGCCGCGCCGGACAGCGTTGCCCCAGGAGACGGATCGGCGCGACCCAAAACTTCGCGATCCAAGAGTTCGCGATCCAAGAGTTCGCGATCCAACAGTTCACGATCCAAGAGTTCGCGAGCCGGGATGTTCGCGAGCCGCGTGATTCCGGTCCCGTGCGGCGCCATTGCGGGCTGCGCCCCGGCCCGGAATCGGGCATGAGAGGACCCATGCGACAGGGCAGCCGCAGGCGCGCGATCCGGATGAGGCAAAGCTGGCCGGCGGCCCTCCTGCTCGGCCTCGCGGGACTCGCAACGCTGCCCGGAGCCGGGCTGGCGCGTCTGGCGCAGAACGACCTCGCGCGCGTCGGCGTCACGCCGGCCTCCGACGCCCGGGTGCCGCTCGGGCTTGCCTTCACCGATGCGGAGAGCGGACCGACCACCCTGGGTACGGCCCTGGGGGAACGGGCGGCCCTGCTCCTGCCGGTCGACTACACCTGCGCCAATGTCTGCGACCCGATGCTGGCGATGACCGGCGCGGCCCTCGCGGCGACCGGCCTCGCCCCCGGCCGCGACGTCAGTTTCGTCCTGGTGGGTCTCGATCCACGGGACGACGTCGCGGCAGCCCGGCGGATGCTGCACGACGACGGAGGCGGACGTTCAAAGGCGGGCGTCTCGGAAGCCAGCGTCTCGGCGGCCCGGGCGCTCGTCGGCGCGGCACCGGCCGTCGCCGCCCTCACGGCGGCGCTCGGCTACCGCTTCGTGGTCGACCGGGATACCGACAGCATCGCCCATCCGGCCGCCGCGATCCTGCTGACGCCCGAGGGGCGCGTCGCCCGCATCCTGTCGCCCCTGGCGCTGAACGGCCGCGACCTGCGCCTCGCCCTGATCGAGGCGGGGGAGGGGCGGGGCAGCACGCTGGCCGATCGGCTCACCCTGCTCTGCTACGGGTACGACGCCGTCCGGGGGATCTACACGCCCTTGATCGAACGAATCCTCAGCCTCGCCGCAGCCACAACGGTGCTGGCGATCGCCTTGGGCGTGTTCCTGCTGCATCGACGCGGCCGGGGCGCGGCCGGATCCTAGAACGCGAAGAGGCCCGTCGCGTGTGTTGCGCGACGGGCCTCTCGGCGTTTGGGTTTGGTTGCGGGGACAGGATTTGAACCTGTG
>NZ_CEEDOX010000021.1:0-83087 GCF_979256535.1 Methylobacterium sp. AC690 | reverse complement strand
CGCCCGCGCGCCGCCCCCGGCCCCCAGGCTCTTGGAGATCCGCCATGAAGGCACTGTGCTGGCACGGCAAGGGCGACATCCGCTGCGATACGGTTCCCGATCCGCAGATCGAGGATGCCCGCGACGTCATCATCAAGGTGACGAGCTGCGCCATCTGCGGCTCGGATCTCCACCTGATGGACGGGCAGATGCCCACCATGGAATCCGGCGACGTCCTCGGCCACGAATTCATGGGCGAGGTGGTGGAGGTCGGAACCGGCTTCACCAAGTTCCGCAAGGGCGACCGCATCGTCGTGCCCTTCAACATCAATTGCGGCGAGTGCCGCCAGTGCCGTCTCGGCAACTGGTCGGTCTGCCAGCGTTCGAACCGCAACGCCGCCATGGCGGCCGCCCAGTTCGGCTACACCACCGCGGGCCTGTTCGGGTACTCGCACATCACCGGCGGCTATGCCGGCGGCCAGGCCGAGTACGTGCGCGTGCCCATGGCCGACGTCGGCCCGATGAAGGTGCCGGACGGCATGGACGACGAGTCGGTGCTGTTCCTCACCGACATCCTGCCCACCGGCTGGCAGGGCGCCGAGCATTGCGAGATCAAGGGCGGCGAGATCATCGCGGTCTGGGGGGCCGGGCCCGTCGGCCTGTTCGCGATCCAGTCGGCCAAGATCATGGGGGCCGAGCGCATCATCGCCATCGAGACCGTGCCCGAGCGCCTGGCGCTGGCCCGCAAATACGGCGCCACCGACGTCATCGACTTCATGAAGGAGGACGTCTTCGCGCGCATCCTGGAGATCAGCAAGGGGGAGGGCGCCGACGGCGTCATCGACTGCGTCGGCATGGAGGCCACCGCCGGCCACGGCATCGCCGGGGTGCTCAGCACCCTGCAGGAGACGCTGACCTCGACCGAGCGCCCCTACGCCCTGGCCGAGGCCATCAAGGCCGTGCGCCCCTGCGGCATCGTCTCGGTGCCGGGCGTCTATGGCGGGCCGGTGCCGGTCAACATGGGCATGATCGTCCAGAAGGGCCTGACCCTGAAGAGCGGCCAGACCCACGTGAAGCGCTACCTCGAGACGCTGACGAAGCTGATCCAGGCGGGCCGATTCGACATGACGTCGCTGATCACGCACCGGTCGACCAACCTCGCCGACGGTCCTGATCTCTACAAGACCTTCCGGGACAAGAAGGATGGCTGCGTGAAGGTGGTCTTCCACCCCAACTGAGCCCCGACTTGCTCGACCGAGGCCGCTTCGCCGAAGTCGGAGCCCACGTCGCGCGCCGGGTTTCGGCGCGCGGCAGGACAATAGCCGACGAGATCAGGCAAGGATATCTCGGCCAACTTGCTCGGATGTGCATTGCGGGCCGCCCCCGGCATCCGCTAAAGCCGAGCAATGTCAGACTTGGAATCTCTCCTCGACCGCCTCAAGGACGCTCAGAGGACCCTCATCACAGAAGCCGCGAAGATCGCGATGCTGCCGCCCGACAGCGTCCTGCGGCGCGTGGCCGACCTCGAGAACACGATCGCGGCCGTGGAGGCCCTGATCGAGGAGCAGGCCCATCGCCGTGGCCGCGCCGCGGGGTAGAGCCCCGTCGCGGGCCAAGGCTGAGCCGAGGACCAAGGCTGAGCCGAGGACCAAGGCTGAGCCGAGGGCCAAAGCTGAGCCGAGCATTAAGGCCGCACCGAGGCGCAAGTCCGCGCCGCCGCTCGTGACGCCGGACGGACGCTACCTCGTGGTGCGCGGCCGGCTCTGGCGCCGGACCCGCCCCGACCTCGACCCCGCCGCGCGCGACGCCCACGTCGCCGCCCTGATGGATGCGCGCCGGGCCGTGAAGGCCGGCAAGGCGGCCGGAGATCCGGACGCGGTCGCGCAGGCCCGCCGTGCCGTCGATGCGGCCAAGCGCGACCTCGGCGAGCGCGGCCCCGTCTGGTGGGACGACGGCGCGCCCGACCTCAACCGGCACATGGCCCGCACCACACCCTACGCCGATTGGTTCGCGGCCGAGACGGCCGGGCCGACGGGTGCGGCGGGATAGCGCGCCGGCTGGACCCGCGCGGCGATTTCGCCTATATCGAGCCTGCGGTTGATGACCGGTTCGTAATAACGTTTCAGGACCCGGAGGGCAGTACTCCGGCGCCTCCACCAAAAGCCCATCCGCATCCGCAGGTGGTCTTCTGATGGGGGCGAAATAGGATCGACTGGGCGGTAAAGGGATCGCGAGTTCGCTCTCACTTCGGTGCGGGACGATGCGGCTGTCGGTAAGGACTCGACCGGTTCGACGCAGGCAACCCCTGTTTCGAGCATTTGGCCAAAACTCTAAATGCCAACGATAACGTTGTCATGGATGCCCGCCTCGCGGCGTAAGCATCTTGCGGTAGGGTAACCGTCGAAACAGAACCCGGAGCTTCGGCTCCGGGACCCACCCTTTCCCGAACCGTGCAGGCCGTCGAGAGACCGGGATCCGCCCCGACGCGGGACCGCTGCTCCGCGCGCCCTCGGGCCGCGACCGCTCTTCCTCTTCAGTGCACGCAAAAACCCCGGGGCCAGAGGGCCGCCGGGGCTTTTTCGCACCTGCGATGGGCCGCCCCCCCCGAAGGGGAGGGCGGTCCCGGGTCGCCGATCAGACCGGCGTGGTCGGGTAGGCGCGCACGCGGTTGCGACCCTCGACGGTGCCGCCCAGGGCGTTGCCCGGGATCGCGTCCGGCGAGGTCGCGGCGGCGGCCTGCGGGGCGGTCCAGCCCTCGGCGCGCCAATTCTGGGCACGCTCGTCGACGTCGATCGAACCGTGCTCCTCCAGGATGTCCATCACCCGGGCCGCATGGGCCTGGTCGGCCCGGACCGTCACCAGGGTGCCGCCGCGGCGCACGCCCTCGCTGTAGGTGTGGGCGTCGGTCTCGCTGAGGCCCGCACCGGTCAGGCCGCCGGCGAGGCCGCCCGCGGCCGCGCCGATGCCGGCGCCCGTCAGGGTGGCCACGAGCCAGCCCGCCGCCACCACCGGGCCGACGCCCGGGATCGCCAGCAAGCCGAGGCCGGTCAGTAGGCCGGCGGCGCCGCCCAGGACCGTGCCGACCGTGGCGCCCGCTCCGGCGCCGTTGGACGCCTTCTCGGGAGTGTCGCCGTGGACGGGCGAGTCGAGGTCGGTGGTGGTGCGCAGGCGCCCGGCATGGCGGTCACCCTCGTTGCTGCTCACGATGCTGATGTCAGCATGCGCGACACCGGAGGCCTCCAGCTTGGAGACGGCCGTGCTGGCATCGTTGTAGTCGTCGTACAGGGCGGTGATGGTCTGTTGGGCCATGGGAAACTCCTGTGTGCGGGCGAGGGAAGGGGCGGGGGGGGGGGCGGCGGCCTACTGGGCCGCGACGTTGCCCTTGAAGTCGACGCCGACCTTGACCGGCTTGCCGTCGAGCATCGCTTCGCCGCGCCAGATGCCCTTGTCGTCCTTGGTCAGGCCCTTGACGTCCTTGTAACCGGCCTCGGTCAGGCGGTGGTGCGTCTGGGCCTCGGTGAAGCTGTTGGCGCCTTCCTCGAGCTTGGCGTTCGCCGCGGCCTTGGTCGTGGCCGGCTTGGTGGCGTCCGGCTTGTCGGTGTTGGGCCGGGTCACGGCCTCCTGGCCGCCCGAGGTGGCACTCGACTTGGCGTCCGGGGCCGGGGTGCCGGTCACGGTAGTCTGGGCGGAGGCCGAACCCGCACCGAGGATCGTCAGAAGGGCGAGGGTGGTCAGGGACCGTTTCACGGCATTCTCCTTGGATAAGTCTGCGACAGGCAAGAGTTCTTCTCAATCCCGCAGCACCGCAAAGCGTTCCAAGACGGAAACCGATCATCCCCCTTCAAATGGCCAAGCCTGAGCGTTGTCATAAATGTTCCATCTTGTCCTGACACTGATGATGAGATGAAACGACAAGATCACGCGCCGACAACAAACAGGTTTTGACCGACGCATACGCTGCACCGCGGCGACAGATCTGCCCTGTACCCCGGAAGAACATCCTTCGAGCGCGTTGAGCGTCGGCCTGGAGCCCGGGGCCGGGGATCGCCGCGGCCCGCGCCGACCCCGAATGGGCGGCGAGGCGCACCGCCGCGAAAAATCTGTCCCGCCAGGGTTGCCAGCGCAAAAAGGAGCCTCTAAACACCCGCTCACACCGGGGGCGGCACCAACCCCCACCGGTCGCAGGCGCCCGTAGCTCAGCTGGATAGAGCACCAGACTACGAATCTGGGGGTCAGAGGTTCGAATCCTTTCGGGCGCGCCATTACTTTCCAAAGCCTTTGCTGGGAAAGACAAGTCCTTCACAACAGGGTCGAATGCGGATGCCGGCTTGGCATCCTGCGTGGTGACCACGCGCGGGCTGTGCGTGGGCAGGCCGGCCCTTGGAGGGCCTTCCGCCTGCCCTATCTCCTGCTCATGACAGAGCCGCCGGACGACAACCTCGATCACTACGCGCTGGGGTTCTATGCCCCCGGCAAGGGCCTGCGCCGGGAAGACTGCCCCTATGCCGAGGGCACGGAGGCGCATTCCCGGTGGACCGCGGGGTACGATGCCGCGCTGACGGAGGACGAGGGCGCGTGATGGTCTTCCTCCGCCTGCTCCACGTTCTTCGCCTCTGGACCCTCGTGTCCGTCCCGGCCGGTATCGTGATCGGCAAGCTTCTCAAGGCGAACCGCCGGGCGACCACCCGGCCCGTGGACCGCCCGTAAGGGCGGAGCGGCACCAAAGCCTTCTCGGGCCGGACGGCCTTCGGACAAGACGGCTTCGCCGTTTCATCGCCGGCCCGGGGCAGGGCCCCGCCACGGCGGGACGGCATCGCCAGCCCTGCGGACGGCCCCGGGGGCATGGACAGGATCAGGAGCCGTCAGGAGTGGTCATGTCGCGACGTCGCGCCGCCCTTTCCAGGTTCGTCCGCGTGGCGGCCTGGCTGAGCGTGGGGGCCCTGGTCTGGCTCTCCTGGATCCCGCGCGACTGGGAAGCGCGCACATCCCTCCCGGGCCAAGCCGAGCACGCGATCGCGTATGCGGGGACCGCCGGCCTGTTCGTGCTCGGCTACGGGGCCGCGCTGCGCTGGTGGCGGATCGGCCTGCCGCTCATCGCCCTGGGTGCCGTCCTGGAAATCGGCCAGCTCTGGGTTCCGGGCCGAACCGCGCAGGTCGTCGACTTCGTGGCCAGCGGATCGGGCGCGCTCCTCGGCGCCCTGGGCGGTACGATCGTCGCCCGGCGCCTGCTCAAGGCCGCACCCCCGGCCCGCTAAGCGCGGACCGCCTCAGCCGAAGACGACCGGGGACGCTCCCAAGTCGCCTGTCGAACCTGTGTCGCCTGTCACGCCTTGCGGGGCGCGGCGGGCGAGGCCTCGGAATTCCAGAGGAGCGACGTCGCGACATAGGTCGCCTCCACCGCCACGAGCATCCAGACCGCGTCGGTGAGGACGATCCCGAGGGAGCGCTGCTCCAGGGCCCCCTCGACGCCGATCGCGACCGCCAGCAGCGATACGATCACGAGAAGACCCGGCAGGCGAACGGCCTGGCTTGCGGCGGCTCCCAGTGAGGCGAAACAGATCAGAAGCATTTGCACACCAACGATACGGGCAATCAGACTACCTACGTATTGAAAGGATACAAGCGGAAATAGAGAGCAGTTTTGTGCTTTGCACAATTTAAGCTGCATTGCGGTCGTTATTCAATCATCAACCTTAACACGGCGTAAGCGAGCCAGCAGAGGAAGACGATCCAGGCGAGAGTCAGGCCGAACCCGAGCCCCAGGACCGCGAGGGTCGAGACCCGGTGCACGCCACGGCCGAGCGCCGCCCGCCACGGCGGCATCGTGCGTCCGTCGACCAGGGGTTCGGGATCGTTGGCTTTCTCCGGCAACGGATTCATCGACATCGACCTGAGGAGATGAAAACAGTTGTCCGGCGCGGCGATCGCAGCCCTCAACGCAGGCAGATTGCAGTTCGTTGCAGGGCAGACCCGGCGATCAAGACCATCCCGCAAGCGTCGGAAGCATGTCCGTCTTCGCGCATGATTTTCGTCGATCACGATCACGCGCATGTGCGCTACCGGAAGACCACGGTCGGCTCGCGCATCTTCGTGGAAAGACAAAGCACCGAGTCTTTACGAATCCTCAAAGCTTTCGATCAATTTCGCACCGGACTGATCTCGCGCGTCGAATGACCGGTCGGCATCGGAGACCGACGATCGGGATTCGCCGGGCGGCCTGCACCGGCGGTCGAAGCCGACGGGGATGCCCGGCTCCGCGTGTCCGGACACCGTCCCGGACCGAACCCATCCCGCCCTTGATCGTTATACAGCGACTGCCTATTACATGTTTGCTGTACGGACGGATCGGCACGATGGAGACCGCGTCGAGAATGGTGTTCCTTCTGGAGCTTTCGCCTGAGCTGACCGCCCCCGAGGTCGACGGGGCCCCACCCGGGGCCGACGGCGTCGAGGCCGATCCGGCCCAGGCCAGTCTGGCCGAGGGCGATCGGGCCAAGACCGGGGGCGATCGGGCCAAGCGTATCCCGACCAGAACCGAGGGCCGCCCGATCATCGCGGCGGGCGAGCGCTTCGGATTGGGCGCGCGCTTGCGCAACCTCTACGCGGCGAGCTTCGGGGCCCGGACCCCGGAACACCTCCTGATCCTGGTGTCCCGTCTCGAGGCGGCCCTCCAGGCCGGCGAGGGCGCCGGCGCCGGGGCCGACACCTTCCGCGAGGACCTCCTCGGGCTGCTGCCCGACCTGAGGCGCTTCGCGCAGTCGCTGGCGCACGGTGCGGACCAGGCCGAGGATCTGGTTCAGGAAACGCTGCTGAAGGCGTGGCAGAACCAGAAGCGCTACCGGCCCGGCACCAACCTGAAGGCCTGGACCTTCACGATCATGCGCAACCAGTTCTACACCGAGAAGCGGAAGTCGCGCCGCGAGGTGGAGGACGTCGATGGCGCCGCCGCCGGGCAGCTGATCGAGCTGGCCGATCAGCTGCACCGGGTTGCCCTGCGGGAGGTCTGGTCCCGCATCCGTACCTTGCCCGAGGCGCAGCAGGAGGCGCTGCTGCTCGTGGCCGCCCAGGGCATGACCTACGAGGAGGCCTCGGAGGTCCTGGGCTGCCAGGTCGGCACCGTGAAGAGCCGGGTCAGCCGGGCGCGCAAGAGCTTCCCCGACGCCCTCGGACTGCCCTGAGCGCTCCCGGACCCTGCGGGGTGAGGCGGGCTCCCGGTCGGGTCAGGCGTTGGGTCAGGCGTGGAACCCGGGATGGTGCAGGCCGCCGCCGCCGTGATCCGACAGGCCCACCAAGCCCACCTCTGGATGGGGGCCGGCCTCCGCGGGCGTGCCCGCCGGTTCGGGCGCGGTCGACGCGAATCCCGGGGCGGCATGTCCCGCCGACGACGCTCCCCCGGCTGCCGATCCCGCGCCGGCCGATCCCGCGCCGGCCGATCCTAAGTGCGACGCGGGGGCATGCTGCGCGTCCGAGGCGAAGACCAGGTTGCCGCTGGAATCGACGCTCGCGGCGAGGGGGACACTCGCCGCGACGGGGACACCGGCGTGCTTGACCGGGTCCGGCCCGGCGGCGTGCGCGGCCGGCTCTCCGGATGAAAGGTCCGGGGCTCCTGTGTCGGGGGTTCCTGGGGCCGGGGCTCCCGCGTGCTGGCCCGTGGCGGGATCGGCGACCGCCGATGCCGCGTGCGCCGGACCCGGGCCGGCCGCCGGAGCCTCCCCCGCCGGGTGGGCCGCATCGACCGGGGCCGATTCCGACGCCGCGTGCCGCGCCGTCGACGCCTCTGCGGCCTGCGGGGTCGAGGCCCGGTCCGCAGCGGCCGCGTGGCCGTCGCCGGTCGGACCGGAACCGTAACCGTGACCGGCCTCCGCGGCCGGATTGGCGTGGTCGGCCGCCCCGGCCTTCACCCCGGCATCCGCGACGTTCGCCTGCGCGCCCTTCGCGCCCGCGTCACCGTTCCCCTGGGCCGGCTCCGATTCCCTCGCGCCCTCGTCCGGTGCGACCGCCCCGTGCCCGGCGGTCTCGGGACGGGTGCCGACGCCCGGCCGGTCGGGCCCAGCGTCCTCGGTCGAGCCGGATTGCGGCGGCCCGGCGGCTGCGGACGTCACGGGGATCGCCTCGGCATGGGTCGCGGCGGCATGGATCGACCCAGCATGACCCGAGCCAGCATGATCCGACGCGGCCTGGTTCGGCTCGGACGGCCCGCCCTCGGCGCGGGAGGACGCGGTGGACTCCGGTTCGGCGGATGCCGACGCGGCCCGCGCCGCGCCGCCCCCTTGGCCGCCATGTGCCTCCTGGCCGCCATGTGCCTCCTGGCCGCCATGTGCCTCCTGGCCGCCATGTGCCTCCTGGCTGCCATGTGCCTCCTGGCTGCCATGAGCGGCCTGGCCACCATGTGCCTCCTGGCTGCCCTGTGCCTCCTGGCTGCCATGAGCGGCCTGGCCGCCCTTTCCGGTCTGGTCATCGCCCCCGGTCTGGCCCGCGGTGTCGGTCTGGACAGCGGTCCTGGTCGCGGAACCGCCGCGGTCGAGGCCGCGATCGGAGCCGCCGCTGTCCTCGCTGTGGCCGAGGCCGGCGTCGGCCCGACCGTCCTCGCCTCGGCCGGCCTCGCCTTGTCTTCCCTCGCCTTGTCTTCCCTCGCCTTGTCTTCCCTCGCCTTGTCTTCCCTCGCCTTGGCGACCCTGGCCTTGGCTGACCTGCGGAGGCGACGCGCCGTCCTCGCCGGAGCCGGACGGGCCCGAGCCGGATCGCTCCGCGCGCGCGGCCGGTCCGGCGCCCGCCTCGCCCGGACCGTGACGGGCGGAACCGGACTCGCGGCCCGGAGCGTCCTCGCCCCGGTCCGGGCCGCGAGTCCCGTCCGACGCCACGGCGGTTCCGCTCCTGCCGGCGCCGCCATCGCCCCCCGGCCGGGTCTCGCCCCGGGCGGTTTCGGACTCGCCGGCGGTCGGGGTCGGACGCGCCCAGGCGCCCTGGGCGGTCGGGGCCTCGTGTGCGGGCGCGTCCAGCGCCCGCGTCGCGGTCGTCACGGACTCGGGCGAACGCGGCGTAGCCGCCCCCGGGCCGCCGTCGCCGGCCCGCGCCGGGCCGGTCTCCGCGACGGCCTCGGCCGGCTTCGGCGCCCCGGCGGTGCGGGACAGCTCCGCGTCCGCGGCCCGCCCGTGCGGCTGGCCGTCCGCGTCGAGGGCGGCATGGCCGGGATCGCGCGCCGGGGACGCGAATCCGGGGCCCGGGCCGGCGGCGTCCGGCCGTCCGGCGGGTGCGGCCGGGGCGACCGGTTCGTGGGAAGTCGACGCGGACGCGCCGCTGCCCATCGGCCCGGCCGCCCCGACGCCGCCCGGGGCGCCGGCGGTCGCGGCCGCCTCGGCGCGCTCCCACGCCGAGCCGCCGGCGGCATCCCCGTGTCCGGAGTTCACCGCCCCGGAGGCCGCCGCATCGGACGCGGCCTGCTCGGCGGGGCGCGCGGCGGCGGGATCGGGCGCGAAGGCGGTCGCGGCGAAGATCATCGCGGAGAACACGATCGCGTCCATCTGCTTGCGCTGGCCGTCCCGCTCGGCGGCGGCGCCGTCCGGCAGGGCCTCGGCGGCCGGCTGCGGGCGGGTCGCCGGGCCCGGCACGGGGCCGGTGTCCGCCAGCGCCTCCGCCCGGGCCTCGTCCGGAGCCAGGGCGAGGGCCGCCGCGGCCACGAGGGCGGCCAGGAGGGCCGCGGGATGGACGGTGAGCCGGGTGCCCGCGCCGCCCCGCGGGATCGGCAGGAGATCGGCGTGGCTCTGCGCGATCTGGTTGATCAGCGCGCGGAAGTCGCTGCCCCACATCGGTGCGTCGAAGGCCGGCGAGGCGACGACGTAGCGGCCGTCGATCCGGGCGACGTGCAGGATCTCGTCGCCGTCCGGGCGGCAGAAGACGAACCAGGGCTCGGCCTCGTCGCTCAGGCCCTGCTCGCTGGCCACCGGCAGGCCCGCCCGGATCAGCGCCGCCTCGACGCGGTAGAACTCCGCGAGCTCCTGCTGCGACCAGCCGCCCCGGCTCGTCTGCGCCGGCCGGAAGAACGAGAGCACCGCACTCATTGGAATCCCTCTCCCGCGTTCGTCACGATCCGCCGGTCCTATCGCTCGTGGAAGGCGCGCCCGAGCGCGTCGAAGAACGGACCCAGGAGATATTCCAGGGCCGTGCGCTCGCCGGCCGAGACCGTGATCTCGGCCGGCAGGCCCGCGACGAGGCGCGGGCGCACCGTCTCGGGCAGCTGGCGCTCGTCGATCTCGACGGTGCCGGCGAAGTAGGGCTGCCTCGTCCGCTCATCGAGCAGGCGATCGCGCGAGACCAGGGTCACGGTGCCGAGGAGGGTCGGCATCCGCCGGCTCTGGAAGGCCGGGAACTTGATCTCGGCCCGCATGCCGGCCTGGACGGCCTCCAGGTCGTTGGGCGCGAACTGGACGCTGACCACCAGCCGGTCGCTGGTGGGCACGATCTCCATCAGGGGCTCGCCGGAGCGGATGACCTGGCCGATGGTGTAGACCTTGAGGTCCTGGATCACGCCCGGGTGGGAGGCCCGGACCTCGTGCCGGCGCAGGACGTCCTGCGCCACGACGAGCTTCTCGCGCAGCTCGACGATGCGCTGGCGGGTCTCCAGCAGCTGGGCCGTCAGGGCCTCCTGCCGCTTCTGGCGGAGCTGGGCGGCCTGCATCCCGGCCTCGCTGATGCCGTTCTGCGCCTTGGCCGTCTCCGCGACCGAGCGCCCGATCACGCCGGAGAGCCGCGTGCGCTCGCGCTCCATCATCAGCACCCGGGACAGGGGAATCAGATCCTTCTCGCGCAGGGCGCGCAGGCCCTCCAGCTCCTGCTGGATCAGGCCGACCTGCTGCTCGACGGCCGTCTTCTCCACCGCCAGCCCGGACATCTCGGTCCGCAGCTGCGTGATCTTGGCCTCGGTGAGCGAGAGTTGCAGCTGGAACGAGGCCTGGCGCTCGGCGAGCTGGCTCGCCTGGTCGTCGATCATCCGGGCGATGGCGGCCTCGCTCCGCCGCTCCGCGATCTCGGGCGGCAGGTCGAGGCGGGCGCCGGCGGCCTGCTCGGCCCTGAGCCGGGCCTCGAGGATCAGGGCGGCGTCGAGCTGGCCGCGGAACAGGTCCGCGCTGGCCCGCGACTGCAGGGGATCGACCCGCAGCAGGACCTCGCCCGCCCGGACGCTCTGCCCCTCCTTGACCAGCACCTCCTGGACGATGCCCCCCTCCAGGTGCTGCACGCTCTTGCGGCTGCCCTCGGCGACGATCACCCCGGGGCTGATGACGGCGCGGTCGAGGCGCGCGAAGGCCGCCCAGCCGCCGGCGACCCCGAAGCTCGCCAGGATGAGGAGGTAGCCCGCCGCCGCGTACCAGCGCCAATCCACCAGGCGGGAGACGTCGCCCGCCGGGGGCAGTCCCGGCGGCGTGACCGGGGAGACGGCCGGTGCCTGTGTCAGGGCGGGAGCGTGCGGCCGCGCCATGGCTCACCCCGCGCTCCGCTGGGCGTCGAAGCTCCGGCGCGGCTCGGGCAGCGCCGTGACCCCGGCCGCCGGAACGACGTGGGGCACGGAGCGCGGTCCGACCAGGGCCCCCAGGATCGACTCGGCCGGGCCGAAGCTCTGCACGCGGCCGGCATTCAGCACCAGAACGGCGTCGGCATCGGCCAGGAGGGCGACCTTGTGGGTCACGATCACCACCGTGGTCCCGTTCGCCCGCAGGGCCGCCAGGGCCCGCATCAGGGCCGCCTCGCCGGGCTGGTCGAGGCTGGCGTTCGGCTCGTCGAGGAGGATCAGGCTCGGATCGCCGTAGAGCGCGCGGGCGAGGGCGATGCGCTGGCGCTGGCCGCCGGACAGGCCGTGGCCGCCCGGGCCGATCACGGTGTTGTAGCCGTCGGGCAGGGCCTGGATCAGGTCGTGGCAGCCGGCGCGCCGGGCCACGGCGAGGATCGCCGCATCCTCCGCGGGCCCGAAGCGCGCGATGTTCTGCGCCACCGTCCCGTCGAACAGCTCCACGTCCTGCGGCAGGTAGCCGACGTGCCGGCCGAGGTCCTGCGGATCCCAGTGGCCCAGCTCCGCGCCGTCGATGCGCAGGCTGCCGCCGGTCAGCGGCCAGATCCCGGTCATCGCCCGGACCAGGGTCGACTTGCCGGCGGCACTCGGCCCGATGATGCCCACGAGCTGTCCGGGCTCGATCCGGAAGCCGACGCCCTGCAGGATCGCCCGGGACGCGCCGGGGGCCGCCACCGACAGGGCCTCGGCCTCGATCAGCCCGCGCGGGCGGGGCAGGGACAGCCGCGCCGGCTCCGGCCCCGCCACGGCGAGGAGTTCGGCGAGGCGGCGATGGCTCGCGCGGGCCGCCGTGAAGCCCTTCCAGTTGCCCACCACCGCCTCGATCGGCCCCAGCGCCCGGCCGATGATGATCGAGGCCGCGATCATCGCGCCGCCGGTGATCTCCCGGTGGATGGCGAGGTAGGCGCCGACGCCGAGGACGAGGAGCTGGAGGAGCAGGCGCACGAACTTCGTGCCCGCGACGATGAGGCCGGCCCGGTCGCTCGCCCGCGCCTGGAGCAGCAGCACCTCGTCGTGGCGGCCGCGCCAGAGGGCCCGCATGGCCCCCAGCATGCCCATCGCCCGCAGCACCTCCCCGTTGCGGAAGCTCGCCCCGGCCTGCTGCCCGGCGAGCCGGGAGACGCGGCTGGCCGATTCGAGGGCGTGCCGCGTCGCCACCTCGTTGAGCAGCGTCAGCCCCAGGATGAGCCCGCCGCCGACCAGCGCCATCGCGCCGAACCAGGGATGCAGGAGGAAGCAGGCCACCAGGAAGATCGGAGCCCAGGGCAGGTCGCAGAAGGCCAGGATGCCGCTGCCGGTCAGGAACTCGCGCAGGATGTCCACGTCCCGCAGCACGGTGTCGTGCTGGGCGCCGGGCCGCAGCAGCGCCCCGCGATGCGCGGCATCGAAGATCGGGTCGGCCACGCGCCGGTCGAAGATCAGGCCGCCGCGCACGAGAAGCCGCGACCGCAGCATCTCCAGCGCGGCGTAGACGCCGAGGCCGAAGACCGCGATCAGGGTGATGCCCATGAGCGTGGTCTCGTTCCGGCTCGGCAGGACGCGATCATAGATCTGCAGCATGTAGAGCGGGCTGACGAAGAGCAGCAGGTTGATGAAGAACCCGAAGGCGACCGCCGTCGCCAGTACGGGCCGCATCGCACGCAAGCCGTCGCTCAACACCGACCGCGTCGCCTGCGTGCTCATGCTGGACTCTGCATCCCTGTGCGGGCGCCGGCGACGCCCGATCCGAACGTCCCAGGCAATCCCATGCCTGAATTCTTCATCCACGGATGATAGCGCAGTCTGGACTGTTTCCAACAAACTTGCCACCGGCCCCGCCGGATCACGGGCGTCGAACGGCGCGGCCCGAGCGCGGCGGCGTCACCGCACCGTCTGAGCCTCGGCGTAATCGCCTCGACGTCATGAGCGAGGCGCCCTGCGGAAACCGGCCGGGCTCGCGCCGTCTGGACAGTCTCCCGGGTCCTGCTCTATATGGTATTTACTGTACAAATTGATCGTGCCCCAACCATCACGGCCCGAGGAGGGATGTCCCGCGTGTACGCTCACCACCAACGGCTGGATTCGGAGGGGGTGCTGGAACTGCGCCGGGAGGGCGGCCGCTTCCTGAAGAACCTGCGCGAGGCACGCGGCCTGTCCCAGCGCCAGCTCGCTGCCCTGGTCGGGGCCGAGTACTACACCTTCATCTCGCAGCTCGAGACCGGACGCGGACGCATCCCGCCGGATCGCTACCGCGCCTGGGCCGCCGCCCTCGAGGTCCCCGCCAGGGACCTCGTCCGGGACCTGATGCGCTTCTACGATCCGCTCACCCACGAGATCCTGTTCGCGGACGCGGAGCCGGCGCCGCCCGCCGACGGCTGAGGCGACCCGCCCCCGCGCCTGCGCCCGGCGCCCAGGTGTCAGGAACGCGCGGCGTCCTCCTGCGCCGGCGCGGCCGGCTTCGGGGCGTTGCGGGCACGCTCGGCCCGCAGTTCCCGCTCGGCCATCAGCCAGAACTCGACCTCGAACCCCTCGGGACGATGATTGCGCTCCCAGATCTCATGGGCGCGCTCGCGAATCCGCTCGAACGTGATCCCATCCTCGGACATCGTGCGCTCTACTCCTTCAGTCTCGCTCACAGCGTCACAGCTCGGTTCTCCCTGCTGGGCCAACGCTCCACCGCGGGATTTGTCCCCCGATCGGCGCGCGGCCGCCCCTCCGGAGGGCTCCTGGCGGATCCAGGAGGGTTTGACGGCGGCCCCGGAAACGGCCTAGCTTATCCGCGACGGTTCCTCTTTAGCGAGGATCAAAAGGGAACGCGGTGAGGGCGAGCGCCCGAGGCCGCGGCTGCCCCCGCAACTGTAAGCGGCGAGTTCCTCATCAGCACGTCACTGGGTTCTCGGACCTGGGAAGACGATGGGAGGGCGGTGACCCGCGAGCCAGGAGACCTGCCGTCAGTCGTGGTCACACGCGAAACGCATCGGGCGGGGTGTCCTGGTGGGTGTCGGGGGTGGATGCCGCGTGGCATCCGCGCCGGCCTCGTTCGCGGTGACGTGCCACTTCGCGCGACCCGTCGCGTCAGCCGTCCCGTCGATGCCCGTCCTCGCCCGCGCGCCCCGCCCCCGCATGCTCCCTCCGGCCGCCCCGCGCGGTCCGGACCCGGCTGCGCCGCGGACAAGCCCCCTTGGGGTCCCCGCGCACGATTGTAATGTTATAACATTCAGTCTAGCGAAGACGGCAGGTCGGCCCCGACCGATGCCCGCGCCCATCCCCGGTTGTCCCATGCCCGTCGCCCCCATCCCGTCCCGAACCGCGCACCCGCGCGGGTCGCGGCCAGGCCAGAGCTTGCCCCCGCGACACGTCCTGCCCCTGGCGGCCCTGCTCGGCGGCCTGATGCCGATCGCCGCCGAGGCCGAGACCCGGGAAATCCTGACTCGGGAAGTCCAGACTCGGGAGGCTCCGCCGGCCGTGACCCTGGAGACCCTGGAGGTCTCGGGCTCCGGCCGGGGCGGCCCGCCGCCCGCCGAGGGCCTCAACCTGCGCAGCGTCGGCCGCAGCGCCAGTCGCCTCGGGCTGACGCCCCTGGAGACCCCCGCCAGCGTCGACGTGATCGCGGGCGAGACCACGCGCCTGCGCGGCCAGAACACCGTGGCGGAGGCCGTCACCCAGAACGCCACCGGCATCACCACGGTGGCGGCGCCGGGCAACGGCAACGGCGCCTTCACGGCCCGGGGCTTCGCCGGCCCCAACTCGATCCAGCAGCTCTACGACGGCACCCGCCTGTTCGTGGGCGCCGGCACCGTGACCTTCCCGTTCGACACCTGGAACGTCGAGCGCATCGAGGTGCTGCGCGGCCCGGCCTCGGTGCTCTACGGCGACGGCGCCATCGGCGGCGTGGTCAACGTGGTGACGAAGAAGCCGGTCTTCACGCCCCTGAACGAGGCCCGCGCGGCCTTGGGCTCGGACGGCCTCGCGCGGCTCGCCCTCGATTCCGGCGGCCCCATCGGCGAGGCCCTGGCCTATCGCCTCAACATCAGCGGCAACCGCGCCGAGGGCTGGATCGCGCCGGACGGCCGCTTCCGCAACCTCGCGGTCTCGGGTGCCCTGACCCTGCAGGCGACGCCGGACCTCGCCGTCACCCTGAGCCATGATTTCGGCTACCAGGAGCCGACCCGCTACTGGGGCACGCCCCTCGTCAACGGGCGCATCCTCGAAGCCATCCGGTTCAACAACTACAACGTCCGCGACGCCCAGGTCCTCTGGACCGACAACTGGACGCAGCTGCGCACCGAGTGGACGCCGAGCGCCGACGTCACCGTGCGCAACACCGCCTACCGGCTCCAGAGCCGGCGCCAGTGGCGGGACGTGGAGCAGACCGCCTTCAACCGCGACACCGGGCGGATCGACCGCTCCAATTACATCGAGATCTACCACAGCCAGGAGCAGATCGGGAACCGCCTCGACGCCACGGTCCGCGGCAGCCTGTTCGGCTTCCGCAACGAGGTCCTGGCCGGGTTCGACGTGAACCACATCGCCTTCCGGCACACCAACAACTTCTTCTTCGACACCCTCACCAGCGTCGATCCCTTCGCCTACGACCCCGGCCTGTTCCCCGCCGAGGGCCGGGCCCGGCCGGCCTACGCCACCCGCACCTCGCAGGCCTCGGTCTTCGCCGAGAACCGCCTGATCCTCTCCGACCAGGTCTCCCTGCTGGCGGGCGTGCGCTACGACGCGCCCGTCCTGCACCGGACCGACCTCGTCACCGGCGCCAGCTTCGACCGCGACTTCCGGGCCCTGAGCTACCGCTTCGGCGCCGTCTACAACCCGACGCCGCTGCTGGCGCTCTATGCCCAGTACGCCACCGCCACCGACCCGGTGAGCAGCCTGATCTCGCTGTCGCAGAGTCTCGCCACCTTCCGGCTCTCCACCGGCGAGCAGGTGGAGGTCGGCGCCAAGGGCGTCGCCTTCGGCGGCCGGGCCGAGTGGACCCTGGCCGGCTACCGCATCGTCAAGGACAACCTGATCTCGACGGTGCCGGGCGAGCCGACGCGTGCGACCCAGGTCGGGCAGCAATCCTCCGTCGGGGTCGAGGCGGCGGTGAGCCTGCACCTCGCCGAGGCCTGGCGCATCGACGCCAACCTGGCGCTGCTGCACGCCCAGTACGACCGCTTCGACCAGGCGGTCGGCGGCACCGTGGTGTCCTTTGCCGGGCGCCAGCCCATCGACGTGCCGGAGCGGGTCGGCAACCTCTGGGTCAATTGGGCCTTCGCCCCGGCCTGGGAGGCGCGGGTCGGCCTGCAGCACGTGGGCGAGACCTTCAGCGATTTCGGCAACCAGGCCCCGCGCCCGGCCTACACCCTGGTCAATGCCGGGCTCGACCACCAGGTCACGCCGGATTCGCGCCTGTCGCTGCGCGCCTACAACCTGTTCGACACGATCTACGCGATCAGCGGCAACGCGGTGAACGGGGTCGGCACCAACTGGCTGCTGGGCCGGCCGCGCTCCGTCGAGGTCGCCTACAGCGTCCGGTTCTGATGCGGCTCAAATCCCTGAAGCGTTGGCTGATCCTCGGCCACCGCTGGCTCGGCATCGCCACGGGCCTGTTCCTCGCCGCCTGGGTGCTGTCGGGACTGGTGATGCTCTACGTGGCCTTCCCGGCCCTGACCGAGGCCGAGCGCCTGTCCCGCCTCGCGCCGATCGCCTGGGACCGGGTCCTCCTCGGCCCGGACGAGGCCCTGGCCCGGGCCGGCCTCGCGGCGCCCCCCCGGCGGCCTCAGCCTGTCGATGCGGGCCGGGGCGCCGGTCTACCAGGTCACCACCCGCGCGGGCGCCCGGCACCCGGTCTCGGCCCAGACCGGGCAGGCCCTCGGCCCCCTCGACGCCGCCGCGGCCCGGGCCCCGTTCGGGCCGGACGCCACCGTGCGGGCGGTGCGCCGGGACCCATGGACCGTGCGCGACCGCTACGACCCGGTGCGTCCCTTCCACGTGGTGGCGCTCGGGGACGCCGCCGGCACCGAGCTCTACGTCTCGGCCCGCACCGGCGCGGTCGTCCTCGACACCACCCGCCGGGAGCGCCTGTGGAACTGGCTCGGGGCGATCCCGCACTGGTTCTACCCGACCCCCCTGCGGGCGCGGGCCGAGCTCTGGCGCGGCACCGTGCTGTGGGTCTCCGGCCTCGCCACCGCCGGGGTGCTCGGCGGCCTCGTCCTGGGGATCTGGCGCCTGCGCCTGCGCCGGCCCTACGCCTCCGGGGCGGTGACGCCCTATCGCGGGCTCGCCCGCTGGCACCATCTCCTAGGCACCCTCGGGGGCCTGAGCCTCCTGAGCTTCGTCGCCAGCGGCTGGCTCTCCATGAACCCGAACCGCTGGTTCTCGCCCCGCACGCCCCCGGCGGCGATGGCGGAGGCCTATGCGGGCCCCCCGGCGCCGATCGGCCGCGAGGCCCTGGACGGCCTGGCGCGGCCGGGGATCGTCGAGGTCCGGTTCACGCAGGTCGACGGCCGGCCGGTGCGGATCGCCGCCGATGCGCAGGGCCGCCGGCTGGTGGCGCCGGCGCCCCCGGAAGCGGCGCTGCGCGCGGCGGCCGCCCGCGCCCTGCCGGAGGCCCGCATCGCCGGGGTCGCGACCCTGACGGCCCCCGATGCCTACTGGTATTCCCACCACGACACCCGGACGCTGCCGGTCCTGCGGGTGCGCTTCGACGACCCGGCCGCGACCTGGCTGCACATCGACCCCGAGACCGGCGCGCTCCTCGACCGCCTCGATGCCAGCGGCCGGCTCCAGCGCTGGCTGTTCGAGGCGCCCCACCGCCTGGACTTCGCCTTCCTGTTCCAGGCCCGGCCGGCCTGGGACGCGGTGATGTGGCTCCTCAACGGCCTCGGCGCGGGCATCGCCCTCTCGGGCGTGGTGCTGGGCTGGCGCCGCCTGCGCCGCACGGCGCGGATCGGATAGGGGCCCCGCGGCAGGCCGGGCCCGCGATGTCGCACGCTGCAACCGGACCGGGTCCGGCGACTTGACCGGCCGGGCGCGACGGCGCGTGCCAGGAGCGATGCCAGCCATGTCCGCAACCGAGATCCGCCTCGCCCTCGACGCGATCCCGATGGGGGGCATGGCCGAGGGGGCGGCCGGCGACGAGACAGCGCTGTTCGTGCGCGACGCCGCCGGCGTGCGGGCGTTCCAGGCCAAGTGCCCGCATCTCGGCGCGCCGCTGGCCAAGGGCGAGATCTGCGGCGGACGCCTCTACTGCCCCTGGCACAAGGCCGCCTTCGCCCTGGCCGACGGCAGCCTGGAGGAGCCGCCGGCCCTCGACGCCCTGACGCGCTACCCGGTCCGGATCGAGGGGGCGGACGCCGTCGCGACCCTGACGCCGGAGCCGGCCGAGACCGACAAGACCTCCAAGATCGAGAAAACCGAGAAAACCGCGGGCGCGCCCGTGGCGCAGGTGCTCGTCGTCGGTTCGGGGGCGGCCGCCGTCGCCTGCGTCAAGACCCTGCGCCGCGAGGGCTATGACGGCCGGATCACCCTGGTGGGCCGGGAGGCGCACGCGCCCTACGACCGGACCAAGCTCTCGAAGCAGTTCCTGGCCAAGCCGACCCCGCCGGACAAGGTGCGGATCGAGCCCGACTTCGACCGGACCAACCGGGTCGAGCGCGTCACCGCAGCGGTCACCCGCGTCGATCCCGCCCAGCGCAGCGTCACCCTGGCGGACGGCCGGACCCTGACGGCCGACGCGATCCTGGTCGCCACCGGAAGCCGGGCGGTGGTGCCGGACTTCCCCGGCCAGGACCTCGACGGGGTCTTCACCCTGCGCAGCCTCGACGACGCGGTCGCCGTGAGCGCGGCGGCGGGCGCGGCCCAATCGGTCGTCGTCGTCGGGGCCGGCTTCATCGGCCTGGAGGCCGCCGCGTTCCTGAGGAAGCGCGGGCTCGCCGTCACCGTGCTGGCGCGCGAGGACATCCCCTTCGCCAAGCGCTTCGGCGAGCGGGTGGGCGCGGCGCTGAAGCGGTACCATGCGGGCAACGGCGTCGGCTTCGAGACCGGCTCCGTCGCCGCGATCACCGGCAGCGGTCGGGTCGAGGCGGTCGAGACGGAGGACGGACGGCGCCTCCCGGCCGACATCGTGCTCATCGGCGCCGGCGCCGAGCCGGAGACCGGCCTGGTCGCGGGCGTCACGCCCGAGGCGGATGGCGGCCTCACGGTCGGCGGCGACCTCGCCCTCGCGCAGGGCGTCTGGATCGCGGGCGACATCGCCGCCTTCCCGGAGGTGGCGAGCGGCGAGACCGCGCGGATCGAGCATTGGCGCCTCGCGCAGCAGCACGGCACCCATGTGGCCCGGGCCATCCTCGGCCGGGGCGGTGCCTTCGCGGGCGTGCCGTTCTTCTGGAGCAACCAGGGCGACAAGCGGCTCGATTACGGCGGCTACGCCAAGGGGTTCGACCGGATCATCCTGCAGGGCGACCCCGACGCCCTCGACTTCATCGCCTATTACGCCACGGGCGACCGGGTGACCGCCGCCTGCAGCATCGGCCGCAACCCGGCCTTCACCGCCTTCCTGCACCTCCTCGGCCTCGGCCGCCTGCCCCCGGCGGCGGCGATCGAGGCCGGCGCGGACCTGCCCGCCCTGGCGCGCGCCTGAGGGGGACACCGGCCGTTCGGGGCTCGCTCCCGAAGGCCGGGACGGGGGGAGGCCCGACGGCCTGCGCCCGGGGGGAGCGGGGAGCGGTCCGGGAACCTGGCTTCGCCGCCCCGCCGAACGATCCGATGCCAGCAGGGGGATGGTGTGACTTTCGACGACGCTTCCGCGATGGGGATGCTGCAGGCCAAGCTGGACAGGACGTCGGCTCTCGATGCGGACGACCGGGCGGCGCTCCGCGGCCTGCCCTTCACCATCCGTCGCTTCGGCGCCCGGGAAGACATCTTCCGGTCCGGCGAGAAGCCAACCTATTGCTGCCTCGTCCTGGACGGCTGGGTTCACCGCTACGGGACGCTCGGCGACGGCGCGCGACAGATCCTGCTCCTGTATATCCCGGGGGATCTCCCGGACCTGCAGCACCTGTTCCTCCCCCAGCTCGATCACACGCTGGCGAGCATCACGGCGAGTACGCTCGCCTTCGTTCCGCACACCGCGCTCTTCGGGCTGATCGCGCGGCACCCCCGCGTCATGGCCGCCCTCTGGCGCGACACGCTCATCGATACGTCGCTGTATCGCGAGCGGGTGATGTGCCTCGGGCGCCGGTCGGCGATCGGTCGGACGGCCCACTTCGTCTGCGAGATGTATCTGCGCCAGGAGGTGGCCGGGTTGGCCGGCGATCTCTGTTGCCCGATCCCCATCACCCAGAGCCAGATCGCGGATTTCCTCGGGATCACGCCCGTCCATTTCAACCGCTCGCTCGCGGTGCTGCGGTCACGCGGCCTGATCGAGCTGAATGGCCGGACCCTCAGCATCCTCGATCCGCGCCGCTTAATGGACGTGGCCGAGTTCGACGCGACGTTTCTTCACCTGGGCGACGACCTCACGTCGCTGCTGTTCTCGGAATGCCGCGTGCCGGCCGAGTAACGGCGGCCGGACGTCCCGTCTTCCGCCGACGACGCGCGGCCCCCTTCGCTCGACGATCCCGGGTCGATCCGCCTCGGGTGGCGGCTGTGCCGGCCGGCGTCGCGAAGGCGACGGATGTCCCCGAAACGAAGGACGGTCGCTGATCGATCCCGTCCTTCGCGTCCCCGGATAACGCTTTCGTGACCGTAGACAAGTTCGGGCCTGTTCTTGATATTTATCAACGCATCGGGACAGACGAAAAACCGAAGTCGTATCGCAGTCGACATTGGCAGGTTAGGCACCGGACGCTGTATTTCATGCGGCGCGAAGAGGCTTCACCATGAGTTCCAACACGATACTGTGGATCACGACCTTCATCATGCTTGGCGGTGGTCTTCTGATCCTCGTCACGGGCAAGCGCCGCACACCAACGGAGAGCCTTCACACCCTGCTGCACGGGATCGTGCCCATCATCGCGGCGTGCTCGTACCTGGCGATGGCCACCGGCCAGGGCCTCGTGCTCCTGCCGACCACCGACGCCGTGGCGGCCGGGGCCGCGACGCCGACCCGGGTGTTCTACTTCGCGCGCTACATCGACTGGACCTTCACCACGCCGCTGCTCCTGGTCTCGCTCGGGCTGACCGCCATGCGCCACGTGCGCAAGGATTACGGGGCCATCACGGGGGCGGTGCTGGCCGACGTGATGATGATCGTCACGGCGTTCGCCTTCGGCGCCTCGCTGCAGGGCTGGACCAAGTGGACCTGGTTCCTCGTCTCCTGCGTGGCCTTCCTCGGCGTCTACTACGTCATCTGGAAGTCGCAGATGGACGCCAACGCCGCTGAGCGCGACGACGTCCGGGCGACCTACCGGCGCAATGCCGCGATCCTGTCGGTGGTCTGGCTGGTCTACCCGGTGATCCTGGCGGTGGCCCCCGACGGCCTCGGCCTCGTCGGCGACGCCGCCAGCGTGCTGGTGATCGCGACCCTCGATACCGTCGCCAAGGTCGTCTACGGCTACATGGCCGTGGTCTCGGACACGAAGGCGACGGACCGGGACCTGGCCGAGACTCCGGCGGGCACCACGCCCCTCCGGCGGGCCGCCTGATGCGCGGGCCGGGCGGGCGGGCGCCGCTCCTCCCGCCCGGCGCCGCCCTTCCCTGCGGGATCGCTCTGCCGATCCTGCTGGCCTGCCCGCTCGGGCCATGGTCCGTCCAATGGGTCTGTGCCGTCGGCATCATCGTCGTGCTCGGCGTGCCGCACGGGGCCCTCGACGTCGAGATCGGGCGCACGCTGCTGCGCCGCCGCTTGGGCCGGGCGTGGTTCCCGGCCTTCGCGACCCCCTACCTCGCCCTGATGGCCGGCGTCCTGGTCGCGTGGCAACGGGTGCCCGAAGCGACGCTGGCGGGCTTCCTGGCGCTCTCCGTCTGGCACTTCGGCACGGAGGAGAGCGAAGGCGGCGGCCTGCCAGCCCTCGTCCGGGGCGGTCTGCCCATCGCGCTCCCCGTCCTGCTCCATCCCGACGCGACGGCGCGGGTCCTGTCCGCGGCCACGGGCCTGGCCTGGACCGTCCCGCCCCCGTGGCTGGTCTGGGCGAGCCTGCTGTGGCTGCCGCTGGCGAGCGCATGGGTCGCGCTGGCCATCCGCGAGGGCGACGTCGGTCGGCTGGCCTTGCCGCTGGCCCTGAGCCTCTGTTTCTGGGTTCTGCCGCCCCTCGTCGCCTTCGCCCTCTACTTCGTCGTCGTCCATGCCCCGGCCCATACGGCCGCCCTCATCCGGCATCCCACCCGCGTCCCCCGGGTGCGCGACGGGGCGAGCGCCTGGTGGCGGGCCTTGCCGACGACGCTCCTGACCGTGCTGATCGGTGCGGCCCTGTGGCCGGTCCATCGGGGCGATCCGGCGGTCCGGCTCGTGGGCCTCACGCTGCAACTGCTCGCAGCGTTGACGCTGCCGCACATGCTCCTCGAAGCAGGGCTGGCGCGCATGGACCGCTTCGCCGCAGGGAAGCCCAACGCAGCAGGCTAGAACGATGGCCGCATCACCCTCGGGGCAAATGGAACATCGCAGCGACCCCAGATGTTGGGTGGAACTGTTGTTGAAACGATCGGATCTATAGTCGCACGATCAGATCAAGAACATTTGATGTCGAAGACAATCACTGTTTGATCCGGATTTTCGACCCAAACCCAAGCAAGAAAGTGAAGCCTCATGGTCGGTATCGTCGTCGTCACGGGGGCAGGCGCGGGGGTCGGCCGCGCCACGGTGGACGCGTTCGCGCGTCGGGGTTACGACGTCGCCCTCCTGTCCCGGGATCCCGGCCGGCTGGAGCGCGCGGCGGCGGCGGTCCGGGGGTACGGCGTGCGGGCCTTGGCCGTGCCCACCGATGTCGCCGATGCCGAGGCCGTCGAACGCGCCGCCGATCGCGTCGAGGCGGAACTCGGCCCGATCGACATCTGGGTCAACGTGGCCATGGCGACCGTCTTCGCGCCCGTCCACGAACTGACGCCGGCCGAAGCCGAGCGCGCCACCCAGGTGACCTATCTCGGCCAGGTCTACGGAATGATGAGTGCGCTGAAGCGGATGCGCCCCCGCAATCGCGGCACCATCATCAACGTGGGCTCGGCGCTGGCCTACCGCTCCGTGCCGCTGCAGGCGCTCTATTGCGGGGCGAAATCGGCGATCCGGGGCTTCACGGATTCCCTGCGCTCCGAGTTGATCCACGACAAGCTCGCGATCCAGCTCACCACGGTCGACCTGCCGGCGGTGAATACGCCGCAATTCGATTGGGCGATGAACAAGATGGGCCGCCGTGCCCAGCCCGTCCCGCCGATCTACCAGCCCGAGGTCCCGGCGCGCGCCATCGTCTTCGCGGCGGAGCACCGCCGCCGGGAGGTCTGGGTCGGCTACCCCACCGTCCAGGCGATCCTCGCCAACCGCATCGCGCCCGGGCTGCTGGACCGCTACCTTGCCAGGACGGGCTACAGCAGCCAGCTGACGGACAGGCGCCTGCCGGGCAATGCCCCGGCCAATCTGTTCGCGCCGGTGCCCGGCGATTACGGCGCCCATGGCCGCTTCGACGCGCGTGCCCGCTCCGGAAGCTGGGAGATGTTCACCGACCGTCATCGCACGGGCTTCTTCGCGGCCGCCGCCCTCGGCGCGGTCGTCGGGCTGCATCTCCTCGCCAAGAAATATCGGGTCTGACCCGTCGCCAAGAAATATCGGGTCTGACCCGTCGCCAAGAAATATCGGGTCTGACCCGTCCGCGGGCATCCAGGCCGGCGCCGGCTCCCACCACCGGTGGGGTCTCCGGCGCCGTCAGGTCCTCCGGCCGGCTCAGTCCGGCGCACGGATCTCGGTGTCGCGGCACAGGTCGGCCGCCTCCGCCATCGCCGCGCGGCCCTGGCGCAGGGCGGCCTCCGCGTCGGGCAGGGAGTAGGGGGCGCTCCGCACCGCCTGGTCCGCCTCCCGGACGGTCCAGCGGTAGCGGGTGGCGTCCTCGGGGCAGGGCTCAACGTCCAGGGTGAGGGGACCCATCGCTTCGCGCGCCATCGTGACCTCCTGCGGTGCCGGGTTCGCGGTCCTCGGCGGACGGGGGACAGTCGGGGAAGTCCATCCAGTCCGTGAAGGCGTCGGCGGGGTAGCTGTGCTGGCAGGAGGCGACGTGCCAGGGCCGCGGATCGCTGAGGCCCGCCGGATCCCAGCGGATCACCGCGCGCCGGTCCGGGTCGGACCGGTGGATCGCGATGATCCAGCGTCCGTCATGCGGGGCCCGATCCATCGCCCTCCAGGTGCGCATCCTGCTTCTCCCCCCTCCGAGGCCACAGGAACGCACGAACCGACAGAACCGTTCGGACCGCCGTTCGGAGCGCCTGCCCTTCGGACCGACCCCGGCGCCGAGGCCGGGGCCGGTCGAGGGGTGTCGGCCGAAAGGTGTCGGCCGAAGGGCCTCAGAGGACCGGCATCGCCCCGGCCACGGTGACGAGGGCGCCGGAGGTGTAGCTGCTCTCGGCCGAGGCCAGCATCACGTAGGCGGAGGCGAGCTCCGCCGGCTGGCCCGGGCGCCCGAACGGGACCTGGCTGCCGAAGGACGTCACCGAATCCTCGCTCATCCCCGCCGGGATGAACGGCGTCCAGATCGGCCCCGGCAGGACGCCGTTCACCCGGATGCCCTTCTCGGCCAGGAGCTGCGCCAGGCTCAGGACCATGTTGCTGAGCGCTCCCTTGGTGGCGCTGTAGGCCATCAGCGAGGGCATCGGGTGCTTGGAGTTCACCGAGGAGGTGAAGATCACCGAGGCCCCGGGCTTCAGGTGGGGCAGGGCGGCCTTGGTCACGTAGAACGGCCCGAACACGTTGGTGCGGAAATGGTCCTCGAAGACCGCGTCCTCGATGGCGTCGAGCCCCTGGTTCGGCTGCTGGAAGGCGCCGTTGTTCACCAGCACGTCGAGGCGGCCGAACGCGGCGACCGTGCGCGCCACGAGGTCGGGGCCATGGGCCCGGTCCTTCAGGTCGCCCGGCAGCAGCAGGGCGCGCCGGCCCGCCTTCTCGATCCAGCCGGCCACCGCCTCGGCATCCGCCTGCTCCTCGGGCAGGTAGGCGATCGCCACGTCGGCGCCCTCGCGGGCGAAGGCGATGGCCACCGCCCGGCCGATGCCGGAATCGCCGCCGGTGATCAGCGCGGCCTGGCCCGTCAGCTTGCCCGAGCCGCGGTAGCTCTCCTCGCCGTGATCGGGCTCAGGCACCATCTTGCCGGTCTTGCCGGGGAAGCTCTGCGGCTGGGCCTCGAAGGGCGGGCCGGGATAGGTCGTCAGGGGGTTGTCGGTCACGCGGCATCTCCGATGGAATGCCGCGTCAACCGGAGGGCGCGTCGCGGCGTTCCCGGCACGCGATGCCGCGCGACCTCGCCGCGATCATCCTGGTATACCGCGCGCCGCCAGACCGGCGACACCGTCCCGCCCGAGGGCAATCCGGTGGTCGACCGCCTCGGCCGAGAACCCGATCAGCGCCCCGGCGGCGACGTCCACCGGAAAGTGCGCGCCGCGCAGGACCTGGACCGCCACGACCCCGAGGGCCGCCGCCGTCGCCACGCCCCGGATCTCGGGATAGGCCCGGCCCGCCGCCGTCGCCACCGCGACGCTCAGGGCCGAGTGACCCGAGGGAAACGACTGCCAGGGCCCGACATTCGGCCCGAACCAGCCCTTCTCGTAGAGGCCCTCATCCATCAGCACGTTGGGCCGGGTCCGGTGCACGACGCGCTTCACCGTGGTCTTGGTGACCGCCGCCAGCATGCCGGAGACGAGCATGTGCCGGCCGGCCTCGGCCAGACGGGGGTCCCGCCTCAGCACGCCGAGGGCGAGGGTTCCGCCGGAGAGCGCGAGCAGCCACTTCCAGCCGCCCGCCTCGCTGGCCGCCGCCAGGGCCCGCACCCGGCGGGTGTCCTTGGCGCGCGCGAGCGAAACGCCGAGACGGATGTCCGCCGCTTCGAGGCGCCGCCCCATCCCGACCGATCCATCCGTCATCCGTTCGTCCGCCATCCCCGAGAAGCACGGCCGTAAACGCGGTCCCCGGCGGATCGTTCGCGGCACTGCCGACGATCGCGGCCGCCGGCGGTCCGTGTCCGTGCAGGAGCCGATGGGCTGGTTCGCCCTGGCAGGCCTGGACGATCCATCAAACATCAAGACTTCGGCCTGAGCCGGCTTCGGTCCCGAAGATAACGCCACGTCGTCACGACGAATCTGCAGGATTCGGTGGCTGCCGGCCATGATCCCGTCACCTTCGCGTCGGATGGCGAGGCATCACGTGACAAGCGCTTGCCGTCCTGCGGACGAGGGCGGATCGCCACGGGGCGAGCGCATGAGGGTTGTTGGAAGCATGACGAATCGATCCACCATCGCGGGCGCCGCGCGCCGGCTGGCGCCCCTGGCTGGGCTCGTTGCCGCCGTTCTGCCGGGCCTCGCCCTGGCTGCCGCCCCCAACGACGCCAGCGGCACCTGGCTCACCGAGGACGGGCGCGCCCGTATCCGCACCGAGCGGTGCGGACCGCAGAACTCCAACCTGTGCGGCTACGTCGTCTGGCTGAAGGTGCCCCTGAACGACCAGGGCCAGCCCCGCATCGACTTCAAGAATCCCGATCCGAAGAAGCAGGCCCGTCCCTCCCTGGGGCTTCAGCTGATCATGGGCCTGAAGCCGCAGCCGGACGGCCATTACGGCGGCAAGATCTACAACGCCGACGAGGGCAAGTTCTACGACGTGACGATGTGGTCCGACCAGCCGACGGAACTGTCGGTGCGCGGCTGCCTCCTCGGCTTCCTCTGCGGCTCGCAGACCTGGAACCGGGTCAACGACGTGGTGCCGGGCCAGCTCACCGGCCCGACCAACGGCCCGGGCGGCCCTCGCGCCGATGCGGAATGGGCTCCCAAGGCAGCGCCGACCGCCGGAGCGGGTGCGTCTGCCGCGACCGGTACGGCCAAGACGTCCGCGCCCAAGCCGGCGCCCAAGCCGGGTGCCGCTCCGGCGGCGGCACCTGCCGAGTAGTCCAGCGCCGCATCGCGCCAGGAGTCATCGAACGCCGCCGTCCCGCCTCGGGCCGGCGGCGTTTCGCGTATCCGGGGGCCTCAATCCACCAGGGCGGCGTAGGTCAGCACGCGCAACTCGCGCCGCAGCGGCAGGGCCGAGGAAGGGATCAGCTGCGTCAGCAGCACCACCGCGAGATCCTCGGCCGGGTCGACCCAGAAGGCGGTGCTGGCAAGCCCGCCCCATGCCACCTCGCCCGGGGTACCGACGATCTGGGCGCGCGCTGGATCGAGCATCACCGAGAAGCCGAGGCCGAAGCCGATCCCCGTGTAGGCGGTCTCGGAGAAGCGCGGCTGGCCCATCGACGCCAGGTCCCCGTCGAGGTGATTCATCAGCATGAGGTCGACGGTCTTGCGCCCGAGAAGCCGCGTCCCCTCGAGTTCGCCACGCCCGAGGAGGAAGCGGCAGAAGCGCATGTAGTCAGACGCGGTCGAGACGAGCCCGCCGCCGCCCGAGGCCACCGCCGGCGGGCGGGCGAAGCGACTGCCGACCGCATCGTCGTAGAGCTTCAGCGTCCGGTCCCGGAACAGGCTGTAATTGGCGGCCAGACGCGGCAGCTTGTCGGCCGGCACGGAAAAGTCCGTGTCGATCATGCCGAGGGGGCCGAGCACCCGCTGCCGCAGGAAATCGGCGAAGTCCCGGCCGGAGACGACGGCCACGAGGTGTCCGAGGACATCCGTGGCCACCGAATAGTTCCACTCGGCGCCCGGCTGGGCGAGGAGCGGCTGCCGGGCCAGCCGGCCCACCACCTCGGCGAGGCTCGCCTCCTGGGTCTCGCCGAAATCGACGCCGTTCTGGCGATACAGGGCATCCACGAGGGTCGCCTCCATGAAGCCGTAGGTCAGGCCGGAGGTGTGGGTCAGGAGGTCGCGGATCGTGATGAGGCGACGGGCCGGCTCGCTGTCGAATTTCGCCCGATTGCCGCCGGTCAGAACCCGCAGATCGGAAAATTCCGGCAGGAACCGGGTGATCGGGTCGTCGAGTTGGAAGCGGCCCTCCTCATAGAGCATCATCACCGCCACCGAGGTCAGCGGCTTCGTCATCGAGTAGATGCGCGCGATGGTGAAGGGGGCGAAGGGCACGTCACGCGCGATGTCGGCGCGGCCATGGGCCCGGAAGAAGGCCGTCCGGCCACCGCGGGCCAGCATCACCGACAGGCCCGCAACCTTGCCGTCATCGACGAGACGGCGCATCCAGCCGTCGATCCGCTCGAGGCGGTCCGGGCAGAGCCCCAGGGCCCGCGGCTCGCTTGCGATCTCACCGTGCATCACACCTGCTCCGTCCCTGGCTGCGTCCCCTGCCGACCGGACTTGGCATACCGGCGTGGCCGAGCGGCGCAAACCCCGGCGTGCGCCAGCACGCAGACGCGATCCACCGCATAACCCCATCCCGCTTTACAGGCTTCCTGGCGCCCCCAGGCCGGCGGGTCGCGGCTCCCGAAGCCGCCACGCGCCTGAACGGCAAGCTTTGCGCACGGACCATGCTCCGGTCCATGGAACAGCCATGATCCACCTGATCTTCAGTCTGCCCTGCCTCTACGTCGTTGCCCGGGGCGTCTGGCCGCTCCCCTGGCCACTCCCGCTCAAGCTCGGTCTCGCCGCGATCCTGCTGATCGCCTCACAGTACCACCTGTGGAGCCGCCTCTCCTCGGGATCCGTGTTCTCCCCCGAATTCCCGCGGCCGGTCGTCATGCTGTTCAGCGGGGCATTCGGCGCGATCATCCTGCTGGCCCTGCTGCTGTTCGCGTTCGATGCTGCGGCCCTGGTCTCCCTGGCCCTGCCCGGCGGTGGTTGGGAAGTTCCCACCGCGTGGCGCATCGGAGCCGCCCTGGCGGTCGCGCTGCTGGCGGGGGTCGCGGTGCAGCAGGCCGTGCGCGTGCCGCCCCTGAAGGACGTCGCCGTCAAGGTCAGGGACCTGCCGCCGGGCTTCGAGGGATACACCATCCTCCATCTCACCGACCTGCACATCAGCCGCCTGTTTCCCGCGAGCTGGGCACAGGCGGTCGTCACGCGCGCCAACGAACTCGATACGGACGTGATCCTGGTCACGGGAGATTTCATCGACGGTTCGTTCGCGGCCCGGCAAGCCGACGTGGAGCCGCTGCGCCACCTGACGGCGCGAGACGGCGTCTGGGCCATCCCCGGCAACCACGAGTACTTCTTCGACGTCGAGACCTGGATGCGCCACTTTGCCGGCATGGGAATGCACATCCTCGCCAATGCCCATGCGGTCGTGACCCGCGGCGGTGACGCGCTGGTGCTGGCGGGGGTCACCGATCGCTCGGCGCCCGCCATCGGCCATCCAGGGCCCGACTTGGATGCCGCCCTGGCCGGTGCGCCCGCGAATACGCCGATCGTGCTCCTCGATCACCAGCCGGCGAATGCCCCTCGGGCCGCCGCACGCGGCGTGGCGCTGCAGCTCTCCGGCCACACCCACGGTGGCATGATCGTCGGGCTGGACCGGCTCGTGGCGCGCGGCAACAACGGATTCGTCTCCGGTGCCTACCGGGTGGGTGGCATGACCCTCTACGTCAACAACGGAACGGGCCTGTGGGCCGGCTTCGCGCTCCGCCTCGGCCGCCCCTCCGAGCTGACTCGCATCTCCCTGCGTCGTACCTCCTGAGGGAAAGGGCGCTCATGCCAGGCGTCCCCGACGCAGTCCGGCGAGGCCTGGATGGGCGGCGCTCCCATTCAGCCCAACCCGCGCTTCACCACCCCATGGTGCCGGGGCCGCCCTTGAACGGGCCGACGATGCCGGGTGTGATCCAGCCGCCGTAGAAGCCGCCGGGCTGCGGCGTCACAAGCGCGTCCCCGACGAAGCAGGCCTCCATTAGACCGGCATAGAAGGCGATGTAGCCCGTGATCGCGGTGAAGTCCGGCGTGGGGTCGGGGTACGCCCAGGCCGCGCCCTCGGCGCGGAACCCGCTCGCCGCGACGTCGTACAGGACGGCGCGCCCCTTCCACTCGCAGATGCCGGCCCGGCGGGCGGGCCCGAGCACCCCGGCCACCACATCGCCGGGCGGAAAGTAGTAAGTCGGTGGATGGCTGGTCTCCAGCACCCGGTATCCGGCACCGGTCTCGGCGATGGCCCGGCCGGCGAGTACAACCCGCAGCCGCTCGGGGACCCTCTCCAGGCGGGGCGGGCGTGGGTAGTCCCAGACGCTCTGCTCGTTCGCGCCGGGCGGGATCGGGGTGGGCCACATGCGAGCGGGACCTTGCCTCACAGGGATCGGACGATCGAACAGATAGGGCAGGGTGTTGCGCCCGACCTGTTTTCCGACCTCCCGATTTCCCGATCCCGCGTTTTCCCCTGGCGCAGGGCATGCTAGCGCAGGCCCGGATCAGACGAAGGGACAACCTGCGTGACCGACCCAACCGCCTTCGCCCTCTATCTCGACTTCGACGGCACCCTGGTGGAGATCGCGCCGAAGCCCGACCAGGTCCGGGTCGATCCCGCCCTCGCTCCGGCCCTGGAGAAGCTGCGCACTCGGCTCGGAGGCGCCCTCGCCATCGTCACGGGCCGGCCCATCCGGGTGATCGACGATTTCCTGGTCCCCGCCCGCTTCGATGTCGCTGGCCTGCACGGGGTCGAGCGGCGCGTCGACGGCGTCGTCTCGGGCGGCTCCGCCGAGGATCACCCTGCGCTGCGCGCCCAGGTACCGGCCCTGCATGCGGCCGTAACCGACCTCGAACACGTGCTCATCGAGGACAAGGGCGCCTCCGTGGCGGTGCATTGGCGCCTCGCCACCCCGAGCGATGCCGCCGCGGCGGAAGAGGCCGTGAAGGCGGCCGCCGTCGCCCTCGGATCCGCCTATCGGCTCCAGCTCGGCAAGGCGGTGGGCGAGATCGTGCCCGCCTCCGCCACCAAGGGCCACGCCATCCGGGCGCTTGCCGAGAACCCGCCCTATGCCGACCGCCGGGCAATCTTTCTCGGAGACGACCTCACCGATGAGAAGGCCTTCGCGGTGATCAACGAGACCGGCGGCGTCAGCGTCCGGATCGGCGGGGCCGAGACGATCGCCTCCCGCCGCCTCATCGACCCCGAGGATGTGCGCCGCCTGCTTTATGCCTGGGCCGAAGGAGCACCGATCGACCCCGACGCCCTGCCGGCCGCCTGAGCGGCGTTTCACGACCGATCCCTCAATCCCCGTTCCCCGGGGGACAGACGGAAGCGACGCACATGTTCGAATTTCCCGTCCTCGTCGGCGACATCGGTGGCACCAACGCCCGCTTCGCCCTGGTCCCCGAGGTGGGGGCAAAGCCGGTCCTCCTCTCCCACGAGGAGACGGCGGGACACCCCGATCCCAGTGCCGCCATCCGCGCCTCCCTGGCCAAGGGGAGCGGCGCCGCACCGCGCTCGGCCATCCTGGCTGTGGCGGCCCGGGTCGACGGGCCGGCAGTGCAACTCACCAATGCCCATTGGGTGATTGAGGGCGCCCGGATCGGGCAGGATTTCGGCCTGTCGCGCTCGGTGGTGGTCAACGACTACGTGCCCGTGGCGGCCGGTGCTGCCGGGATCAGCCCCTCCGAGCTGACGCCCATCGGCCCGGACCGCGAGGAGGGCCGGGCCGGCGATCAGGGTGCGCGCCTCGTCCTCGGGCCCGGCACCGGGTTCGGTGCGGCAGCCCTTTTGCCGGTGGGTCGGCGTCTGGTCATCGTCTCGACCGAGAGCGGCCACGTGGATTTCGGGCCGAGTTCGCCGGCCGAGCTCGCCCTGTGGCCGCATCTCGAACGGGTCGAGGGCCGCATCACCGTCGAGGCCCTCCTGTCCGGCCCCGGCCTGACCCGGCTCCATGCGGGCCTGCACCGGCTGCGCACCGGTGCGGACGGCCCGCGCCTCGACCCGGCTGCAGTCACGGAGGCTGGGCTTAACGGCGCCGACCCGGACGCGGCGGCGGCCCTCAACCTATTTTCCAAGTTCCTGGGCCGCGTCTGTGGTGATCTCGCGCTCACCTTCCTGGCCACCGGAGGCGTCTATATCGGCGGCGGCATCGCGCCCCGCATCATCGACGTGCTCCGGCGCGGCGCCTTCCGTGCCGCCTTCGAGTACAAGCCCCCCTTCGTGGCGCAGATGGAGGCGATTCCGACGAGCGTCATCGCCGTGCACGATCCCGCGCTGACGGGCCTCGCCGCCCTCGCGAGCCAGCCAGACCGGTTCGACTATCACGGCCAGGTATGGCAGGCGCCCTGACCGATAGCGCAGCCATGCGCACGGGCCGGTGGCGGCTCGCTCGAATGGCCGCGGGCCTTGCCGCCGTGATCGTCACCCTGTTCGGACTCATCGTCCTCGCCGCACTGCTGACGGCGCAGCGGGGCAACCCGGACCTTTATCCGCCAGCGGACGCGGACAGCATCGAGATCGCGCTGGTGTCGCACGGCTGGCATTCCGGCCTCGTGCTACCGCGGGCCGCCCTGACGGGAGGGGGGAGCGGGCCGGCCCTCGCCAGCATCGCCACGCGGTTCCGCGCCTATCCGCAGATCGAGTTCGGTTGGGGCGAGGCTCGCTTCTACCGGGCGACGCCCACTCTGGCCCAGTTCGACCTCGGCCTCGCCCTGGCGGCCCTGTTTACGCCGGGCGGACGGGAGGGGGTGGTCCAGGTGGTCGGACTCGAGCGGCCGGTGCGTGACAGCTTTCCCTTTTCGGACCTCGTGCGGCTGCGGGTCTCGAAACCCGGTCTGTCGCGCCTTCTCGCCCGTCTGGAATGGAGTTTCCGCGTCATCGACGGACAGCCCGTGGCAGGTGGTCCGGGGCTCTACGGGCCGAGCCTGTTCTACGACGGGACGGGGCGCTTCTCCTACGCCAACGTCTGCAACCACTGGGCGGCACGCCTGTTGCACGCCGCGGGCCTCCCCATCACCCCCGTCCTTGATACCCACCCGTTTGGGCTTCTCCTCGATCTACGCTGGCGGTCCGGACTTACCCCCCAGCCGATCGCTGCGAACCTGTCCAAACCGTAATCTTCACGCCACGCCCGGGTCAGGCTGCGCTCTCTACAAACCGGATCACGGCCTGCCGATGGCGGCCACCCGATCCGGAGACCCCTATGACCGCTCAGCCCAACCGTCTGCGCCGTAACGCTCTCGCCTCCGTCGCCGTGGCTGCCCTCGTGGCGACCGGCGCGGCTGGCGTTGGGCTGACCCAGCCGGCCACCCCGGCCTACGCCCAATCCCTTTCCAAGAACCCGATCGAGACCCCTGACCATCCGCCGGGCTCCTTCGCCAGCGTCGTCGACAAGGTGAAGCCGGGCGTCGTCGCCGTGAAGGTGAAGCTCGACGACAGTGCAGATGCCGACGACGAGGACGGCCCTGGCCAGGGCCAGGGACAGCAGGTCCCGCCGCAGCTGCGTGAGTTCTTCAAGCGCTTCGGCCAGGGCGGACCGGGTCAGGGGGGGCCTGGCCAGGGCTTCGGCATGCCCAAGCGCCAGGGACAACGCGGCGCCATGGGTTCGGGCTTCATCATCTCGGCGGATGGCTACGTTGTCACCAACAACCATGTGGTCGACAAGGCCAAGTCGGTGCAGGTGACCCTGGACGACAACCGCACCCTTGATGCGAAGGTGATCGGCAAGGATCCTAAGACCGACCTCGCCCTGCTCAAGATCACTGAGGGCGGCACCTTCCCCTACGTCTCCCTCAGCAAGTCAGCGCCCCGCGTCGGTGACTGGGTGGTGGCCATCGGCAACCCGTTCGGCCTCGGCGGCACGGTGACGGCGGGCATCGTCTCGGCCCGCGGACGCGATATCGGTGCCGGCCCCTACGATGACTTCTTGCAGATCGATGCGCCGATCAACAAGGGTAATTCCGGCGGCCCGACCTTCAACGTCGGCGGTGAGGTGGTTGGCGTGAACACCGCTATCGCATCGCCCTCCGGCGGCAGCGTCGGCTTGGCCTTCGCCATCCCGGCCGAGACCGTCCAGGCGGTGGTCGACCAGCTCCGAGCCGACGGCAAGGTGGCACGCGGCTACCTCGGCGTGCAGGTCCAACCGGTGACGAAGGACATCGCCGACGGACTCGGCCTCGACAAGGCCAAGGGCGCCCTGGTGGATCATGCCGAGGCGGGGACCCCGGCCGCGAAAGCCGGCCTGAAGTCCGGCGATGTGATCGAATCGGTCAACGGGACTCCGATCAACGATGCCAAGGAGCTGTCCCGGAAGATCGCCGGCATTAAGCCGGGGGCCAAGGTCGAGCTGACCTACCTGCGCGGCGGCAAGTCCGACACCGCGACGGTGGAACTCGGCGTCCTGCCCAACGATACCAAGGTGGCAGGCAACGATCGCGGCTCCTCGACCAACGGCCAGCCCCGCCTGGGCTTGAGCTTGGCTCCCGCATCCGAGGTCGGTGCCGGCTCCGAGGGCGTCGCCGTGATGGAGGTCGATCCCGACGGTCCGGCCGCGGCCAAGGGCATCGAGCAGGGCGACATCATCTTGGATGTGGCAGGCTCCAGCGTCTCGCAGCCTTCGGAGGTGGCCGAGCGCGTCCGCTCCGCCGAGACGAGCGGTCGCAAGGCGGTGCTGATGCGGGTCAAGAACGCCAAGGGTATCACGCGCTTCGTCGCGGTGGCCCTGAACAAGGCGGGCTGATCCGGAACGGGCGGCTCGCCGCTCGGAGCGCTCCAGCAAGGCGCCGAAGCGCCGGTCCTCCACGAGGGCCGGCGCTCTCGTGTTTCCGACGTACGCCCCCCGATTCCGAGGGCTGCGTCCATTTCCAGGCCCGGCAGAAGAGGCGGACGCACATGGCCGCGTCGCTTGGCATGCCACGCAACCCTGGGGCCGCGAGCCCCGCGCGCGCGCGGGGTGACGCAGGCGGCGCAAGGCGTCATGGTGCGCGCGCTTCTTGAACGCCCGCGCGGCCATACCCGGACTTGAGCCTATCATGACGACGATCGCCGACCGCAGCACGGCTGACCTCGCGGACCTGCACGTGCAGGCTCGCAGCGCCTATGACGCCTTCAAGGCCCGCGGCCTCAAGCTCGACATGACGCGCGGCAAGCCGGCCCCCGAGCAGCTCGATCTCTCCAATGGCATGCTCGCGTTGCCGGGCAACGGCGACTACACGACCGCGGCGAAAGAGGATGCGCGCAATTACGGTGGTCAGCAGGGCCTGCCCGAGCTGCGGGCCTTGTTCTCTCACCTCATCGCTGCGCCGGCCGATCAGATCGTGGTCGGCGGCAATTCCAGCTTGGCCCTGATGCACGACACCATCGTGTGGGCTCTCCTGAAGGGCGTGCCCGGCTCCGAGCAGCCATGGTCGCAGGGCGAGACCCCGATCTTCCTTTGCCCGGTGCCGGGCTACGACCGCCACTTCGCTCTCTGCGAGGAGTTCGGGATCCGCATGATCCCGGTGCCGATGACGGGGCAGGGGCCCGACATGGATGTGGTCGAGACGCTGGTCGCCGACCCAGCCGTGAAAGGGATGTGGTGCGTACCGAAATACGCCAACCCGTCCGGCGAGATCTTCTCCGACGAGACCGTTCGGCGCCTCGCCACGATGAAGACCGGCGCTCACGATTTTCGCCTGTTCTGGGACAACGCCTACGCGGTGCACCACCTCACCACCGATCGCCACCCGGTGCGCGATATTCTCGCCGCCTGCGCCGAGGCTGGCCATCCGGACCGGCCCTTCCTCTATGCCTCGACCTCGAAGATCACCCTGGCGGGTGCCGGTCTCGCAGTCTTTGCCGGCTCGCCCGAGAACACGCGCTGGTTCCTGGCTCGCGCCGCCAAGCAGACCATCGGTCCCGACAAGCTGAACCAGCTCCGTCACGTGCGCTTCCTGCGCGACGCCGCTGGTCTCCAAGCGCATATGGACGCCCACCGCGCCCTCATCGCGCCGAAATTCGCGGCCGTGCAGGAGGCTTTGGACCGGCATTTGGCCGGCACCGGGGCCGCTCGTTGGACCCGGCCCGAGGGCGGCTACTTCATCACCGTCGAAGCCCGCGAAGGCACCGCGACCGAGGTGGTTCGGCTCGCCAAGGAGGCTGGCATTGCCCTGACCCCAGCCGGAGCGACGTCGCCCTATGGCCGCGACCCGAAGGACAGCGTCCTGCGCCTTGCGCCAACCTTTCCCAGCCTCGGCGACGTGACGATGGCGGCGGAGGGCATCGCTCTCTGCATCCTTCTTGCATCGCTGGAGGCCGAGCACAGGGCCCGCGCGCGCTCAGCGGCCTGAATCCTCTGTCGCAATCCGGAAACGTGCGCGCCGGATGATGCGGCGCATATCCGGGAGGCAACGCGATGGCAGCCCTGAGGACGGCGACTTCGAGAATGCTGCAGCGCGCCGGCGCATCTGTTTGGTCCGGTCTGACGCTCTGTATGCTCATGACCGAGGCAGCACCGGCCCAGGCGCGCACCGCCTGGGCATCCGGCACCTTAGTCTATGCCGATCTCTGTACCCTGCCGGAGACCGGAGCGCGTAGCGGCCAGCGCATCACCCTGCGACGCTCACCGAACGGGGACGGGCTGACCTACGAGGGGGCCGAGCAGCGCGGCCCCCGCACCGCCGCCGACATCACCCTCGACAACGCCACTCATACGATCCACTTCGCGGTGGAGACCGAGGCCGGGCCGCTTCACTTCGAGGGCGTCGCTGGCGCAGATGCCCTCACCGGCACCTTCGAGGACGAGGCCGGCGCACATCCGGTGTCCTTGCCGCGGGTCTTGCGCTCGCATGCTCATGAGGCCTGCCACGGCGACACCACGGGTTCGCTGACTCCGCGGCGGTAAGTGGTGGGCGTCGTCCGTCCCCCGCGCTAGATCGGACCGATGATGCTCTTCCCTCGGCTCGCCGCGATTCTGCTCGTCCCGACGCTGTACGCTGCGACTCCTGCAGCAGCGGCGGATGGCTGCGACGCCCTCTCCGCGCGGATGATCCGCGCCACCGGGGCATCCCTGGCCGGTCGCGACGGGACACGCGCCGTCTTCCGCTCGTCCGATGCGGAGCGGATGAGCCTCGATTGCCGGGCGCGCCGGATGGTCTTCTCTGCCCTGGAGCGGGAGCCGGCTCGGCGGTACTACGCGCTGATCGGCCTCGCCGCCGGTGCGCTCACCGGCGCGAAGCCCGAGACTATCGAGACCCTCGCCCTTCGCCTGCACCAGAGCGCCCTGGGCACGGGACGCCCGCAGGAGGGCATTGCCGGACGCGCAGCGCTCCGTTGCGAGACGGCACCCGATACCGACCCGTTCGCATCTCCACGGACCCGCTGCGTGCTGATCCCCAGCATCCGGGCCGCGCTTCGCCGACGTGCCGGTCTTCCCGTGGGGACGCGGGCGGGCTAGACCGGCGGCATGCCTGAGATCGCTTCGTCCGAGTCCGTGACCTCCACTGCTCCCATCGTGACGGCCGGTTCGGTCGCCTTCGCGAACCACCTGCCCTTCGCGCTGATCGCCGGCCCGTGCCAGCTCGAGAGTCGCGACCATGCCATTGAGATCGCCGATGCCCTGAAGGCGATGACCGACCGCCTCGAGATCGGTCTCGTGTTCAAGGCCTCGTTCGACAAGGCCAACCGGACCTCCGGCACCACCTCGCGCGGCCTCGGTCTCGCCGAGGCCCTGCCGATCTTCGCTGAGATTAAGGAGCGCTTCGGCCTGCCTGTCCTGACCGACGTGCACGAGTCCGCGCAATGCGCGGCTGCGGCCGAGGTCGTCGACGTGCTCCAGATCCCGGCCTTCCTCTGCCGGCAGACCGACCTCCTCCTCGCGGCGGCCGCCACTGGTCGGGTGGTGAATGTGAAGAAGGGTCAATTCCTTGCACCCTGGGACATGGCTCACGTTGCTGCGAAGGTGACCAGGGCAGGTAATCCCAACGTGCTCGTGACCGAGCGCGGCGCCTCGTTCGGCTACAACACCCTCGTTTCCGACATGCGCAGCCTGCCGATCATGGCGCAGGTCACGCACGGCGCTCCGGTGGTGTTCGATGCAACCCACTCCGTACAGCAACCGGGCGGGCAGGGCGCCACCTCCGGCGGCCAGCGAGAATTCGTTGCCGTGCTTGCCCGCGCGGCCGTAGCGGTTGGCGTCGCCGGCCTGTTCATCGAGACGCATCCGGATCCGGACCAGGCCCCCTCCGATGGACCGAACATGGTGCCCCTGAGGGCGATGCCGGCCCTGCTCGCCGAGTTACAGGCCTTCGATCGCCTCGCCAAAGCGCGGACAGCTGGGCAGAAAGCCTGAGACCGGTCAAAGCATCGATTCAAACCGAGCCAGTCTCAGCAAGGGCTCTTTAGCGCTGGACGGCTGGAGCGATTCACCAAGGTTGATGAACCAAGCCGCGCGTCCCCCCGTCCGAGAATGTTGATGGGAACGATCAGAACATCCTGACGTTGGATTATCCAATTCGTTCTCGAACGCTGAAGGATACCATGCGCAAGCTTGCTCTGATCTCTGCCTTGACCCTCTCCCTTGGCGGTCTTGCCGCGGCAACCTCCGCCGAGGCTGGCCCGCGTGGCTATGGTTACGGTCATGGGGGCTACGGCCATGGCCATGCCTACGGCCATCGCGGATACGGCCGCGGCTACGCGTATGGTGGCCGTCGTCGTGGGATCGGGACCGGCGCTGCCGTCGGCCTCGGCATTGCGGGTCTTGCTGCTGGCGCGATCGCTGCTGGGGCCGCCCGTGACGCCTATTCTCGTGACGGTTATGGCCGTCCCGCCTATGGCTACGGCGCCCCCGCTTACGGTTATGGCTACTGAGCCGTTTCTCATCTAGCGCAGAAGACACTGTGCGAAGGCGATCCGGGGCATCCAACGAGAGTTGGCTGCCCCGTTTGCGTTTGGACCCTGCGCCTGCCCCTCGAACCGCTCTGCGTTACCCGCTCGCGGCCGTATCGATTCTTGCAGCTCGTCCCACAAGCTTCGCAGAGGGGTTCACATCGATCCCCACACCTGCGGGGAATACGGAATGGCCAACCTGACAGACATCAGTGCGAGACAGCGCGACGAAGTCACGTACCTGTCCGGCCTGGATGAGGATGGCCGGATCGCTCAGGATTCTTGGTTCACTTGGAACTACGGGGATTTCAGCAAGACACAAACTTGGATGAACAAGTTCTATAACGACGGCGAGGGCGTTCCTCGCGCATCCACAAGCGAAGCTGGTACACCTGGCGGAACAGTCACCTACTCTTTCAGTGCGGGCCTGTCGGCCGAGGGCCAAGCTGCTTATACTTCTGCTCTGACGCTGTGGTCCGATATCGCAGACATCACGTTTCAGTACATTCCAACGCCCGAGTCAGCAAATGCTGTGCTGGGCAATCAGACCGAGGGGGCCGGCGTTACCTTCTTCCCGAACAACGGCCGCCAGCCGATCGGGGGTGCAGACATCCCTTCGCAGACCTCGCCCAATGCCGCGGGAGGTCAAGCCCAAATCAACATTTCCGGGCTTGCGGACTTACCACCCGGAGACAACTTTCGCCTCGAGAACTCTAACGTCATGGGAACGGCAGCCCATGAGACGGGCCATCTTATAGGCCTTGGACACTCCGGACCGTACAACGGCGATACGGTGGAGGGGGTGCGAGGCCCGTATGATCAGAACCTCTGGACCTTGATGTCCTATTACGGAAACAGCGACCCGGCCTCGCCCTTCACCTCGGAGGGCCCCGTCGTGGCGGACTGGCAGGGAGGATGGGCTCAGACACCCATGCCCATCGACATCCTGGCCATCCAGCGCTTCTACGGCGAATCGAAGACCTCCACCTTCGCTGGCGGTCAGACCTACGGCTTCAACACGAACATCACGGGCGCATCGCGGGATTACTTCGATTTTACCAAAAATAGCACGCCCTTCGTTACCCTCTACAATCGCGGAGTCGGCAACACGCTCGATGTCTCCGGCTTCAGCACGGGCGCCCGAATCAACCTGAACCCAGGTACCTTCAGTACCGCCAGCGCTAACAACGCCGTCACGAACAACATCGGCATCTCTTTCGGCACGCAGATCGACAAGGCCATTACTGGCGCCGGCAACGACGTGATCATCGGCAACGGCAACAGCAACGTGGTCGACGGCGGCGGCGGCTATAACACCTTCATCGTCACGGGATCGAGCACGAACTTCACGATCGACAAGACGAGCACGGTCACCACCGTGACCGACAAGACCACGGGCGCCGCCGATACCCTGACAAACATCGATAGGATCCAGTTCGCCGCGCCGGTCTGCTTCACCACGGGAACACGCATTGCGGTGGTTCGAGATGGCATCGCCGGCGACGTCGCTATCCAGAATCTGCGCGTGGGGGATGTGGCCGTGACCGCGACGGGCGGACACCGCACGATCGGCTGGATCGGCCGGCGCGAGGTCCGGCCCGACGCCTATCCCGTGCCTGCGACGCAGTGGCCGGTGCGTATCCTGGCGGGCGCCTTCGGCACCGATGCCCGCGGCCAGGCCGTCCCGGTACGGAATCTCCGCCTGTCGCCCGGACACCCGGTCCTGGTTGGCGCCGATGCGCAGAACGCGGGCGGGGTGCTGGTGCCCATCATGAACCTCATCGACGGCATCGCCATCTGTCGAGAAGCCGTGGACCAGGTGACTTACTGGCACGTGGAACTCGACCAGCATGACATCCTCTTGGCGGAAGGCCTGCCGGCCGAATCGTACTTCGAAAGCGGCGCGCGCGCCTGGTTCGGCGGCGACGCCATGCAGGGCTGGGGGAGGGACGTCGATGGGATCGCCAGTCCACGGCCCGGCCGCTGCCGCCCGGTGGCGTTCGACGGTCCGATTGTCGAGACCGCGCGCGGCCGGATCGAGAGCGGCTTACGCCTGCGTCTGGCCACACAGGCAGCTTGGCCCAGCATCGAGACGCAGATGATGGCGGCGGCCTGAGCCGAGGCCGCGCTCAAGGGGAGCGGATCTCAGCGAGCCCGGTAGGGTGGCACGCCGGGATCCGGAAGCCACACGGATTTCGGCGGCTCGCCCGTCTGCCAGAACACGTCGATGGGAATGCCTCCGCGTGGGTACCAGAAGCCGCCGATGCGCAGGTAACGGGGCACCAGCAACTCGGTGAGGCGCAGGCCGATACCCACCGTGCAATCCTCATGGAAAGCTCCATGATTGCGGAAGGCCGTGAGATAGAGCTTGAGCGACTTCGATTCGACGAGCCACTGATCCGGCACGTAGTCGATCACCAGGATCGCGAAATCCGGCTGGCCGGTGACTGGGCAGAGTGAGGTGAATTCCGGCACGGTGAAGCGGGCAAGATAGTCGGTGCCCGGATGGGGGTTCGGCACCCGGTCCAGGCGGGCTTCGTCCGGGCTGCCCGGCAGGGGGGTCATCTGTCCAAGTTGCAGGCTCTCGGCGCCTGAAGGCGGTAGCGTCATGGGCAAAATCTTCCGAAGACGGGGAGCGAACCGCGTCGCAGGCATCAGGCTTTATGACGAAATCCAACCATTTCGCCAGCCATGTGCCCCCGGCGAGTGGCAGGCGCGGAGTCCGCGTGCCATATGGGGGGTATGAGCGACGATAACACGGCTACCTACCCCTACACCCTGGAGATCCAGCCGCCCAAGGCGCCGGGCAGTCCATACCAGTGGGCGATTCGCCGGAAGGGAAAGCTGATTCAGCGTTCCGACCGCAATCATCCCACTGAGGCCAAGGCGCGCGAGAACGGGATGGCCCAGATTGAACTGCTGCTGTCGGGCGCTGGAGACCGCTGACGCGATCCGGCCTGGACTAGGTTCAGAGAATCTGTCGGCCTGAAGGCGACCGGTTACTGAGGGCGCTTGCCGGACGCGAGGCGTTGGCGGATAAGCCTCGGCGGGATCACCCCATCCCCGAGGTGGCTTCATGGCTGCCTCCAGGAGGGACCCGGCCTCACACGATTGAGGCCTCGACAAGCCGAAACGTCCGGAAGGCGCCTGCATGACCGCGATCACCAACATCGCCGCCCGTGAGATCCTCGACAGCCGAGGCAACCCGACCATCGAGGTCGACGTGCTGCTCGAGGACGGCTCCTTCGGCCGCGCAGCCGTACCCTCGGGCGCGTCCACCGGTGCGCACGAGGCGATGGAGCTGCGCGACGGCGACAAGGGTCGCTACGGCGGCAAGGGCGTGCGCAAGGCGGTCAATGCCGTGCAATCCGACATCCTCGACGCCATCGGCGGCATGGATGCCGAGGATCAGATCGCCATTGACGAGGCGATGATCGAGCTCGACGGCACCCCGAACAAGAGCCGCCTCGGCGCTAACGCGATTCTTGGCGTCTCGCTCGCGGTCGCCAAGGCCGCTGCCGAGACCGCCGGCCTGCCGCTCTATCGCTACATCGGCGGAACGCAGGGCCGGGTACTCCCCGTGCCGATGATGAACATCATCAACGGCGGGGCGCATGCCGACAACCCGATCGATTTCCAGGAATTCATGATCATGCCGGTGGGCGCGTCCTCGCTTGCCGAGGCCGTGCGCATGGGCGCCGAGGTGTTCCACACCCTGAAGGGCGCCCTGAAGAAGGCCGGCCACAACACCAACGTCGGCGACGAGGGCGGCTTTGCCCCGAACCTGCCCTCAGCCGAGGCCGCCCTCGACTTCGTGATGCAATCGATCCAGGCCGCTGGCTTCAAGCCCGGCACCGACATGGTCCTGGCCCTGGACTGCGCCGCCACGGAGTTCTTCAAGGACGGCGCCTACCATTATGAGGGTGAGGGTCAGACCCGCGATATCGAGGCGCAGGTCGCCTACCTCGCTGGCCTCGTCGATGCCTACCCGATCCTGTCGATCGAGGACGGCATGTCCGAGGACGACTGGGAGGGCTGGAAGCTGCTCACCGACCGGGTCGGCGATCGCTGCCAGTTGGTGGGTGACGACCTGTTCGTGACCAACGTGACGCGCCTGTCGCGGGGCATCGCCGAGCAGACCGGCAATTCGATCCTCGTAAAGGTCAACCAGATCGGGTCGCTGACTGAGACGCTGGCGGCCGTCGATATGGCCCAGCGCGCCGGCTACACCGCCGTGATGTCGCACCGTTCCGGCGAGACCGAGGATTCGACCATCGCCGACCTCGCGGTCGCGACAAACTGCGGACAGATCAAGACCGGCTCGCTCGCCCGCTCGGATCGGTTGGCCAAGTACAACCAGCTGATCCGCATCGAGGAGGGCCTCGGCTCGCAGGCGCTCTATGCTGGCCGCAACGCCCTGAAGGCGCTCGCACGCCGCTGAAGCCTGGCAAGCGCGCCTTTAAGCGCCTCTGAGTGACTCCGACACGGCCGCGAAGCGATTCGCGGCCGTGTTTCGTTACGGGTGCGCCCTATGTCTTGTCTATGTCGACTTTCCAGACCGCGCGCGCCGCGCTGACCGTCTATTACGACGGCGCCTGTCCTCTCTGTGCCGCGGAGATCCGGCTGTACCGGCGCTCCGAGGGGGCCGAGCGCATCGCTTGGGTCAATGTGGGGCCCGAAGGCCCTGCGGAGCTCGGACCGGGCCTCACGCGGGGTGCGGCCCGGGCGCGCTTCCACGTCCGGCGCCCCGATGGCACCCTGGTCTCAGGGGCCGCCGGATTCGCTGCGCTCTGGGCCGTCCTGCCGCGCTGGCGCCTCCTCGCGCGGCTCGCTCGCCTGCCGGGCGTACTCGGCCTCGGCGAAGTCGCCTACCGCCTCTTCCTGCCATTGCGGCCCTGGATCGCCCGGCGCGTTCGGAGCGGTGGACCACGCTGCGACAAGGCTTGCGGATAGGGCACGCGCGGGCGCAGGAGCAGGGACGGAGCTCACTCCTTCGAGGCGGCGCATGCTCAATCCCATCCAGGCTTTCTGGCTTCGGCCGCGCCTCCTCGTCAGCGTCGGGCTCACCCTGGTGCTCGCCCTCATCCTGCCCTTCGCCGACCTGTCGGTCCGGCTTCTCATCGGTTGGTGCCTCGGGGTTCTCGTCTATTGCGGGCTCATCGTCGGCAAGGCCGTGCGTCAGTCGCAGGATTCCCTTCGCGCCGAGGCCTCGCGCCTCGATGACAGTGCCTTCACCGTCACGCTCTTCGCGATCCTGGCGGCGGCGGCAAGCTTCGGTGCCGTAGCCATGCTGGTTCTCGGAGGAAACGGCAGCGAAGCCTATCGCCTGACCCACCTTGCCCTCGCGGCCGCCACGATGATCTGTGCCTGGCTCTTCGTGCAGGTCGTGTTCACGGTGCATTACGCGCACCTCTACTACGGCGCCGATACCGACACCTCCCGCGGTGGACTCGACTTCAACGGCGACGAGAACCCGGATTTCTGGGACTTCTTCTACTTCTCCGCCACCATCGGGGCGACGTCCCAGACCTCGGACACCGACATCACCAGCAAGGCGATGCGCCGCATCGCGACGGTGCAGACAATCTACGCCTACTTCTTCAACACCAGCGTCCTGGCACTTGCGATCAACATGGCGGCGGGCGTCGCCCAGCATTGAGCGCGCCGGCGGCGACGAAACATCAGGGCGCGGCCTCCAGGGCTTCCCGGGCGTCCGCATGATCGTCCACCGTAGCCTCCGGTGCCTCCTGCAGGTGCGGAGCCCGATCGCTGCGGCACAGGCTGATGAGGATCGGGAAATGGTCGGATTGAATATGGCTCAGGCGCTCGATCCGGCCGAGCAGGAAGTCGTCGCTGAAGAAGATGTGATCCAGAGGCCAGCGCAGCAGCGGCCATTTCGCGTTGAAGGTCGGATAGAGACCGCGTCCGATACGCGGATCGAGGAGTCCGCTGATCCGCTGGAAGAGGTCGTTGGTCTTGGACCAGGCGACGTCGTTGAGATCGCCCGCCACCACCGCGGGACGCCCCTCCGCCTTCACCTCGCGGGCCACCAGGACGAGCTCGGCATCGCGCGCGGCGCTGCTCTGGCCGGGGTGGGGCGGGCGCGGATGCACGCCGAAGAACGTGAAGGTCTCGCCGGTGCGCAGGGTCACGCCCGTGCGGACGGAGGGGACGTCGTCCTCCAGGAGGAAGCGCACCTGCGGCTCGGTCAGGGGGAGCTTCGAATAGAACATCAGCCCGTAGGTGTTGGCCTGAGGCTGGGCCAGCACATGGGGATAACGGGCCCTGAGGGGCTCGAGCGCCTGCGCCCAGGCCAGATCTGTCTCGACCAGCAGCAGCAGGTCGGGATCCTGCGCGGCGATGAGATCGAGGATCGGCGCGTAGGCACGATTGGACTCGAGCACGTTGGCGATCATGATCGATACGCCGGACGTGGAGCGGCAGGCGCCGTTCTCCGCGGCCACGGCCTGCGGCGAGACCAGACGCGTGAACGGGTAGATGCAGAACAGCTGGTAGGCTAGGGCTGCCACGAGGCCCGCGGCGAGCGTCAGCCCCGCGGCATCGCGGGCGACGAGCAGCAGGCTCAGGATCACCGGCACGATCAGGGCCGCAATCTGCAGTCGCGGGAAATCGAAGGTGCGGATGAAGCCGGAATTGCTGGGAACGAACGGCAGCAGCGTCGCTGCCACCAGAAGCACGCCGAAGGCCTTCAGGCCGAGTGCCATCCATGTCCCCGCCACACTTCACCTCTCGCGCCGTCGCCGGCACGTCGTGGCCAAGCGTTGCGGAACGTCCCAGGTCCGGAATGGTGCCAGCATGACCCGCCGGGAGGCTGGACATGGAGCCTGACGCAGAGGCGACCGCCGCAGCGCGCGCGCGGGTCGACGTGCTCCTCGCCCGCCTCGACTCCGCAGCCTTCACGGGCTTTTTCGATGGTGAAGCCCGCGACCTCGGCGGCCTGCCCCTGGGGCGGGACGCCCTGGCGGCCCGGCTCGGCGAGGCCCTGGAACCACCGGCTTGGTGGGACCCGAAGCAGGCGGGTTTTGCCCTCGCGGGAGCGGACCTCACCGACGCGCACCTGGAGGACACGGATCTCACCGGCGCCAACCTTGCGGGAGCCAATCTCGCCGGAGCCCTCGGACGCTCCGCGCGCTTCGCCGGTGCCACGGTGGAGGAAGCGAACTTCGCCGGCGCCGATCTCAGCGGTGCCCGCTTCACGGGCATTGCCGGCGGCGAGGCCAACTTCGACGACGCCATGTTGGAGGATGCCCATTTCGGGGGGGCTGCGATGCGCTTCGCCAAGCTCCGCCGGGCTCTTCTCGACGGCGCCAATTTCGATGGTGCAGACCTCTGGGGCGCCGACTTCACCGATGCGGATGCCGACTACACGCATTTCCGCGGCGCTCGCCTGGACGAGGTCAAGCTCGTGGGCGTCAACCTCACCTACGCGGATTTCGAGGGCGCCAGCCTGAAGAAGACCCAGCTGAGCGGGTCACGCCTGCGAGGCGCCAATCTCACCGGGGTAAAGCTCGATGGAGCTGATCTGTCCGGGGCTGACCTGTCCGAGACCAGCCTGGTGCGGCTCAATCTTTCCACCTGCGACTTGCGCCATGCGCGCTTCGCCGGAGCTTGGCTCAACGGCACCCGGATGCGGGTGGACCAACTCGGCGGCGCGGTGGGCGAGGAGATCGCCCGGGACTACGTCGCCGCGCAGGCGAGCTACCTCGCCCTGGAACAGAACTTCAAGAGCATCGGCAGCCAGGATGCGGCGAGCTGGGCCTATAAGCGCGGCCGCCGGATGGGCCGGTTCCACGCGGGGGCCCAGGCCCGGGCGGCCTGGGAGAAACGCGTGGGGCCGGACCTTGCCCGCCACGGCTATCAATGGGTTGCGGATCGCTTCGTGGAGTGGCTCTGCGACTATGGCGAGAGCCTGTCGCGCATCGCCCGCGCCTTCGTCATTCTGATCTTCGTCTTCGCGGTTCTCTATGGCTTGACCGGCGGCCTGATCCCGGAAGGGGGCGACGGACGGGCGACCTACAACCCCCTCGATCTGGTGAGCTACAGCGCCCTCAACATGATGACCGCCAATCCTCCCGAGATCGGCGTGAAGCCGGTCGGCCGCGTCACCAATCTCTTGGTGGGCATCGAAGGCGCGGCCGGCATCATCCTGATGGGCCTGTTCGGCTTCGTTCTCGGCAATCGGCTGCGGCGCTGATCGACCAACCCCGATCGACCGTTCTCCCGCCATGACCTCGCTCGCCGCACGCCTCGCCGGACTCTACGAAGGAGATACCGACGGGGCGCATCGCTTCCGCTACGGCCTCCTCGTCTTCGACGTAGCCACCGTCGCCTACGTCGTGGTGACCTCGTTCCTGCCGCGGTACCCCTGGATCGAGGGAATCGACGTCGTCCTCGGCCTCGTCGTCCTCCTCGACTTCCTGGCGCGCCTCGCCATCAGCCGGAACCGGGCGCAGGAATTCCTGCACCTCTCCACCTGGGCCGACATCGCCGCGGTGGTGTCGTTCCTCGCGCCGGTCGTGGGGGAGGGGGTCGGCTTTCTGCGCATTCTCCGGACCCTACGCCTCCTGCGCACCTATCAGCTCCTCGATCGGCTCCGCGCCGACAGCACGGTGTTTCGCGCCAACGAGGATGCGATCCTGGCCGCCACCAACCTCGCGGTCTTCGTCTTCGTGATGACCGGGATCGTCTACGCGACGCAGCACGGCAGCAATCCGGCGATCGGCAACGCCATCGATGCGCTTTATTTCACGGTGACGTCGCTCACGACCACCGGTTACGGCGACATCACCCTCCCGGGGCCGACCGGGCGCCTGATCTCGGTCGCCGTCATGATCTTCGGCGTGACGCTGTTTCTGCGTCTCGCACAGGTGCTCTTCCGCCCCCCCAAGGTGCGATTTCCCTGCCCGGCCTGCGGCCTGCAGCGCCACGACAGCGACGCAGTCCACTGCAAGGCCTGCGGCACGCGTCTCGCCATCCCGGACGAAGGTGCCGATTGAGCGCACATCGCACGCGGCGCGGCGAGCTCCAGTATGAACGGAAATGGTGCCGGCGCGTTTGCGAGCGTCGGAGCCGTGATCATGCTCCTCCGATCCCGTCGCACTGGAGCCGGTGCGGAACCCCTTCACCGCCGTGCCCACGTCGGCCCCTCCTCCCGCCCGCCCGGGCGTCAACCCCGTGAACCGCATCGCATGACCAGCGACTACCCGAAGCGTCCCGATCGTGGTTGGCGCAAGCCCCGCGTCCTCGCGGGCCTGCCAAGTTCTCCTCTCGCCCTGGTGCTCATCGGCATCGCGATAGCGGCCGGCATCGGAAACTACCTGGCCGGCGAGGCCAGCCGCAGCGAAGCGGCGCGCCAGCACGCGATCCTCAGCGAGAGCGAACGCCTGCTGTCGAACATGGTCGAGCTCGAGACCGGCATGCGCGGCTTCGTGCTGTTCGGTGAGGACCCCTACCTCGAGCCTTATCAGGCGGCCCAGAACACCATCGACGGGCAGCTCGACACCATCGAGGCCCTGACGAAGCAGACCGATGCCCAGGCGCCCGAGCACATGCGCAACCTGCGCCGATTCGTGGAGGCGAAGCGGAGCTACGCCGCCCACGTCATCGACCTGCGCCGGAACCAGGGCTACGACGCGGCCGTCTCGCTTGCGCGCATGGGCGAGGGCAAGCGCACCATGGACGGGGTGCGGGCGGCCGCCAAAGGTGTCCAAAACCACGCCAACGCCGTCCTTGCCACCAGCGAGGAGCGGGACCGGGTGCTCTCGCTCGTGCTGCTGCTGGTGTCGATCGCCGCGGCCCTGGGTGCGGTTGGCTTGCTCGGGCGCCTTGCCCTGGTGCGCCGTCGCGACGAGCAGCGCACGGCCGCTCTCCTCGACGGCGTCTTCGCCAACGCACCCGTCGGCCTCGGCTTCCTCGACCGTGACCTGACGATCCAGCACATGAACCGGGCGCTCGCCACCATGAACGAGCGCGGCTTCGGCGCCGATCTCGGTGCGCCCATCTGGGCGAACGTGCCGACGCTGCAGGAGCAGCTCATTCCGAAGCTCAAGGCCGCCCGCGACGAGGGCCTGGTGACCACCAACGTCGACGTGGCGGTGCCGACCCCGAGCGCACCACGCGGGGTGCGTCACTTCCAGATGAGCTTCTATCCCCTGCGCGGACGGACCGGCTCGGCGCGCGCCGGCGGCGTCCAAGCCGACGGCGTCGGCCTCGTGGTCTCGGACGAGACCCTGCGCAAGCTCTCCGAGGAGCGCATGCGCCACAGCGAGGAGCGCTTCCGCTCCCTCACCGAAGCCACCACCGCCATTGTCTGGACGACCAACCCCGAGGGCGGCTTCGAGGTTACCCCCTCCGAATGGACCCGCTTCACGGGTCAGACGCCCCAGGAGGCCTCTGGAGCCGGCTGGTTGGGCTCGATTCATCCCGACGACCGTGAACGCACCAACGCGGCCTGGCTCCAGGCCCTGGAAACCCTTTCGCCCTACGAGATCGAGCACCGCGTCCGCCGCCAGGATGGGGTGTGGCGGATCATGTCGGCCCGCGCCGTCCCGATCCTGGAAGAGAACGGCAGCATCCGCGAATGGGTCGGCACCCATTCCGACGTCACCGCCCGCAAGGAAGCGGAACTCGCTCTGGAGGCCGCCAAGGAGGCGGCTGAGGAAGCCAACCGCGCCAAGAGCCAGTTCCTGGCCAACATGAGCCACGAGTTGCGGACCCCGCTCTCGGCGGTGATCGGCTATTCCGAGATGCTGCAGGAGGAGATCGAGGATCTCGGCGAGGAGGGGCTCCTCGCCGACATGCGCAAGATCGAGGCGAACGCCCGCCACCTGCTGGGCCTCATCAACGATGTCCTCGACCTCTCGAAGATCGAGGCCGAGCGCATGGAGATCTATGCCGAGGCCTTCCCGGTGGCCGAGACCGTGCGCGACGTCGCCGCCACCGTGGAATCGCTGGTCGACAAGAAGGGCAACAGCCTCGCCCTCGAGATCGCGGACCACCTCGGCGAGGCGCAGACCGACCAGACCAAACTGCGCCAGTGCCTCATCAATCTCCTGAGCAATGCGGCGAAGTTCACGGAAGCCGGGCGCATCACCCTGGCGGTCAACCGCACGGCACGCGAGGGGGCCGACTGGCTCGTCTTCCGCGTGACGGACACCGGTATCGGCATGAATCCGGAGCAGCAGGCCAAGCTGTTCCAGCGCTTCACCCAAGCCGACGCCTCGACCACCCGCCGGTTCGGCGGCACCGGCCTCGGCCTAGCCATCACCCGCGCCTTCGCCGAGATGCTGGGTGGCCGCATCGAGGTGGAGAGCGAGGAGGGGGCTGGCACGACCTTCACCCTGGCGGTGCCCGCGACCTACGTGCCCCCGAACCCGGTCGACGCGGCTCATCACGACCATGATGCCCTGCACCGGACCGGGGAAGCACGACCGATCGCAGGCGGCCATGTCCTGATCATCGACGACGACTCGGCAACGCGCGACCTCCTCGCGCGCTTCCTGGAACGCGACGGCTTCGCCGTGGCCACGGCGCGTGACGGGCGCGAGGGTCTCGAGCGGGCGCGCGAGCTCAAGCCCCGGGTCATCCTCCTCGACGTCACCATGCCGCGTATGGATGGCTGGTCGGTGCTTCGCACCTTGCGGGCCGACCCGGATCTTGGAGCGACGCCGATCATCATGGTGACGGTGCTCGACGAGCAGAACCTCGCCTTCTCGCTGGGCGCCACCGACTACCTGCAGAAGCCGATCGAGTGGGGCCAGCTCAAGTCGGCCATGGAGCGGTTCAAGCCCTCAGAACACAAGGGCCCGGTGCTGATCATCGACGATGATCCGGATGCCCGCGAGCGACTGTCCGCGATGCTGACGCGCGAGGGTTGGCGTGTCGCCTCCGCCGAGAACGGCGTGGCCGGCCTGGAGGCGACGGCCGCCAAGAAGCCCTGCCTCATCCTCCTCGACCTGATGATGCCGGAGATGGACGGTTTCGGCTTCCTGAGAGCCCTGCGCGAGCGAGCCGAGTGGCGTGATATCCCTGTCGTCGTCCTCACCGCCAAGGACATCACGGCCGATGACCGCAGGCGGCTCGCGGGGCGTGCCGATCGGGTCCTGCAGAAGGGCGGACTGAGCCTCACGGATCTGGCAGAATCCCTGCGGCCGCTGGTGGCCCCCGGGGTCTGACGGCGCCGGGCCGGCCGGCGCGCCGCGCGCGCTTGCCGGCCCCTGCAGGGCAGCCTATAGCCCTGGACCCAGCATGACAGCCGCGCCTCCCAGTTTCCCCCACCGGCACCTGCTCGGGATCGAGGGGCTCTCCCGACCCGACATCGAAATCCTGCTTGACCGAGCGGAGGATGCCGTCGCGCTCTCGCGTCAGGTCGAGAAGAAGCGCACAACCCTGCGCGGTCGCACCCAGATCAACCTGTTCTTCGAGCCCTCGACGCGGACGCAGAGCTCCTTCGAGCTCGCCGGTAAGCGCCTCGGAGCCGATGTGATGAACATGTCGGTCGCCTCGTCCTCGGTGAAGAAGGGCGAGACCCTCATCGACACCGCTGCCACCCTCAACGCCATGCGCCCCGACATCATCGTGGTGCGCCACCACGCGGCAGGCGCCGTACACCTCCTGGCCCGCAAGGTCGATTGCGCCGTCGTCAATGCCGGCGATGGCGCCCACGAGCACCCCACGCAGGCGCTCCTCGACGCGCTGACCATCCGGCGCAACAAGGGCCGGATCGAAGGCCTGCGGGTCGCGATCTGCGGTGACGTCCTGCACAGCCGCGTGGCCCGTTCGAACCTCATCCTGCTCCAGGCTCTCGGTGCCCGGGTCCGGGTGATCGGCCCCTCGACCCTGCTGCCCACCGGCATCGAGCGCTTCGGGGTCGAGGTCTTCACCGACATGCGCAAGGGTCTGGAGGGCTGCGACATCGTCATGATGCTGCGCCTGCAGCGTGAGCGCATGAACGGCTCCTTCGTGCCCTCCGTGAAGGAGTACTTCCGCTATTTCGGGCTCGATGCCGACAAGCTGCGGCTGGCGGCCTCCGATGCCCTGGTGATGCATCCGGGCCCGATGAACCGCGGCGTCGAGATCTCCTCGGAGATCGCCGACGGAGCGCAGTCGCTCATCCGCGAGCAGGTCGAGATGGGCGTGGCCGTGCGCATGGCGGTGCTGGAAGCCCTGGCGACGCATCTGCCGAACGCGTGAGACGACTGTAGCGTCTGGCCGCCTAGAGGCTGAGCAGCGCCCCCTCCGCTCCCAGCACCCCCTCAGAGAAGACCACCCGCGCGCCATCGAGGCGGGCTTGGCCGCCCGCGACGAGGGCCAGGGCCTGCGGATAAAGCCGGTGCTCCTGCACCAGGATGCGGGCGGCGAGGGCGTCGGCATCGTCGCCAGGCCGGACGGGCACGGCACCCTGCGCGATGATCGGGCCGGCATCGAGTTCGGGCACGACGTAGTGCACGGTGCAACCATGCAGCCGCACCCCGGCGGCGAGCGCCTGTTCGTGGGTGTGCACACCCTTGAACAGCGGCAGCAGGGAGGGATGGATGTTGATCATCCGGCCGGCCCAGGTCTCGACGAACCCGGCGGTGAAGATCCGCATGAAGCCGGCGAGACACACGAGGTTGATGCCGGCCGCCTCCAATTCGGCGTGCAGCGCGGCATCGAAGGCCTCTCGGCTCGGGTAGGCCTTGTGATCGACGGCACGAGTCGGAATTCCACGCTCGGACGCGTAGGTCAGGCCAGGCGCTTCGGGGCGATTGGATGCCACCAGCACGATCTCGGCGGGGTAATCCGGCGCCTCGGCCGCAGCGATCAGCGACGCCATGTTCGAGCCGCGCCCCGAGATGAGAATCGCGACGCGGACCTTGCGGCCAACCGAAGACGACGATGTTGGTAGGGCCGCCATCAGAAGGCGAGCCGGCCTTCGAAGGTCACGGGCTCGGTCCCGCGCGGGGTGATGCGGCCGAGGCGGACCGGGGATGCGCCCCCGAGGTCGAGGGCCTTCGACACCGCGCTCACGCTCTCGGGCGCCACCACCACGACCATGCCGATGCCGCAGTTGAAGGTGCGCAGCATCTCGGATTCGGCGACCGCGCCGACATCCGACAGCCAGCCGAAGACCGGTGGCGGGATGATCGCGTCGAGGTCGATGCGGATGCCGACGCCGTCGGGCAGCACCCGAGGCAGGTTGTCCGGGAAACCGCCGCCGGTGATGTGGGCGAGCGCCTTGATCCCATCGGTGGTACGCAGGGCTGCCAGCAACGGCTTGACGTAGATCTGGGTCGGCTCCAGCAGGGCTTCGCCGAGGGTCCGGGCAGGCTCGAAGGGCGCAGGATCGTCGTAGGACAGGCCGCTCTTCTCGACGATGCGGCGCACCAGCGAGAAGCCGTTGGAGTGGACCCCCGAGGACGGCAGGCCAAGGACGACGTCGCCGGGCACGATGTTGCCGCGGGGCAGCAGGGTCCCACGCTCGGCCGCCCCGACGCTGAAACCGGCGAGATCGTAGTCGGATCCGTCGTAGAGGCCCGGCATCTCGGCAGTCTCGCCACCGATGAGCGCACAGCCGGCGAGCCGACACCCGGCCGCGATGCCCCGCACGATGTCAGCGCCCACGCCTGGCACCAGCTTGGCGGTGGCGAAATAGTCGAGGAAGAACAACGGCTCGGCGCCCTGCACGATGATGTCGTTGACGCACATGGCCACGAGATCGATGCCGATGGTGTCGTGCCGGTTCGTCTCAATGGCGATCTTGACCTTGGTGCCGACGCCGTCATTGGCCGCCACCAGGATCGGATCCTTGAAACCCGCGGCCTTCAGATCGAACAGGCCGCCGAACCCACCGATCTCGGCATCGGCCCCCGGTCGGCGGGTGGCGCGCACCAGCGGCTTGATCGTCTCGACCATGGCGTTGCCGGCATCGATGTCGACGCCCGCTTCCGCGTAGGTCATTCCGTGTCTGGGCTCGCCGGTCATCCGCGCCGCTCTCCGAAGGTCCGTGTTCCGCGACCTCTAACCGCTCCCGCGCGCCTTCGCGAGTCCGTCCTTGCAGGTCGCCCCTCGTGGGTTAGCGGGTATTCGCAGCGAGGTCCCCGGCCTGGGCTCCGCCAGCGGGGCGCGCGAAACGTCGGCATGCGCCCCGCAGCCTTGACCGCGGTCCCTCGCGTTCCCACTGTTGATCCGTGAACGGCGACGTCGCGCACACGACGATTGGGGCGGGGAACGGCCGATGCGCGGCAGGGCGATGATCGGGCTGATGGCCCTCGTGGGCTTTGCCCTCCTGCTCTATCTGCTCGCCGACGTCATGCTGCCCTTCGTGGCGGGCCTCGCGCTGGCCTATCTCCTCGACCCGATCGCGGACCGGCTCGAGCGCCTCGGGCTCGGGCGGCTCTCGGCCTCGCTGTTGATTCTCGCGGTCTTCGTGGTTGGGCTCGTGGTGGTCCTGCTGCTCGTGGTGCCGCTCGCCGCCAACCAGGTCTCCGCCCTCGTGGCGACCCTGCCCGGCATGGTCTCGCGACTGCAGGGGATCCTCGCCGAGCGGGCGGGCCCGCTGCTGCAGCGGGTGGGTGGCGCCGACGTGCTCACCGACCTGCAGTCGCAGGTCGGCACCCTGGTGGGGCAGGGCGGCACCTGGTTCCTGACTTTCCTGAAGTCCTTGTGGTCGGGCAGCCAGGCGCTGATCTCCATTGCGTCGCTCCTCGTCGTCACGCCCGTGGTGGCATTCTACCTTCTCGTCGACTGGGACCGGATGATCGGGACCCTCGATGGCTGGGTACCGCCCCGGCATCGGCCGGTCGTACGGCGCCTCGGGCGTGAGATCGACGGGGCAGTGACGGGGTTCGTCCGCGGGCAGACCCTGGTCTGCCTCATTCTCGGCACCTTCTACGCCGTCGGATTGTTCCTCGTCGGATTGAATTTCGGTGTCCTCATCGGTCTCATCGCGGGCTTCCTCACCTTCATCCCCTATGTTGGGACGCTGACCGGCTTCCTGCTCTCGGTCGGCGTTGCCCTTGCCCAGTTCTGGCCGGGTTCCGACTGGCTGCATATCGGCCTCACCATCGGGGTGTTCGTGGTCGGACAATTTCTCGAAGGCAACATCATCTCACCCAAGCTCGTGGGCGAATCGGTCGGCCTTCACCCGGTCTGGCTCATGTTTGCGCTCCTCGCCTTCGGCTCTCTGTTCGGCTTCCTCGGGCTGTTGCTGGCCGTTCCGGTAGCGGCGTCCATCGGCGTGCTGGTCCGCTTCGTCCTGGAGCGCTACCTCCGAAGTCCGCTCTACTACGCGGACGCACCCGCGCTCCTGTCAAAGCCCGAACCCTGAATGGCAATCCGCGACACCGTTCCCCCGAAGCAGCTGGCCTTCGACCTGCCGGCCGACCCGCGCTATGGCCGCGAGGACTTCCTCGTGGGACCGGCCAACGAGGCCGCTTACACGCTGATCGAGGCGTGGCCGCATTGGCCCGACACGGTGTGCCTGCTCACCGGACCACCGGGCAGCGGCAAGAGTCACCTCGCCTCGATCTGGGCGACTCGCTCCCATGCCTGGACGGCCCGGGCTTCCGAGATTACCGCAGCAACGGTGCCGCACTTCCTCTCCAACGGCGCCCTGGTGATCGAGGACATCGACCGGATCGGCGCAGACGGGGGCGCCCCCCGCGACGAGGCGGCCCTGTTCCACCTCCTCAACCTTGCGCGCGAGCGCGCCTGCCCAGTCCTCGTCACCTCCGCCACCTCAGTGGATGGGCTTGGCCTGACAACGGCGGACCTACGTTCCCGCCTGCGCCTCGCCCCCGGCGCCACCATCCTGCCCCCGGACGACGCCCTGTTGCGCGCGGTCCTCGTCAAGCTGTTCGTCGACCGACAACTCGTGGTGGATCTCGCGATCGTTGAGGCTCTGGCGCTGCGAATCGACCGCTCCCTCGGGCGCGCCCGAGAGGTGGTCACCGCCCTGGACCGGGATGCCTTGAGCCGGGGCCGACGTATCACCAAACCCCTGGCACTGGCGGTGCTGGAGCGCCTCGGTTTCGGAGCCGGGGAACCGGAAGACGAGGACGAGGCGGATCCCGAGGATCATGCCCCGCGCTGAGGACGGCATGCCGACACGACGGACGACCGACGATCGTGCCAAAGATCGTCATGCAACCGTCACAAACGCCGGCCCGCCCCGTGCTACGACGCCGACCCTCGAAGACCTGTAGGAGACGAACTCTTGGCGGACATGGACTCGGACGCGACGGCAGCGGATGTCGGAACCCCGCGTGCCACCGAGGGCCGTACGCGGGCCGCCCGGCCCGCCGCCCGGCGAGTCGGGCAGCCCGCAGCGGTGGCTTCGAAACCCCAGCCGGGGAAGACGGTGCGGGATGTGCTTCCGGATACCAGGGAACCCGTCTCCGATGCCCTGCCTGATGCCGATCTCGACCTGCCGCCCCCGGGAGAGCTGCCGCCTCCTCCCGCCGAGGCCCCCCTCGGCGCGGAGGCGCGTGATTCCGTGCGGGAGGCGGGGCTCGCCCTGCGCCACTCCCCCGAGCGCTTCGTCAACCGCGAGCTGTCCTGGCTTCAGTTCAACCGTCGGGTGCTGGAGGAGGCCTCGAACGCCAACCACCCTCTCCTGGAGCAGGTCCGTTTCCTCTCGATCTCGGCGAACAACCTCGACGAATTCTTCATGGTGCGCGTCGCTGGCCTGCACGATCAGGTCCGTGCCGGTCTCGTTCTACCCTCGCAGGACGGCCTGACCCCGGCCGAACAGCTGACGCGCGTAGGCACCGAGGTCTCGCGGCTCGCCCTCGATCAGCAGGCGCGCTGGCGCGAATTGCGCGGTGAACTCCTCGGCGTCGGCATCGAACTCATGGAGCCCGCCGGCCTGACCCAGGATCACAAGGCGTGGCTGGAAGACTACTTCCTCAACCATGTCTTCCCGGTCCTGACGCCGCTCGCCATCGATCCGGCGCACCCGTTCCCGTTCATTCCGAATCTCGGCTCGACCATCGCGCTGATGCTGGTGCGCCCCCGTGACGGCCGCACCCTGCGCGCGCTGATCCGTCTGCCGGCGGTGCTCGACCGCTTCGTGCGCCTGCCGGATGCCGAGAACGATTCGACCGCCCGCTTCATCGCCATCGAGCAGGTCATCGTGCTGTTCACCGGGCGGCTCTTCCCGGGATACGCCTTGCGCGGACAGGGCGCGTTTCGCGTCATCCGCGACTCGGATCTCGAAATCGAGGAGGAGGCCGAGGATCTCGTCCTGCATTTCGAGACGGCCCTCAAGCAGCGCCGCCGCGGCGTCGTCATCCGGCTGGAGGTCGAGGCCGGAATGCCCGAGGACCTGCGTGCCTTCGTGGCCGACGAACTCGAGATCGGCAGCGACGCGGTGATCTTCGTGGAGGGGATGCTGGCCCTGAACGAGCTGTCGCAGATCGTGGGCATCGACCGGCCGGACCTGAAATTCAAGTCCTACAACCCCCGCTTCCCCGAGCGCATCCGCGAGAGCGGCGGCGATGTCTTTGCGGCCATTCGACAGAAGGACTTCATCGTCCACCACCCCTACGAATCCTTCGACGCGGTGGTACAGTTCCTCGCTCAGGCTGCCCGCGACCCCAACGTGGTGGCGATCAAGCAAACGCTTTATCGCACCTCCTCGAACTCCCCGATTGTCGCGGCGCTGGCGGAAGCCGCCGAGCTCGGCAAGTCAGTGACGGCGCTGGTCGAGCTGAAGGCCCGCTTCGACGAGGAAGCCAACATCCGCTGGGCGCGCAACCTGGAGAAGGCCGGCGCGCAGGTGGTGTTCGGCTTCATCGAGCTGAAGACCCATGCCAAGCTGTCCATGGTGGTCCGGCGCGAGGGCGACCGCCTCGTCACCTACTGCCACGTGGGCACCGGCAACTATCACCCGATCACCGCGCGCATTTACACCGACCTCTCCTTCTTCACGGCCGATCCCGCCGTGGCGCGGGATGTCAGCCGGATCTTCAACTTCATCACCGGCTACGCGGAGCCCGCCGAGCTGGAGCGGATGTCGGTCTCGCCGCTGACTCTGAAACCGCGCCTCTTGGAGAACATCGAGGCGGAAGTGGCCCACGCCAAGGCCGGACGGCCGGCCGCGATCTGGATCAAGTGCAACTCGCTGGTCGACCAGCAGATCATCGACGCGCTCTACGACGCCTCCCAGGCCGGCGTGCAGATCGACTGCGTGGTCCGCGGCATCTGCTGCCTCCGACCCGGGATCCCGGGGCTGTCGGAGACGATCCGCGTCAAGTCGATCGTCGGGCGCTTCCTGGAGCACGGGCGCATCTACTGCTTCGGAAACGGCGTTGGGCTGCCCCACCCCAAGGCTGTCGTCTACATCTCGTCAGCGGACCTGATGAGCCGGAATCTTGATCGCCGGGTCGAGGCGCTCCTGCCGATCACCAATCCAACGGTGCATCAGCAGGTGCTGGATCAGATCATGCTGGCCAATCTCCTCGACAACCGCCAAAGCTGGCGTGTACTGGCGTCTGGTGCCAGCGAACGGATCCAACCTGCCGAAGGGGAGGAGCCCTTCAATGCGCACAAGTATTTCATGACGAATCCAAGCCTGTCCGGGCGTGGCAAGTCGTCGAAGAAGTCGAGCCCGCGCGCCCTGAGCCGACGCGCGCAGCGTGGCTGACGGACCGTCCAGAGGAGCCCGCATGGGCCTCGACCCAGCCCGCCCCGCGCCCATCCAGGGCCCCCCCTTGTCTGGGGCCGGGGACCACATCGAGCCGGTGGCGATCATCGACATCGGTTCGAACTCGGTGCGGCTCGTCGCCTATGACGGCCTGACCCGGGCGCCCACCCCGCTCTATAACGAGAAGGTGCTGTGCGGCCTCGGTCGCAACGTGCTGTCCACGGGCCGCCTCAACGAGGAGGCGGTGCGCCGGGCGCTCGTAGCGCTCGCGCGTTTCCGCGTGCTTTGCGAGACCATGCGCGTGTCGCGCACCTTCGTGCTGGCCACCGCTGCCGCACGCGACGCCGAGAACGGCCAGGAATTTCTGGCTGCGGCGGAAGCCGCCTGCGGCCAGCGCATCGAACTGCTCTCCGGCCGGCGCGAGGCCGAACTCTCGGCGCTGGGCGTCATCTCGGGCTTCCACGCACCCGACGGCGTCGTGGGCGACCTCGGCGGGGGGGTCCCTGGAACTGGTGGATGTACGTGGGGCCACGGTCGGGATGGGCGTAACGATGCCGCTCGGCGGCCTCGCTCTCCAGGATCTCTCGGGCGGCTCGGTCAAGAAGGCCCTCAAGATCGTCCGCGAGAACCTGAAGAAGGCCGCGCCGCAGCTGGAGACCCTGCGCGGGCGCAGCTTTTACGCGGTGGGCGGCACCTGGCGAGCCCTGGCGCGGCTGCATCAGTCGGCCCGGGGCTATCCGCTTCACGTCATGCACGGTTACAGCGTCGAGCCCTCGGACGAGTTGAACTTCCTCGAGGTGGTGGAGCGCACCGACGCGGCCCTGCTGCAGGATGTCGAGAGCGTGTCCGAGGCGCGCCGTCCGCTCCTCGCCTACGGCGCGGTGGTGCTGGAGGAAATCATCCGGATCGGACGCCCGCGCGAGCTTGCGATCTCGGCCAGCGGCGTGCGCGAGGGCCTGCTCTACGAGCAACTCGACCGTCATGCTCGCCTTGCCGACCCGCTGCTGGCGGCGGCGGCCGAATTGAACACTCTGCGTGCTCGCTCGCCGGGCCATGCAGAGGATCTCATCACCTGGAGCGACCGCTTCATCGCCAGCCTCGATCAGCCCGAGACCGCCGACGAACGTCGCCTGCGCCACGCAGCCTGCTTCCTGTCCGATATCGGCTGGCGGGCGCACCCGGATTACCGCGGCGAGCAGAGCGTCAACGTCATCACGCATGCAGCCTTCGTCGGGATCGACCATCCGGGCCGGGCCTATCTGGCGCTGGCCATCTACTTCCGCCACGAGGGAATCGCCCCCGAAAAGGCGAGCCCGATGCTGCGCAACCTCGCGGGCCCCCGCCTGTTCGAGCGCGCCCGTCTCCTCGGCGCCCTGCTGCGCCTCGCCTTTCCGCTCTCGGCCGGCATGGCGGGGGCACTGGGACGGATTCCCGTCACCATCGAGGGGGGTCGAGTGACACTGAGCCTTCCGGCGGACCAGGGCTCACTCCCCGGCGATCGGATCCTCAACCGGGTGCGCGGGCTCGGTCGCCTGTTCGGACTCGAAGGCCGGATCGTCGAGGCGGATTGAACCAAAACGCAAGCGGAACCGTTTTCCGCGTCCGGCAAGGAGATTTACGGACATGAAGTCACTCTGTGCAGCAGCGGTTCTGGGGCTGACGGTCCTCGGCTCGATAAGCCCTGTTCTGGCCCAGCCCTACCGTGGATACGAGGACGGCTATCGCGGCCGCGACGAGGGGTATCGGGGCCGGGACGACGGCTATCGCGACCGCGACGGCGATTTCCGGGATCGCGGCCGCGGTTATGGCCGGCGGGACTACGGCTTCGATGAGGGCGAATACCTGCGCTGCAATCCCGATGTCCGGCGAGCCGTCAATCGCGGCCAGATGGAATCCGGCGCCGCGCATTATCGCGTGTTCGGTCGCCGCGAAGGTCGTCGTCTGAGCTGCTGACGTGCGCGACCGAGGCCGGCAACTCGGGGCGACCTCTCCGAGACGCCGGTCCCGGTGTCGAGTCCAGGCTTGGGATTGGGGCGCCTGAAGAGCATCAATGCGGGGCCGCAGCGATAGCCGTGGTGCCGCTTCGCACGATGTGTCCGGTTGGGTCTTCCCTGGCGAAGGCGAGCAGCCGCGGGCGTTCATGGGTCGCAGGCTGAGGATTCTCGGCTTCGAAACGCGGCGCTCGCGACTCGGACCTGCGCCCGGGCGGATCGGGGCAGCCCCTCAAGCAGGAAGGGCCTGGCAGCGCCGATGCGTTTCAAGGATCATTTTTCGACCCAGGCGGCCGGGTATGCGGCGCACCGGCCGACCTACCCGGGGGCCCTGGTCGATGCGCTCGCGGATGCCGCGCCGGCGCGCGCTTTGGCCCTTGATTGCGCCTGCGGCACTGGACAACTCTCGGTCCTGCTCGCCGATCGGTTCGAGCACGTCGTCGCCACCGACGCGAGTGCCGCGCAGATTGCCCATGCGAGGCCTCATGCCCGCGTCGTATACAGCGTAGCGCCTGCCGAGCAGAGCAATCTGCCGGCGGCGAGCGTCGACCTCGTCACGGTTGCCCAGGCAGCCCACTGGCTCGAACTCCCTGCCCTCTACGCTGACGTCCGGCGGGTCGCGCGTCCCGGGGCAATCCTGGCCCTCATCACCTACGGGGTGCTGCACATCGATGATGCGGCCCTCGATGCCGTGATGCAGCGCTTCTACGGAGAAACCCTCGGCCCCTACTGGCCGCCCGAGCGCCGCCATGTGGAGGATGGGTATCGCACGCTCCTGTTCCCCTTCCCGGCCGTCGCGATGCCGGAACTCGCCATCACGCAGTCCTGGGGACTTTCCGACCTGATTGGCTACACGGAGACCTGGTCGGCGGCCCGGGCGCTGGAGACCGCGCTGGGCCGGGGGCCGATCCTGGCCTTTCAGGAGACCCTGGCCGCGACCTGGGGCGCCCCCGACGCGCGGAGGACCATCCGCTGGCCCTTATCGCTGCGCGCCGGCCGCGTCTGACCCGGGTGCCAACCGCGGATCAGGTCGCGCGCACTGGGAAGATCGATTTCTTCACGATGGCGTGGACGCCCCAATTCCCATCCACCACCTGGGTGATGCCGAAATCCACCGCGACGGACATGAGGGAGATCGCTTCGTCCTCGGTCAGTCCGTGTCCGTGCATCAGGAACTGACGCATCTTGCGGAATGCATCCCGCATGGCGAGGTCGATGGAAGATCTGGCGAAAATCGCGTTCTGTGCGTCGGGCCCGAGATCGGCCAGATAGTTTGGATAGCTGAAGCCTGAGAGCACCCAATCGTCGGCCGTCTCGATCATCGGAAAATCGAGGGTCTCGAGAGCCGTACCGGGAAGATCCGCCTTCTTGTGCAGGATGAACTGGAAGGTGCCGGTGAGCGAGCACTCGATGGCAGTGCCGCAGAGTTCGGAATCGCCCTGGCTCGCATGGGGGTCGCCCACCGAGAAAAGGGCACCCGGCACTGCGACAGGATAGTAGAGGGTCGCGCCCTTGCCGATGCGCCAGTTGTCGATGTTGCCACCGGTGTAGCTCGGCGGAATCGAGTTCACCATCTCGGCTTCCTTGGGTGCCAAGCCCATCGTGCCGAAATGCGGTCGGATCGGCACGCGGAAGCCCTTGAGCACATCGAAGTTGCGCTTCGTGCGGGTGTGATCCACCGGCAGGCCTGGATAATCGATGGTCGGGTGGTCGACACCGGACGGGTCCGTCACGCCCGGCCAGCGAAAGCTGTAGACCGCCTGTGCCCAGTCGCGCGCGCCGGTGGCATCGACCTCGTAGATCGTCACGACCTCGCGGGGTCGATCTCCGGTGATCATGTCCTTGTAGTGGTAACCCCAGTTCGCGGCGGCATTGCTGCCGAAGGTGCGGCCCTTGAAGGTGGGGTTGGCCGAGGGGCGGGGCATCACGTCCAGGATGCGGACCTCGAGGACATCGCCGGGCTCGGCTCCGCGGATCGCCACCGGGCCGGTACAGATATGCACGCCGAGGCCGCCCCCGGGTCCGAATTTGGTGTCCTCCGGCCCGGCCCCGCGTCGAGCGACGCCCTTCTTCTCCCTGGTCCACAGAAAGACGCTCTCCGCGCCGGGATCGCCGGTCACCATGCGCTCGGCATCGTCGTTGGCGTGGTGCGTCAGGGTCTCGATGGTGACGTAGTCGCCGGAATCAATCTCGACCTGCGGTTTCAGGCTGCGGCTGAAATAGCCCCAATGCACAGTCTCGGCCGTGGCCGGCAGGTGGTAATGCGCCGTCCGCTTCGGACCATGCTGTGCGCTCGTCTGGGCCAGGGCCGCACCAGGCAACGTGAGGCCACCGGCCATCAGAGCCGCAGCACCACCCGAGGCAACGAACCCGCTCTTCAGGAAGGCGCGCCGCTCCGGTTCGAGGTCGCCGAGCAGGCGCCGCCGATGCTCCGTAAAGTGGCTACAACCCGGATCGTCACCTTGGCACATCGCGATCTCCCGCCTAACCCATTCAGCAGGAATATTGCATGCAAAGCCGCGGCCACGCTTCCGGGGCCGGGACATTTCGGCAACGAGTCGGACGCTCCTGCGTTTGTTCCTCGAGCGAACGGCTTCGTTTGCGTGAGGAGCGCCGACGCACCCGGGCGTTCTCTCCGGTGCCGGCGCTGCTTCTGTACACAGGATGCCAAAACCCTTGACGACGGGCGTCGACCGTTCCCAGCTGCACCAAATCATCGCCGGGCTTTCCGAGGGCGTAATTCTCATCGAGCCCGATCAGCATATCACCTGGGCCAACGCGGCGGCCCTCGCGATGCACGGAGCGGCCGATCTCGCCGAACTGGGCGGAACGGTCTCGGCCTTTCGCGAGACCTTCGTCCTGCGCTACCGCAACAACCACGTCATCACGCGCACCCCGATCGAGCGCGTTCTGGCCGGCGAGACCTTCGATGAGGTCATCGTCAATGTCCGACGAACGGACAGGCCGGACTTCGATGTGATGCAGCGCATCCGCAGCCTCATCATCCGGGATGCGGCGGGCCAGCCCGATTGCCTCGTGCTGATCCTTGCGGACGTCACGTCGCAATTCCAGGCCGAGGAACGCTTCGAAAAGACGTTCAGCGCCAACCCCGCACCGGCCGTGATCTGCCGGCTGTCGGACCTGCGCCATGTGAAGGTCAATCTCGGCTTCCTGGAAATGACGGGCTATCGCAGCGCGGACATCATCGGGCGCAGCGTCTACGAGGTCGACGTGCTCAACGACGCTCGCAGCCGGGACTTGGCCATCGCACGCCTCAACGCGGGCGAGACGATTCCGCAGATGGAGGCCTGCCTGCGTCTGCCCAACGGTGGGACCCGCTTCGTCATCGTGGCAGGCCAGCCCATCGACATGGGCGACGAGCCCTGCATGCTCTTCACCTTCGCCGATCTCGAATTGCGCAAGAAGGCCGAGACGGCCCTGCGCCACAGCGAGGAGCGCTTCGCCACCGCATTCCGCCTCACGCCCGTGCCGACTCTGCTGTGTCGGGCCGATGGCCTCGCCGTGATCGGGATCAACCATGCCTTTACACGGACCTTCGGTCATGCGGAGGACGCCGTGCTGGGGCACGAACTCGACGCGATCGGCCTTTGGGCCAACGCCGCTCAGCGCGAGCGCTTCGGACATGACCTTGCCGCGCAAGGCAGCGTTCTCGGCTTCGAGGCCTGCCTGCGGAGCCGGGAGGGGGTCGATCTAGACTGCCTGGTCTCGGCCGAGAGCGTCACCATCGGCGACGAACCCTGTCTGCTCGCGGTGCTGCAGGACATCAGCGATCGCAAGCGCTCCGAGCGCGACTTGTTCGACGCGATCGAGACCGTGATGGCCGACACCTCATGGTTCAGCCGCGGCCTGATCGACAAGCTCGGCAGCCTGCGTCATCCGAGTTCGTCGGAGCCCGCACCGATCAGGCCCGATCTCACCCGCCGCGAGGGCGAGGTGCTCCGCCTGATCTGCCAGGGCCTCGGCGACGGCGCCATCGCCACGCGCTTAGGGTTGACCCCCAACACGGTGCGCAACCACGCGGCCGCGCTCTATCGCAAGCTCGGCATTCATCGCCGCGGCGAGGCGATCATCTGGGGACGGGACAACGGCTTCGCGTCGTAGCCCGGTGCTGCGGCCGCTCCGGATCAGCTCCCTTGGCAAAGAGCCGCCCGCTCCCAGTCGGAAGCGGGCGGTTCCTTAGGTTTCTCGCCGGGGTCCCCGAGAGCCGAGGCTAGAGCGCAGCGCGTATCGCCGCGGCGATACGCTTCAGGCCGGCCTCGACCTGACCGCCCTTGATATGGACGCGCAGGGCCCGGCGCCGGCGCTCGGCCAGGACCGCGAAATCCCCCCGGGCCTGGGCCGCCACCACCGTGCCGAACCCGAGGCTGCGCCCGGGAATGGCGAGATCCGCCGACGGATCGGCAGTGATCTGCAGGAACACGCCGGTATCGGGCCCGCCCTTGTAGGCCTGGCCGGTGGAGTGCAGGAAGCGCGGCCCGAATTCGAGACAGGTTGCGAGGCGGCGCTTATCGCGCAGCGCCACCCGGGCCTCCTGCAGGATCGCATGGTGACCGGCATTGCGCGCCACATAGGCGAGGAGCGCGACGTAGTCGCCGTCCTTCGCCCGCGCAAGATGGGCGGCGATGGCGCCCTCGAGCCCTTGCGTGGCCTGGGGTAGGGCGCCGGCATTGGCCGCATCTGCGTAGAGGGCGATCGTCTCGTCGGCGAATAGGGGCGTCTCGCCCGGCAGGGCGCCGCTCTTCTCGGCCGCGTCGAACAGCTTCTTCGTCTCGATCTTGCTCGCCTCGACATCGGGCTGGTCGAAGGGATTGATACCGAGCATCGCGCCCGCCACTGCCGTGGCGATCTCGAAGCGGAAGAATTCCTGCGGCAGCTGTTCCGCGTTGGCCAGGGTGATATGCGCCACCGGGTGGCCCTCACGCTCGAGATTGCGCACCGCCTCATCCTGGTGGGGATCGGCACGGCCATCAAGGCGCAGATAGACGAAGAAACGATCACGGCCGTAGACCGCGGGCACGTCGACGGGCTCGCCGTCGATGGGGATGAGGCCCTTGCCCTCCTTCCCGGTGGATTCGGCGATGAGCTGCTCGGCCCAGGCGCCGAAGGTGTCGATGCCCGGGGAGGCGATGATCGTGACCTTGTCGCGCCCAGCGCTCAGCGCCGCCGCTCCCATGGCGGTGCCGAGGAGCACGCCCGGGTTCTGGGCAGGCGGCACGGCAGGGCCGCAGGAGCGGACCATGATCCGGGCGGTGTCGAGGAAGGCCTTCACGTCGATGCCCGAGGCTGCCGCCGGCACGAGGCCGAACGCCGAGAGTACGGAGTAGCGCCCGCCGATCTGCGGCACACCGTAGAAAATCTTCCGGAAGTTATCGGCCTGGGCGGCTTTTTCCATGGCCGAGCCCGGATCGGTGACGGCGACGAAGTGGGCTCCAGCCTTGTCGGCACCCACCGTCTCCTTCATCCGGCCGAGGAAGTAGTCGCGGAAGACGTTGGGCTCGAGGGTCGAGCCCGACTTGCTCGCGACGATGAACAGCGTGGTCGGCAGGCTGATCGCGGCCTCCGTCTCGCGGACCTGATCCGGATCGGTGGAGTCGAGGATCCGCAGCTGGGGGAAGCCCTCGTGGCTGCCGTAGGTCTCGGCGAGCACTTCCGGGCCAAGGCTCGAGCCGCCCATTCCGAGTACGACGACGTCACTGAAGCCACCCGCCCGCACGTCCTCGGCGAAGGCCTCGTAGTCGGCGACATGCTCGAGCTCGTCCTCGACGATGCGCAGCCAGCCGAGCCAGCGGTCCTCGTCGGCCCCGCTCCACACCGTCTTGTCGTGCGCCCAGAGTCGACGGATCTTGCCGGACGCGCGCCATTCCTCGACCGCCTTCTTGGCAACGGCACCCAGAGAGTCGCCGAGCACCAGGGTCTGGGCGTCGAGCTTCGGCCCCAGGAAGTCGATGCGCTTGGTGGCCACCGCGCCGAGGAGCTTGTCGGCGGCATCGATGAAGAGCTGCACGCCCTCGTCGACCAGGGTGTCGGAGACCGTCTCGATGTTGATCCCGGCCTCGGCGAGGCGCGCCATCACGGCTTGCGCGCCCGCAACGTCGCTCTCGATGCCAGCCTTGACGGTGCCGTGATCGCGGAACGCGTCCATGGTGGCCGGCGGCATGGTGTTGACGGTGTCGGGACCGATCAGTTCCTCGACGTAGAGCACGTCGGAATAGGCCTTGTTCTTCACGCCCGTGGAGGCCCAGAGCAGGCGCTGCGCCTTGGCACCCTTTCGCGCGAGGGCCTGCCATTGCGGCTCGGCGTGGATGGCCCTGTAGCGCTGATAGGCGAGCTTGGCATTGGCGATGGCGACCTTGCCCTTGAGGTCGTCGAAGCCACCGGCCTCGTCCAGGGCTTTGTCCACCGCGACATCGATCCGGCTGATGAAGAAGCTCGCGACGCTGGCGACCTTCGACACATCACCGCCTTTGGCCGCGAAGGCCTCCAAGCCCGCGATGAAGGCGCGGGCCACCGCCTCGTAGGTGCCGACCGAGAACAGCAGCGTGACGTTGATGCTGATGCCGTCCGCGGTCAGGGCCTGGATCGCCGGGATACCCTCGCGCGTCGCCGGCACCTTCACCATCAGGTTGTCTCGGGCCACCATCTTGTGGAGGCGGCGAGCCTCAGCGAGGGTCTCCTCGGTATCGAGGGCGAGATAGGGCGAGACCTCCAGGCTGACGTAACCGTCGGCTCCGTCGGATCCGTCGTAGACCGGACGCAGCACGTCGGCGGCAGCCTGGATGTCGGCCACTGCGCAGCCTTCGTAGAGGTCGATGACGCGGGCATCGCCTTGGTCCATCACGGATTTTAAGGCGTCATCGTATTCCGACGAGCCGCCGATGGCCTTTTCGAAGATCGAGGGGTTCGAGGTGACGCCGCGCAGGCCGTCCTCGTCCACCAACGCCTTCAGCTTGCCCTGCGCAACGAAGCCGCGGGCGACGAAATCGAGCCACACGGCCTGACCCTGTTCGGGGAAGAGAGCCTTGAGCGGGTTCATGGGAAACTCCTCGTCGTCCGGGCGCCGGGCGGGGAGCCACGTCGCCGACATCCATCACCGGTTATGCACATCTCCCCCCGACGAAAGGGAGGAGAGGAGGGTAGGGTGGCCGGGCACGCTCCGGCTGCTGCGGCTGGCGGCACCGGCCCAGCCGGTGGCCCTCCCCCAGAGGAGGAGGGAGAGCGGTCGCGCAGCCTATTTCCTGTGCCGGGCGATCTGATCGCGCGCTGCTTGAAGAACCTTCTCGGGGGTGAAGCCGAACTTCGTCTGCAGGTCCTTGAGCGGCGCCGAGGAGCCGAAGGTGTGCATGCCGATGATCGTGCCCGCCGAACCCGCGTAGCGGTCCCAGCCGATCACCGAGCCCTGCTCGACGGCGACGCGGGCCAGCACCTCGGGAATGAGTACACTGTTGCGATAGCCTTCATCCTGCCGCTCGAAGAGGTCCCAGGACGGCATCGAGACGACGCGGGCCTTGACGCCCTCGGCCGTCAGGGCCTCGTAGGCCGAGACGCAGAGCTGCACCTCCGAGCCCGTACCGATGAAGATGACCTCCGGGGTTCCCGCGCAATCGGCGAGCACGTAGGCACCCTTGGCGGTGCCGGAGGCGGCAGCATACTTCGACCGATCCAGGGTCGGGAGCGGCTGGCGGCTGAGCGCCAGCACCGCCGGCTGGTCCTTCAGACTCATGATGACCCGATAGGCCTCCGCAACCTCGTTGGCATCCGCCGGGCGCAGGGTCACGAGGCCCGGGATCGCCCGCAGCGTCAGCAGCTGCTCGACCGGCTGGTGGGTGGGGCCATCCTCGCCGACACCGATCGAATCGTGCGTGAAGACGTGGAAGACCGGCACCTCCATCAATGCTGCAAGGCGGATCGGCGGACGCATGTAGTCGGCGAAGACCAGGAAGGTGGCGCCGTAAGCGCGCAGGCCCACGAGGCCGAGGCCGTTCACGATCGAGCCCATCGCGTGCTCGCGCACGCCGAAGTGGATGTTGCGACCACCGGGCTCGAAGGGTGTCAGAGAGCCGGCCCCCTCGAAGGTGAGATTGGTCTTGTTGGACGGCGCGAGGTCGGCCGAGCCGCCGAGCATGAACGGCACGTGCTGCGCGATGGCATTCAGCACTTTCCCGGAGGACTCGCGGGTGGCGAGACCCTTGGCATCCGCGTCGAAGACCGGGATGTCCTTGTCCCAGCCGGCCGGCAACCGGCCCTCGAGATAGGCATCGAGTTCCTCGGCGTGCACCGGGTCCGCGGCCTTGGCTTCGTGGAAGAAGCCCTCCCAAGTGGCGTAGAGCTCGGCACCCCGCTTGCCGATGCCGTTGCGGAAGGTGTCGTAGACCCCGTCGGGCACCAGGAACTGCGCGTCCTCCGGCCAGCCATAGGCGCGCTTGGCGCCCTTGACCTCGTCCTCGCCGAGCGGGTCCGAGTGGGCCTTGGCGGTGTTCTGCTTCTTGGGCGCGCCGTAACCGATGATCGAGTTGACGACGATCAGCGTCGGTCGGTCGCTGGACTGCAGGAAGGTCTCCAGGGCGGACGAGACCGCATGGACGTCGTTGGCGTCGGCCACGCGCAGGACCTGCCAGCCATAGGCGAGGAAGCGGGCCGCGACCTCCTCGGAGAAGGCGAGTTCGGTGTGGCCCTCGATCGTGATGGTGTTGTTGTCGTAGATCCAGCACAGGTTCGACAGGCGCAGGTGCCCGGCGATGGAAGCGGCCTCTGCGGCGACCCCCTCCATCAGGTCTCCGTCCGAGCAGATGGCGTAGACGTTGTAGTCGAACAGCGGCAGATCGGGCCGATTCAGGCGCTCGCCGAGGAACCGCCCCCCCATCGCCATGCCGACGGAGTTCGCCACACCCTGGCCAAGGGGGCCGGTGGTGGTCTCGGCGCCGGTGGTGAAGTGATATTCGGGGTGGCCGGGGGTCCGGCTGTCGAGCTGGCGGAAGTTCTTGAGGTCGTCGATGGTGAGGGCCGGGGCATTCCCGCCGTCCTTCTCGGTCACGCCCGCGAGATGGATCAGGCCGTAGAGCAGCATCGAGGCGTGGCCGGCCGAGAGGACGAAGCGGTCGCGGTTGGGCCAGTGCGGGTGCGCCGGGTCATAGCGCAGGTAGTGGTTCCAGAGGGTGTAGGCCACCGGTGCCAGCGCCATCGGGGCGCCGGCATGACCGGAATTGGCCTTCTGCACCGCGTCGATCGCGAGCGTCCGAAGCGTGTCGATGCTGAGCTTGTCGAGCTCGCTCGGGGCCGCGTTCGGCTTGGTCTCTGCTCCGCTCATCTCTCGTCGTCCTTCATCTGTGGGCTTGTTCGCCTTGAGCGTCCGAAACGCTCAGGCGTCGCACCGTTGGGGTGCGGGCGGGGTCGCACCCGGGGATTTGGCTTGCGCGGAACCGCTGCTCCGCTCCCTGGCCGGCCCCTTGGCCCGGCTGTAGTTGAGAATGGTGTTCACCAGCGTGACGTGGCTGAAAGCCTGCGGGAAGTTCCCTACGAGGCGCCGGGCCTTCACATCATACTCCTCCGCCACCAATCCGACATCGTTGCAGACGCCGATCAGCCTCTCGATCAGCGCACGCGCCTCTCCGCAGCGCCCGAGGCCGATGAGGTTGTCGGCGTACCAGAACGAGCAGGGCAAGAACGCGCCCTCGTCGCCGGGCAGCCCGTCGGTCGTCTGGTTCTCGGTGTCGTAGCGCAGCACGAAGCCGTCACGCATCAAGGTACGCCCGATGGCCTCCACGGTGCCGACCACCCGCGGGTCGTCCTGGGGCAGGAAGCCCATATGGGCGATGAGAAGAAGGCTCGCGTCGAGGCGCTTCGAGCCGTAGGACTGCACGAAGCTGTTCAACTCCGGATCGAAACCCTTGGCACAGACCTCGGCGTGGATCTGGTCGCGGATCTCGCGCCAGCGCGCCACCGGGACCTCGCGGGCCTGCTTGGGCCGATGACTGATGCCGGTGGTGCGGATCTCGTCCTGTTCGCGGGTCTCGGCCTCCTCGAAGGAACGGATAGCCCGGTCGAAGGCGACCCAGGCCATCACCTTCGAATGCACGAAATGGCGACGCCCGCCGCGCACCTCCCAGATGCCTTCGTCGGGTGTGCACCAGACCTTCTCCAGGTGGCGCAGCAGCGCCTCGCCGACCCGCCAGCCATCCGCGTCACCCTGAAGGCCGCGCTGGCGCGCCTGGTAGAGCGCGTCGAAGATCTCGCCGTAGACGTCGAGCTGGAACTGCTCCACCGCCGCGTTGCCGATGCGCACAGGCTTCGAGTTCTCGTAGCCCGGGAGCCAGTCGAGTTCGATCTCGGGCAGCATACGCTCCCCGGCGATGCCGTAGAGGATGTGGGCCTGCTCCGGATTGCCGGCCACGGCGCGCACCAGCCAATCGCGCCAGGCGCGCGCCTCGTCGAGATAGCCGCCATCCATCAGGGCGATCAGGGTGAAGGTGGAGTCGCGCAGCCAGCAGAACCGGTAATCCCAGTTGCGCACGCCGCCGAGATCCTCCGGCAGGGACGTCGTGGGTGCGGCCACAATGCCGCCGGTGGGCTGGTAGATCAGCGCCTTCAGGGTCAGCAGCGACCGCTTCAGGATTGCGTCCCAGGGAGTACCGGCGGCCGCGCGGCTGGACCAGTCGCGCCAGTAGCGATCGGTCTCGAATAGCACCTTGCGCGGCTGAATCGGCGCCGGGTCGTCCTCGTGGGATGCCCCGTAGCTCAGGGTGAAGGCCACGCTCTGCCCGGCTTCCACCGTGAATTCCGAGACGGTGGTCTGGTCCTGGCCGAACGTCGGCACGAGGGTGCGCAGCACCACCTTGTGCGGGCCCGAGATCGCGCGGAGATCGCCGAGCTCGTTGTGCGAGACCCAGGGCACCGCCAATCCGTAATCGAAGCGAACGCGAAGGCACATCCGCATGGGCACGGCCCCCTCGAGCCCCTCGACGATCCTGACGAGGTGCGCGCCATCGTTGGCGGGCATGTAGTCGGTCACCCGCACGACCCCGGCGCCGGTCTCGTGCCGGGTCTCCAGGACGAGGCTGCCCTCGCGATACTGGCGCGTCGTGGTGGCCGCGTCCGCAGGACCGAGCTTCCAGTAGCCGTGATCCTCGGTACCAAGCAGCGCGGCGAAGCAGGCGGCAGAATCAAAGCGGGGCCAGCAGAGCCAGTCGACGCTGCCGTCGCGGGCGATCAGCGCAGCGGTGCGGCCATCGCCGACGAGCGCGTAATCCTCGATCCGTCCGGCCATCAGGTCCTCGTCCTCGCGACGTCGACCGTCACGGGGCCGCGCAGCATCGCTGAGCGACCACGTAGTCTTCGAACGCGGCAGGGTCCAGGGTCAGGGGTGCTTTTGGTGGTCGGCCAACACTGCGAATGGGTTTAACGCAGGCGCCCGACCCAGCCGGAGACGGCGGCACCGAGGGTTGCGGTCCCCGCGCCGAGGGCCGCCCCCTGGGCGCTCACGAAGGTACCGGCGGCGGCGGTCTTGGCGCCCATGAAGGCGCCGGCAGCGGCGCCCGCCTGGGTCACCGCGCGGATCGTCGGCGCGAAGGGCAGGGCGATGTCGGGCAAAGTCACGTCGGGCAGGCCGATCCCGGGCAGCACGCCCTCGTCCCCCTCGGCCGCCGCATGCGAGACCTCGGCCTCGGCCACGAAGGGGAGTGCCTTCTCTCGTCCCTGCGGCGGCCTCGCAAAGGCCTGCGGCACCTTCTCGGAGCCTTGCGACGCCTTGTCGGAGCCTTGCGACGCCTTGTCGGCGGTCGCCGCAACCTTGGCGACTGCAAGGCGCGGATTCTCGAACCGGCGGGGAGCGGCGAGGCGGGCGGGCCGAGGCCCAGTCCTATGAGCCTGGGCGGTGGGCTCGGCTTGAGCGACGATGACCAGGGGGAACTGGGCCTGGAAGGCAAGCGGTGCCGGGATGAAGGGCGTCTCTGCCGTGGCCTCCGGTGCGGCCGCCACGGCGGTCGCCGGAACCGAGGCCGGTGCCACGATGGCTGGCTCCTGGCAGAGATAGGAGGCCGCCCCGAGGATCGCCGCCATCGCCAGCGTCGGCAGGAGGGGCGGCGTCACGCCACGCGCGGAACCCGATTCGAACGCCGCTTGATCGGGGGGCGTGCAGCCTGACATCCGGAGCACCTCGCTGTGCAATTCAGCAACCGGTCCGATCGCCGGCGCCATTAGCCGGGCCGTTTGCGGCGGAACCTGGGCTGTTTCCTCTCCAAACGGTAATGTTTCGTCGGGCATGCGGCTTGCCTTCCCGGTGACACCCTCCTGTTTGGCGACGTCCGCACGCCCACGCCCACGCCCACCGCATCATGTGCCTTGTCATTCCCTCGACCGGCATGCGACCTGCCGGGACCGCCCCAACCCCGATTCGCGTCCCCGGACACCGATGACCGAGCCGACCCTGACCGTCGCCGTGATCGACCCGAGCCGTGCCCGCGCCGCGATCCTCGAGGAGGGACTCATGGCATCGGGCTTCACCCGCGTCGTGGTTCTGCCGGACACCGCCGACCTGCCGGCCCGGGTGGCGGCCCTGAATCCGGACGTGGTCGTGATCCACCTGGAGAGCCCGAGCCGGGACATCCTCGAGCAGATGTCGGGCCTGTCCCGGCACGTGGAGCGACCGGTGGCGATGTTCGTCGACCGCTCCGACGTCCCGATGATGCAGGCGGCGATGGATGCGGGCATCTCCGCCTACGTGGTGGACGGCCTGCAGCCCCAGCGCATCCGCTCGATCCTCGACGTGGCGATCCTGCGCTTCAACGCCTTCGCGCGACTGCAGCGCGAGCTGACGGAGGCGCGGGGCGAGCTCGCCGACCGCAAGCTGATCGAGCGGGCCAAGGGCATCCTGATGACGGCCAAGGGCCTCTCGGAGGAGGAGGCCTACCGGACGATGCGACGCAAGGCCATGAACGAGAAGCGGAAAATCGCCGACATCGCCCGCGCCATCGTGACCGCGGCGGATCTCCTGGGATGAGGGGCCTGCCCGGATGAGACTCGCCCTCGGATACGTGCCGCTCATCGACGCGGCGCCCCTGATCGCTGCCGTGGAAGGGGGCTTCACCGCCGCCGAGGGCTTGGCGGTGGACCTCGTCAGCGAACCCTCCTGGGCGACGCTCCGGGACAAGCTGGCGCTCGGACACCTCGACGGTGCCCACATGCTGGCGCCCCTGGCCGTCGCCAGCGCCCTCGGCATCAGCGGGCCGGAGACCGATTTGGTGGTGCCCCTCGGGCTCAGCCTCAACGGCAATGCGGTGACGGTCTCACGCCCGCTCTGGGCCGAGATGGCGCCGGAGGGCCCTGATCTCGACACGATTGCACGCGCGTTTTCCCGTGTCGCACGCGTGCGGGTCACAGAGGGTCGGCCCCTGACGCTGGGTACCGTGCACCCCTTCTCGTGCCACACCTATCAACTCCGGATGTTCGCCGCCCGCGGGGGGCTCGACCTCGACGCCGCCACCCGGCTGGTGGTGATCCCGCCGCCCTGGATCGCCCAGGCCCTGCGTTCCGGTCAGATCGACGGGTTCTGCGCCGGCAGTCCCTGGAACAGCGTCGCGGTGGCCGAGGGCTACGGCCGCATCGTCGCCCTCGGCTGCGACCTGGCGCCGGACTGCCCGGAAAAGGTGCTGGCCCTGCCGGCCTATGCGGCGGAGACGAGCGCCGCCCTGGTCCGGGCGGTGCGGCGGGCCGGGCGCTGGTGCGCGGCCCCCGAGAACCGGGGCGAGTTGGCGAGCCTGCTCGCCCATCCGAGCCATCTCGGGATCGATCCGGGCCTCATCCGCCGGGCCCTGGCCGGCACCGTGGTGCGCGATGCGGACGGGACCGAGTCGCGCGCGGCGCGCTTCGTCGTGTTCGGCGCCGAGGCCGAGCCGCCGCGGCCCGACCAGGCCGACTGGATCCTCGAGCAGATGGGGGCCGCCGGGCAGATCGTGCCCAACCCGGCCCTGGCCGAGCGCGCGCGGGCGATCCTCCGGCCCGACCTCTACGCGGCGGCGCTGGTGGACTGAGCGACGGGGCTGCTGTCCGCACCGGCAGACTGCCCGCGGATTGTGCAGTGCGGTCGGCGGCGCGCGATGCGGCAGGCATACCCCCGGACCGGCCGGTCTGCGACGCGTCCGTGGGCGTGGCGCGCGCCGCCGCGCGGTGAGGCATCCACGCGAAAAGCCTGCCCGACGAACAGCTTGGAACGATTCCGAAGGGAACCGCAGCGCGTTGATCCGGCAGGCCGGCCGGACTTGGCACGCCCCGTGCAGGGCATCGCGGGCTCGCCAACGATGACGAGCCTTATCCGTCGGCAGAGCCGCTGACCCGAGTCCCCCACGGAACGCAGATCTTGCGTTCGATGGATGTGCTTGGTCGGCGGTTTTTTCTTTGGCGGATGCTCATTGCTTTCGAGGATGTCGGGTTCGATGACTGACGGTTTCCGCAACAACCGCCGTGATCTGCTGAAGGGCGCTGCCGCGAGCCTGTCCCTGGCAGCGCTCGCCCGCACAGCCCTGCCGGGCGGCGCCTTCGCGCAGGGCGCCGGCCCCGAGGTGAAGGGGGCCAAGCTCGGCTTCATCGCCCTCACCGATGCGAGCCCGCTCTTCGTGGCCAAGGAGAAGGGCTTCTTCGCCAAGCACGGCATGCCCGACGTCGAGGTGCTCAAGCAGGCCTCCTGGGGCACCACCCGCGACAACCTCGTGCTCGGCTCGGAGGGCAACGGCATCGACGGCGCCCACATCCTGACGCCGATGCCCTACCTGATCTCGGCCGGACGGGTGACGCAGAACAACGTTCCGGTGCCGATGCACATCCTGGCTCGGCTCAACAGCAACGGCCAGTGCATCTCGGTGGCCAAGGAGTACCTCGACCAGAAGGTCGCCCTGGACGCGAAGGTGTTCAAGGCGGCGGTCGAGAAGAAGAAGGCCGCCGGCAAATCGGTGAAGGCGGCCATGACCTTCCCGGGCGGCACCCACGACCTCTGGCTCCGCTACTGGATGGCCGCCGGCGGCATCGACCCGGACAAGGATATCGAGACCATCGTCGTGCCGCCCCCGCAGATGGTGGCGAACATGAAGGTCGGCACGATGGACTGCTTCTGCGTCGGCGAGCCGTGGAACGCCCAGCTGGTGCAGCAGGGCCTCGGCTACACCGCGCTCACCACGGGCGAGCTCTGGAAGGACCACCCGGAGAAGGCCTTCGCCATGCGGGCCTCCTTCACGGAGAAGTACCCCAACGCCACCCGGGCGCTGCTGATGGCCGTGCTCGAAGCGCAGCAATGGTGCGACAAGCCGGAGAACAAGGACGAGGTCGCCGCCATCGCGGCCAAGCGCCAGTGGATGAACGTCCCGGTGGCGGACGTCGCCGGGCGCATCAAGGGCACGATCGATTACGGCGACGGCCGCGTGGTCGAGAACAGCCCCTTCGTGATGAAGTTCTGGAACGACAACGCCTCGTATCCCTACCAGTCGCACGACCTCTGGTTCCTCACCGAGGACATCCGCTGGGGCAAGTTCGACGCGCAGACCGACACCAAGGCGCTGATCGCCAAGGTGAACCGCGAGGACCTCTGGCGCGAGGCCGCCAAGGCCCTCGGCGTCACCGCGATCCCGGCCTCCACCTCCCGCGGCAAGGAGACCTTCTTCGACGGCAAGGTCTTCGATCCGGCCGATCCCGCCGCCTACCTGTCCAGCCTCGGCATCAAGAGGATCGCGTGATGGCCAACACCCCCACCATCGCCGCCGGCCCGGGCGTCGCCGCGCCGGCCAAGCCGAAGCGGGCGCCCCTGGTCACGATGGCCACCCTGAACAGCGTCGGGAAGAACCTGGCCAAAAACCTGATCCCGCCCGTCGTGGTGCTGATCGCGTTCCTGGTGATCTGGGAGATGCTGTGCTCGCGTCCCGGCGCCGGCCTGCCGCCGCCCTCGCGCGTCGTCACCGAGGCCTGGGACATCATCGCCCACCCGTTCTACGACAACGGCGGCACCGACAAGGGCCTGTTCTGGCACATCGCCGCCAGCATCCAGCGCGTGGCCCTCGGCTTCGCCCTGGCGACCGTCGCGGGCATCCTCACCGGCACCCTGATCGGGCAGTCGGAATGGGCCATGCGCGGCCTCGACCCGATCTTCCAGGTGCTGCGCACGATCCCGCCGCTGGCCTGGCTGCCGCTCTCGCTGGCCGCCTTCCGGGACGGCCAGCCGAGCGCGATCTTCGTGATCTTCATCACCTCGATCTGGCCGATCATCATCAACACGGCGGTGGGCATCCGGAACATCCCGCAGGACTACCGCAACGTGGCGGCGGTGCTGCGCCTGAACCCGCTGGAGTTCTTCGCCAAGATCATGCTGCCCTCGGCGGCCCCCTACATCTTCACCGGCCTGCGCATCGGCGTCGGCCTGTCCTGGCTCGCCATCGTGGCGGCCGAGATGCTCATCGGCGGCGTCGGCATCGGCTTCTTCATCTGGGACGCGTGGAACTCCTCCCACATCTCCGAGATCATCGTCGCCCTCGTCTATGTCGGGGTCATCGGCTTCATCCTCGACCGCTTCGTCGCCTTCGTCGGCACCCTGGTCACCCGCGGCACCGCGACCGCCTGAGGAGGGATTCCCATGAGCTATCTCAGCATCGAGAACGTCGGCATCAGCTTCACCCGCGCGGGCCGCACCAACGAGGTCCTGCGCGACGTCAGCGTGAAGATCGACAAGGGCGAGTTCGTCTCGCTGATCGGGCATTCGGGCTGCGGCAAGTCGACGGTGCTCAACATCGTGGCCGGCCTGCTCAAGGCCTCCACCGGCGGCGTCCTCCTCGAAGGCAAGGAGGTGAACAGCCCCGGCCCCGACCGGGCCGTGGTGTTCCAGAACCACTCGCTGCTGCCCTGGCTCACCGTGCGCGAGAACGTGGCGCTCGCCGTCGACAAGGTCTTCAAGGGCAAGAAGTCGAAGGCCGAGCGCAACGCCTGGATCGACCACAACCTGTCGCTCGTGAACATGACCCACGCCGCCGACCGGCGCCCGAGCGAGATCTCGGGCGGCATGAAGCAGCGCGTCGGCATCGCGCGCGCCCTGGCGATGGAGCCGAAGGTGCTGCTCCTCGACGAGCCCTTCGGGGCCCTGGACGCGCTCACCCGCGCCCATCTCCAGGACTCGCTGATGGACATCCATGCCCGGCTGAAGAACGCCGTGATCATGATCACCCACGACGTCGACGAGGCGGTGCTCCTCTCCGACCGCATCGTGATGATGACCAACGGCCCCTCGGCCACCGTGGGCGAGATCCTGGAGGTCGACCTGGAGCGGCCGCGCCGCCGCCTCGATCTGGTGGAGGACGCGACCTACACGCATGCCCGCGCCGAGGTGCTCGAATTCCTCTACGCGCGCCACGCCAAGCCCGCCATCGCGGCCTGAGGAACGGGCTCTGGCGATGAAGGAGCGTTTGGTGGTCATCGGCAACGGCATGGCGTCGTTGCGCTTCCTGGAGCGCCTGACCGAGCGGGCGCCGGGCCTGTACGACGTCAGCGTCGTCGGGGCCGAGCCGCGGGCGGCCTACAACCGCGTGCTGCTGTCCTCCCTGCTGGGAGGCGAGGTCGACGAGGCGGGCTGCGCCTTCCGCGGCCTCGACTGGTACGAGGCCCACGGCATCCGCCTCATCACCGGCGCGCCGGTCACCGAGATCGACCGCGAGAACGGCCTCGTGATGGTGGGCGAGACCCACGTCCTGCCCTTCGACAAGCTCGTCCTCGCGGTGGGCTCCCTGCCGATCCGGCTGCCGAAGCCCGGCATGGAGCTGCCCGGCGTCCTCACCTTCCGCGACCTCGCGGACGTCGCCGCCATCCGCCAGGCGGCGGTGGAGCACGCGCGCGCCATCGTGATCGGCGGCGGGCTCCTCGGCCTGGAGGCCGCCGTCGGCCTCGCGCGGCTCGGCGTCGACACCACGCTCCTGCACGTCATGGACCGCCTGATGGAGCGCCAGCTCGACCACGCCGCCGCCGGCCTGGTGAAGCGGGCCATGGAGGCGCGCGGGGTCAAGGTGCTGCTCAAGGCCGACACCGCGTCGGTCGAGGGGGAGGGCCGGGTCGAGCGCCTGATCCTGTCCGACGGCACCGTGCTGCCGGCCGACCTCGTGGTGATGTCGGTGGGCGTGCGGCCCAACGTGGCGCTGGCCCAGAATGCCGGGATCGAGACCGCGCGCGGCATCCTGGTCGACGACCGGATGCAGGCGTCGGATGCCCGCATCTACGCGCTGGGCGAATGCGCCGAGCACCGGGGCCAGGTCTACGGCCTCGTCGAGCCCGCCTACGAGCAGGCCGAGGCCCTGAGCCGCCACCTCGTCGGCGAGGCGGCGAGCTACCTCGGCACGGCCCTCTCCACCAGCCTCAAGGTCTCGGGCCTGCCGGTGTTCTCCGCCGGCCAGATCGAGGCGCCCGAGGGAGCCGAGACCGTGCTGATGTCGGATCCCGGCCTCGGCCTCTACCGCAAGCTCGTCGTCGCCGAGGACCGGCTCCTCGGGGCAGTCTTCGTCGGCGACATCGCCGAGCAGGGCTGGTGCAAGGAGCTGATCCGCACCGGCGCCTCGATCGCCGAGCACCGCGACGACCTCCTGTTCGGGCGCCCCGCGCCCGCATCCCAACCCCTCGCAGCGTGAGGAGGCTACCCATGGCTGACGCATTCAACGCCGAGCAGAAGCGCTACCTCGAAGGCTTCGCCTCCGGGATCAGTGCCGCCCGCATGACCGGCGGCCTCGCCGCCGCACCAGGCGCCGCCCCGCCGGCCGAGCCCATCGGCCCGGACGCGATCCACGTCAAGGCGCAGGACGCCACCATCAAGGCCGGGGGCAAGCTCTGCGAGCAGGAGAAGTGGAAGCGCGCGGAGAACCCCTTCGACGGCCACAACCGCCTCATCGCGGAGGCCGCCACCGGCAAGGCGCCGAAGCCGGAAGACAATTTCCGCTGGCGCTACCACGGCCTGTTCTGGGTGGCGCCGGCCCAGAATTCCTACATGTGCCGCCTGCGCATCCCCAACGGCATCCTGCACCACTGGCAGTTCGTCGGCATCGCGGACCTGGCCGACGCCCACGGGGGCGGCTACGCCCACGTGACCACGCGCGCCAACCTGCAGGTCCGCGAAATCACGCCCGAGCACGGCCAGCCCTTCCTCGACGGGCTCATCGACCTCGGCCTCACGGCGCGGGGCGCGGGGGCGGACAACATCCGCAACGTCACGGGCTCGCCGGTGGCCGGCATCGACGCGCAGGAGCTGCTCGACACCCGCCCGCTGGCCAAGTCGTGGCACAACCACATCCTCAACGATCGCTCGCTGTTCGGCCTGCCGCGCAAGTTCAACGTCGCCTTCGACGGCGGCGGCGTGATGCCGGTGCTGGAGGAGACCAACGACATCGGCTTCCAGGCCGTGCGGGTGCTGGAGGGGGCGAGCGTCGCCCCGGGCGTGTGGATGCGACTCGTGCTGGGCGGCATCTCGGGCCACCGGGATCTGGCCCGCGACACCGGCGTGGTCCTCAGGCCGGAGGATTGCAACCGGGTCGCCGACGCCATCCTGCGGGTCTTCATCAAGAACGGTGACCGGACCAACCGCAACAAGAGCCGGATGAAGTACGTCCTCGACGCCTGGGGCTTCGACAAGTACCTCGCCGCCGTCGAGGAGGTGCTCGGCCGCACCCTCGACCGGGTCGATCCCGCCCACGTCGCCCCGCGCGGGGCGATGGACCGCTTCGCCCATGTGGGCGTGCACGCACAGGTGCAGCCCGGTCTCAACTGGATCGGCGTGGTCCTGCCCGTGGGCAAGCTCACCACCGACCAGATGCGGGATCTGGCCAAGATCGCGGTGGAATGCGGCGACGGCGCCATCCGCATGACCGTGTGGCAGAACTTCCTGTTCTCCGGTGTCCCGGATGCCAAGGTCGCCGAGGTCCGGGCACGGGTCGCCGCCCTCGGGCTCACCACGGAGGCCTCCAGCATCCGCGCCGGCCTCGTCGCCTGCACGGGCAGCCGCGGCTGCAAGTTCGCCGCCTCCGACACCAAGGGCCACGCCCTGATCATCGCCGACACCATCGAGGCGAACCTCAAGGAGCTCGACGTGCCGGTGAACGTCCACCTCACCGGCTGCCATCACTCCTGTGCCCAGCACTACATCGGCGACATCGGGCTCATCGGCGCCAAGGTCGTGGTCTCCGAGGAGGGCGACACCGTCGAGGGCTACGACATCGTCGTCGGTGGCGGCTTCGGCGACGCGCCGAAGATCGGCACCGAGATCTGGAAGGCCGTGAAGGCCGAGGATTGCCCGGCCCGCATCGAGGCGCTGCTGCGCAGCTACCTCGCCCGGCGGACGAGCCCCGCCGAGAGCTTCCAGGCCTTCACCAGCCGCACCGGCCCCGAGTCGCTGCGCAACATCGCCGAAGAGCAACCCGTCCTGAAGGCCGCCGCATGAGCGAGCACGTCACGCCCCCCCTGGTCCTCATCCCCGAGACCGCCCCCTTCGACCCGGACCAGCGTGCCTGGCTCTCGGGCTACTTCGCCGCTCTCCTCGGCCCCGCGGTCGAGGGCGCCACGGCCCTGGCGCCGGGCGACGCGCCGGCCGGCGGGCCGGCGCTCGCCGACAACGACGATGCCCCCTGGCACGACCCCTCCCTGCCGCTGCCCGAGCGGATGGAGATGGCCAAGGAACGGCCGGAGGCGCAGAAGCTGATGGCCGCCATGGCGCAGCAGGATTGCGGCCAGTGCGGCTACAACTGCGCCGACTACGCCAACGCGATCTTCCTCAGGAACGAGGAGCGCCTGAACCTCTGCCAGCCCGGCGGCAAGGACACGCTCCGGATGCTGAAGAAGCTCGAGGAGGAGTTCGGTGCCGCCGGCGGCGCCGCGCCGAAGAAGGCCGAGGACGCCGCGCCTAAGGCCGCCCCCGCGCTCGGCCCCCTCGGCTTCTGCCGGGAGAACCCCGTGGAGGCGACCTTCGTCTCGCGCACGCGCCTCAACGCGCCGGGCGGCGAGAAGGAGACCTGGCACGTCGAGATCGATCTCACCGGCACGCCGATCGACTACGTGGTCGGCGATTCCCTCGGGCTGTTTCCCGCCAACGCCCCGGCCCTGGTGGACGCGGTGATCGCCGAGCTCGGCGCCCGGCCCGAGCGCAGGATCGGCGGCAGGACCCTGCGCGACCGGCTGCTGACCGACTACGCCCTGGGCGGCGCGCCGGACGGGCTCTACCAGCTCCTCTCGCTGCTCACCTCGGGCGAGGCCCGCCGGAAGGCGCAGGCGCTCGCCGCGGGCGAGGACCCGGACGGCGACGCCGCCCATCTCGACGTGCTGGGCGCGCTCCACAAGTTCCCCGGGGCGCGCCCCGACGCGGAGGTGTTCCTGGAGGCGCTCGACGAGCTGCAGCCGCGGCTCTACTCGATCTCGTCCTCGCCGAAGGCCGATCCGGGCCGGGTCTCGCTCACCGTCGACGCGGTGCGCTACAGCCACCGCTCGCGCCTGCGCCTCGGCGTCGCCTCGACCCATCTCGGCGAGCGCATCCCCGAGGGCATGACGGTGAAGGTCTACCTGCAGAAGGCGCACGGCTTCGCCCTGCCGGAGGACCTGTCGAAGGACGTCGTCATGGTCGGGCCCGGCACCGGCATCGCACCGTTCCGCGCCTTCCTGCGCGAGCGCGACGCCACGCAGGCGCCCGGCCGCAACTGGCTGTTCTACGGCCACCAGAAGCAGGCCTCCGACTTCTTCTACAAGGACGAGCTCAACGCCCTGAAGGACCGCAAGGTGCTCACCCGCCTGTCGCTGGCCTGGTCCCGCGACGGCACCGAGAAGACCTACGTCCAGGACCGCATGCGCGAGAACGGCGCGGAACTCTGGAAGTGGCTCGAGGGCGGCGCGCATTTCTACGTCTGCGGCGACGCCAAGCGCATGGCCAAGGACGTGGAGCGGGCGATCATCGACGTCGCCGGCCAGTTCGGGGGCAAGAACCCCGACGAGGCCGTGGCCTACCTCGCCCACCTCAAGAAGACCGGCCGCTACCAGGCCGACGTGTACTGAGGCGCGCGTCCTGAGGCGCGCGTCCCCCGCGCAGGAGACGGGGCGCGGAGCGGGTGGACCCGGTCCCGCCCCGTCTCC